>JANPJL010000195.1:0-21667 GCA_031425495.1 Acidobacteriota bacterium
GCGTAAGGCTCCCCATTAGTGAATAGTTCATACCAGACGCCCGACGAAGGCCGGTAAACGGTGTAGTCGGCACGGCCGTCGCCGTTGAAATCAAAGAGTGTGTTTCGTCGGAAGTCGGGGACGTTAAGACGTGCAATTCCAGTCCGTGAGCTATTGTCGACCGAAGTAAAGTTGCCGCCGATCATCACTTTGCCTGGTCCGGTCGCGGCGATCGAATAGACCACGGCATTGGCCCCCGCCGGCAGGAACACTGCATCGAGGGCTCCGCTTGGCCCGAGTCGGACAACATTCGACCGCGGAGTTACTCCTACCAAACTAAAGGAACCGCCCACGAGCATGCTCCCGTCGGGTCTTAACAGAACGCTATTCAGGTTGTGGGATCCGCCCTGGCGACTGAAAATGGGGCCCACGAAAGTAGCGTCCGGACTCCCGTCGCTATTACGACGGTTGATGCTTTGATTCCCACCATTTCCGCTCAAGAAAACGTACTTCCCATCCGCCTGACGATACATACGGTTGGAGTCCGGAACGCCCCCAGGATTGAACGTCGCGTCTGTCGCACCCGTCGAATCTACACGAGCTAAGTTTGGCTTCGAGATCCCGTTCACGGTGGTGAATCTTCCAGCGAACGAGGTCTTACCGTCCGGTTCAGCCACGACAGTTGTAACACCAGCACCTGAAGACAGTTCCAAGACCGGGTTAAACGTTTCGTCCACGGCCCCGTTCGAATCGATCCGGGCAATGCCGGTCCTGCCGGCACCGTTAACAGTCGAGAAAGATCCCACGATAACAATCTTACCGTCCGGTTGGATCGCACCCGAAAACACGCCGCTACCGGTAATCGAGGTATTGAAACTCCCATCGACTGACCCGTTATCATTCAGGCGGATAATTTTTGAGACCGTCGCTCCGTTGTATGAACTAAAAGTCCCCATAACGAGCATCTTCCCATCGGCGAGTACCAGAATGTGGAGGGGAACACTGTTAAAGCCGGTGCCGGGATCGAAAGTAGTATCCACCGATCCGTCGGCATTCAGCCTTGCCAATCTATTACGCGGCGTACCATTGATAGCAGTGTAAGGCCCGCCAACAATTACTTTCCCATCCGATTGAGCGGCGACGACGCTGATCGCTCCGGGCAATCCGAAAACCGGGTTGAAGCTCGGATCTATGGATCCATTTTCCAATAGCCTTACCAGGCGTAGCCCGGCGGCAGTGTCAGCCAGAAATACCGGCCGATTCATTGAGTCAACTCGCCACGCATTCTTGATCGAAATGACGATCGGATCCAGGACGTAGGTGCTGTCCACCGAGCCGTTCGCCTCGAGGCGAATCAGCGGACGCGTTACGGTGCCGCCCGAGGCGGAATAGAGGATCTTGCCATCGGGAAGCTGGTGGACGGTGGACGGCGACATTACTAGCGGCGAAACAAAGCCCGGGGTGGAAGAACCGTCCGGCAGAAATCGGCGCAGTTGTTCCCGTGGAGGAAATCCTTGAGCCGTTTGATTAAAGTATCCGGCTGCCAGGACACCGCCATCGCTCGCGGTCGACAGATCGTCAATAGATAGAAACGAGTTCCCCCCGATGGTTGTCGAGAACGGCGAATAGGAGGGGTCGACCGTACCATTAGCCAGTCGGCGAGATATGCCCATCGACCCCCCGAGGTGACTTCTCGAAGTAATGGCTAGATAAAAGCGCCCGTCGGGAAGTAGTTCAATAACGGCCCAGCTCGACACGAGACGACCGCCGTCTATCGGAGGGGGCGTGAAGCTCGAATCGATCGATCCGTCGACGTTATATCGGCGCATCGAGTAGCTGTACCATGTCCCCTGGATGTTGCCCCATGACGTATGGGTCGCAATGACTTTGCCATCGGGCTGCACGGCATTCACCGCGAGCCAATTGCCGGTAAAATCGGGCGATCCAGTCGCCATTATCAGCACCGAAAATGTGTTGTCCAGGCTTCCGTCCGGATTGAGCCGGACCATCTTAGCGTGATTCGGCGATGCCACGCCGGCAAGGATGATCTTGCCATCCGGAGAAAGCATTACGCTGTTAATGCCGACTCCACCCTCGTTGTTATACGAGAAGGTCGTATCCGTGCTTCCATCCGTGTTCAACCTGAACATTCCATTTCGAAGCACACCGTTAACGAACATGTTCGGTGCGTTATAGACGAGGATCTTTCCGTCAGGTTGGATGACCTGTTGAAAGCTGGTATCGGTTGGTAGAGGATTCGACGGCACAGCGCTGAACGTCAGGTCGACACTGCCGGACTGCGCAGCCACCGGAGTCGCAACGACAGCAAATAAAACGAATCCAAGAACAATGAGGTTCGCAACGTTGCGGGCAAAAGTCACTTTACTTCTCCTAATAGAAAACGCTAACGGACTATAAGGGGGAGTCGTTGAAGTCGCATTCCTACTCAGCAGTTCTGGATCGAAGACGCCTTTAGCGAGGTCCGCAAGGCGTCTTCGATACCGCGTAGACACTTTCAAGCTACTGGCCTCGGAACGCACCCGGAACAGCGACGTCGGACGCGATTCCCCACTGAACGCCTCCTGAACCGGAGGTACTTTGCAGTAGATACCAGACACCAGTCGAAGGCCTGAATACGGCGATGTCGGCTTTACCGTCGCCATCATAGTCCGCCGGAATCGGCCGGTCGCCGTCCAGTCCGAATGAAAGAATTGTGTAGGACGAATCGCTTGACCTAAACACATACCAGCCGCCGTTCGATGGTCGGAACACAGCGAAGTCCGTCTTGCCGTCGCCGTCGAAATCAGCGGGGGCCGGAATATCTCCGGTCGCTCCCCAATGGATCGATCGGTGTTGGTTGCCGGCACTGCTCGCTGCGTACCACCAATCGCCGGTGGACGGTCGGAATACGGCCCTGTCGGCCTTACCATCGCCGTCGAAATCACCCATCACCGGCACGTCACCCGTGAGGCCGAAAGCCATAGAATCGTTAATACCGGTCGTTGTCGTACGGTGCCAAGTATTCGTCGACGGCCGAAAGATCACGAAATCATCGGTGCCATCGTTGTTGATATCGGCCGGAAGCGGAATGTCGCCGGCCAGCGCTCCGCTTGCCGCACGAAGTTGTCCAGTCGAGCTTACGCGATACCACCATGTACCGGTCGATGGACGGAAGATGGCGAGGTCGGTCCGGCCGTCGCCGTCGAAATCAGCAGGAACGGGAACATCGCCGGCGATGCCGAACGTCGGAGAGCCATATGGAATGCCGCTGCTGAACAGTTGGTACCAGACCCCGGTCGACGGCCGGTAAACCGCGACATCCGCGCGACCGTCGCCGTCGAAGTCGAACGGAGTTGAGATTCGATATGGTGCTATCGACATCCGTGCAATCCCCGACCGCGTGACGTTATCGATTCTCGTGAATTCGCCGCCGAAGACGATCTTGCCATCCGGTTGCCGAACCGAGGTGCGAACCGGACCACTCGCTCCAGTCGCCACAAACAATGGATCGACAGTGCCATTCGCCGTCAATCGAATCAGATTCGGGCGGTAGGAACCGTTCACGCTATCGAACCTGCCTCCAACGATCAAACTTCCATCGGCCTCGATCACCACGGTGTCGACCGATGATCCGCTTGAACTGGATGTGTTGAGTTCCGGCGAAACAAAGCTTGAATCTGCCGTCCCGTCGGAATTGCGTCTCCTGATCGTCGTACCGGTGACAAGATATTTACCGTCGGGCTGTCGCCATATGCGATCGACGCCGCCGAGTCCCGTGGCGGTAAGGGTCTGGTCCAAAGTACCGTTGTTATTTAGACGAACCATACCGCTCCGGTTGAAGCCGTTGACGCCGGAGAAGCTGCCGCCAACCATGATCTTCCCGTCCGCCTGTTCAAATATCTCGCTCAAGTCAGGACTGCCAAAGACTGGATTGAACGAATTATCGAGCTCGCCTGATGTCTCGAGGCGAGCGGCACCTGCCCGACTTGTCCCGTTAACGGAAGTGATAGTCCCGGCAATCAATATCTTCCCGTCCAGCTGAAGGGAGACCGCTCTGACGTAATTGAAGTCAGCAACGACCGGAGTAAAACCCGTGTCGAGGCTGCCGTTCGTATTTAGTCTCGCTATCCGGAGCCGGGGAGTCCCATTAAAACTATTAAACGAACCGACAGCGATAATTTTCCCGTCGGCCTGGATAACCAAACGCGTCGGAGGCAGATCGAAGCCCGTCCCGGGATCGAACGACGTATCGAGCGTTCCGTCCGTGTTCACCCTTGCGATCGAGTTACGCACTACGCCGTTAACCTGGATGAATCTGCCCGCGAGAATTATCTTTCCATCGGCTTGCCGCGCCAGCGCCTGCACCTTGCCGAAAAGCGTAACGTTCGGATTGAACGTCAGATCTTCGTCACCGTTCGGATTCAATCTGAAGTAACGATAATTGAGCGTATTCGAAACTCCGAGGAAAAGTATCCGCTCCATCGAGTCGAGTGCCCACTTTGACGAGAGGGCGTTTACTGTGGCTGATTGAGCAAAACTGTCATCGAGCGAGCCGTCCGGCTTGAGCCTTGCAAGTCCTAACACTCCGGCCGCATTGTATGTTACAAGAATCTTCCCGTTCTGCAGGACCGCGACCTGACCACCGTTAGACGCGAAGATCGGTGCCGTGAAATCCGGATCTACATTGCCCGCCGGCGCGAGCCGCACAAAATTCACTTTGCTAAGGCCGTTTACCGAGTCGAACCGCCCGCCGACCACGACCGATCCGTTCGGCTGAACTGCCAGACCGGAGATCCAAAAATTGCCCGGTGCAAAACTTGGTGTCTCCCACGAACTGTCCTGTGTGCCGTCTGAGTTGTACCGCCGGAAAAGCGACGACGTACTTGGGCCGGATGACGTGGATGTCGCGACGTACATTTTACCGGCGGGATCCACCGCGATGGCAGTCAACCACGTCGTAATGAGACGGCCGAAATCATAATTTATGACTGAAAATCCAGGATCCGTACTTCCATTGGCTAACAACCTCGACACAAACCGCTGGTGATACCCCGAACCGAGCGAGTAGTAAACGTCCACAAGGAGACGACCGTCCGGCAATATAGAAAGTAGAGTGGCCGACGAGTACGGTGCACCGGACGTATTTACACCCGATACAAATGAAGAGTCGAGAGAGCCGTCGGCATTCAGTCGCGCAACTTTGGCGACGACTCCCGATGAGCCGGCGAGAAGCAATTTACCGTCGGGTTGCACGAGGACGGAAGTGAGAGAATCGAGTAGGCAACCGCAGTAGGTAAAAGCGTTGTCGACCGTTCCGTCCACATTAAGCCGTGCGATCTGACCCTTTGCGCGACCATCGACGGCAAAATTCCCGCCCCAAATAACCGGCTTTCCGTCCGGCTGGACGACGATACCCTTTCCACTTATGTCGTCGTTGGTAAAACCGATCGAGGGAACAGGAACGAAGGTCGGATCGACCGCGGTCGTTTGAGCACCAATAGATACAGAGCTGAAGCCAACAACAAAGATCGTGACTGCCAAAAGTAAGCTGCGGCGTATGCTCGGAACGGTGGTCATAACAATTCTCCGAAATATTTCGTAGTGAAGGGTCAGCAGTAAATAGGACAAGTAATGGTAGTCGATTGTATCCCAAACACAGTTTCGTGTAAATGATTTCGAGGTGGGCCATTGCTAGCTTTTCGCCCCAGGCGGCCCGCTCCGGATGTGGCATCTTGCTATCGTCTACGGTTAGCTATAAATTATCTACTTACCAACCAACCGAGCCTCTAGATGCCAAGTCCCAGAGTCCCAAACTGGGACACGACTCTGGGACTCTGGCACTTGGCACTAAAGACTTACAGAAGGAGTACTTGCCGACGATGAAAGCATTCGAAACTGAGAACATCAGGAATCTGGCTGTGATCGGACACGGCGACGCGGGTAAAACTCAACTGGTTTCCTCGCTGTTGCACGTGTCCGGCACATCACACCGCTGGGGAAAAGTCGATGAGGGAACGACAATCACCGACTACGAAGAAGATTCTATCGAACGAAAGATCTCGCTCAACAACAACTTCGCCCATCTCGAATACAAAGACACGAAAGTTAACATGATCGACACGCCCGGCTACGCGGCGTTTGTTTCGCACGCCCGGCCCGCTCTGCGTGTCGCGGACTGTGCCCTGGTCGTCGTCGACGGAGTCCACGGCATCGAAGTCCAGACGGAAAAGACATGGCAATACGCGAACGAGTTCATGCTGCCGCGGTTCATGGTCGTCAATAAGATCGACAAGGAGCATGCCGACTTTGGCCACGCGCTCGAAACAGCGACGTCGAGTTTTGCCCGGTCGATAGTTCCGTTCACGCTGCCGATCGGCTCGGAAGGAAATTTCCGAGGTGTCGTCGATGTTGTCCACCAGAAGGCGTACGAGTTCGACGCCGATGGCAAAGCCAGGGGAATCGCGATCCCATCCGAAGGTAAAGACATTTTCGATCGGACCCGCGAACGCCTGATCGAGATCGTCGCCGAATCCGACGACGCGCTGATGGAGAAATATTTCGACGACGGTACGCTTCCGGAAGAAGACATCTATCCGAACCTGGCAAAGGCGATAGCCAAGAGCAAACTTTGTCCTGTCTACGCCGTATCATGCACGACGCTGGTCGGCCTTCAGATCCTGCTCGACCACATAGTCGAGTTCGCCCCGAACCCCGCGACGCATGAATCCGAGTACGGCTTTAGTGACAACGAATTCACAGGCGAACGTCTAACCAGAAAGTATTCCAACGACGAACCGTTCTCGGCTTATGTATTTCGTACGATAGCCGATCCTTTCGCGGGGCGTATCAACGTCATGAAAGTCGTCAGTGGCAAGGTTTCGAGCGACGCCACCGTCCTAAACTCGACCCACGATTCGCCCGAGCGTCTGGGAGCTCTTCACGTGATCTCGGGCAAGGTCCTGGACAAAGTAAACGAGGCACGAACCGGCGACATCATTGCGGTCGTAAAACTGAAGGAGACTCAAACAGGAGATACTCTTTGCGACAAAGCCAAGCCGATCGTTTATCCAAAGGTGGAGTATCCGGAAGCCGCGATCGCATTCGCTATTGAGCCCAAGTCGCGAGCGGACGAGGACAAGATCTCCGGTGCCCTGCATAGAATCCTCGAGGAAGATCCGTCGCTTCACTTTGACCGCGATTCTCAGACGAAAGAATTCATTCTCTCGGGATCGGGCCAGCTTCACATTGAGACAGTAGTTGCGAAACTTGCGAACCGCTATCACGTTGAGGTCGCACTGCACCCTCCTAAGGTTCCGTACAAGGAAACGATCACTCAGCAGGCCGAGGTCCAGGGCCGTCACAAAAAGCAGTCCGGCGGACGTGGACAGTTTGGCGATTGCAAGGTGATCTTCGAACCACTGGAGCGAGGCGAGGGGTTTGTCTGGGTGGACAAGATCTTCGGCGGTTCAGTCCCGCAAAATTTCCGCCCGGCGATCGAGAAAGGAATTATCGAAGCGGCTCTCGGCGGAGCCGTAGCCGGATATCCGCTTGTCGATTTTAAGGTCACGCTCATCGACGGTAGTTTCCACGCGGTCGACTCCGACGAGCACTCGTTCCGGGCAGCCGGTCGAAAGGCATATCGCGCCGCAATGGAAAAGGCGCGTCCAACCCTGCTCGAACCGATAATGGATGTCGAGGTCTTCACACCGCAGGAAGTTTCGGGCGATATCATGGGCGACCTCAACAGCCGTCGTGGTCGAGTCGGCGGAATGGAAGTCCGGGGCAAACAGCAGATCATTAAAGCGAAGGTGCCGTTGAGCGAGATGCTCGACTACCAATCGAAGCTGAACTCCGTTACGCAGGCACGCGGCTCGTATCACATGCAGTTCTCGCATTACGATCCCCTGCCGCCGAACCTCTCGCAGAAGGTGATCGACGAAGCTGTTGCCGCCGGTCGTGTGAGAGCTCACGAGGATGACGAGTGAGGTATCTCGTCTACTTCCTATTCGTCGTCTGGCTATTAAGCGGACTTGGAGGGCTCCTGGCCGGAGCCCTCATTCAATTTGGTCCGCCTGATGCTCCACGCGTAACGCCTCGTCCGGCGTGGTATCAGTTCGCGACCGGGCTCTACACGTTGATTTTCGCAGCTCTAATTTATTGGCTTTATATGAACGGCACGCTCACGGAATGGTGGGTACTGATCGCCGGCACAGTGATATTAATTCCTGAACTTTTGGCCAGGTTGTTCTGGAAACCGGGAAAATAACTTCATCTCCCATGCCGACTGCCTCCCGACTTCCGCCTTCCGCCTTCCGCTTTCTCCCTTTCCCCCGGACGCTCCAAGTCCTTTGGCTTGTCGCTTGCTATTCACATTTGTATTACTGGGAGGTGTACTACTATGACTCAACAACAACGCAGAAGTTCTAGCGACGACGACAGCAACAACGATCACGAACAGACGACGGGCTACGGCAAAAGCGGTGGAAACGCCGGGGCTGGAAAGTCGGGCACCGAAGGTTTGGGAACGGAGAAGAAGTCGGAAGATGAACGATTTGGAAGTCAGAAGCCGGATCACTCTTCCGAGGAAAAGAAAGACTAACGAGTTACCACGGGCGACGCTGATACGCGGTGACGTATGCGTCGCCATCTACGACGATCATCGGGTCGCCTGTCTTTGGATGGTTGCGGAGCTCGATCGGGTAGACGGTCTTCCCGGTCGAGTTCGAGTGAGCGGTCAGCGTGCTCGACGTTGCCGACCAGCGCCCGGAGTCGTACGATTGCCCGGCGGTTGATCCGGCTACGCCGCTGGACGAACTCTCCGCCGAATATTCATAGCTGCCATTCGCATTGAGGACGAAACAGCGACTCGACATATACGAGTTGCTGCCCGTCAAGCTCGACATATAACACCATTTTCCGACCAGGTCCGGCGTCACCGCTTCGCCGCGCTGAATATCCGTGATCCCGAAGGTGATCGATGTCTTCGTCCCCGGCTTCACGCGGGTATAAACCATCTCGCTTCCCTCGACATCGACAGTCAACGTGTCATCCACAAGCTGAAACGGTATCGCCATCGCGCCATCCTCACCGACGACATTGATCACCGAGTTCTTCACTTTGTATGCGTAATCCGCTCCGTTGATCGTGAGCGTGCCGTTGGAGCGGATCTCGACTTTCGTTCCGTCAGCTTTGCAGACCCAGTTTCCAACGAGTGGATTCCTCGGCTTCTCTTTCTCCTGTGCGAACGCTGATGCGGCGAACAGTGTTGTAACGATCAAGACGACGAAGAGTTTGGCAATTTTCATAGAAATTCTCCCTGGCCGTATTGATATAAGCGATTTTCATTCGAGACGCAAGATGATCCGCTTCCGGGATAGCAAAAGGAGCACGAGAATCGATCAATATCTGTAGAAGACAACTGAGACAAATAAATTCAATCACGTCATCGTGCCGTCTGACCGGTGTTCAGGTTTGATCCGTTGACGGCCGCTTCCTTCGCCTCGAATCTCTGCGGGCTCCATTTTCTTACGACAGCATGAGCGAGGTCGGCGATCACCTTCTCACGCGTCGGCCCATCTGCCGATGAATCGGAAACATAGATCGCGAGAAGTATGTGCCGGCCGTCAGGCAGCCTGATGATTCCGATGTCGTTTGTTGCACCCGTAATTCCCTTCTCAGTCCCGCCGGTCCCCGTCTTGTGTGCAAGGCTGGCTTCATTGGGAAGCCCGCGTTTGATTCGGCGATTGCCTGTCATTGTTTCGGTAAGGAATTTTAGAAGGAGCGTCGTTGAGGTTTCCGACAGTCCGGCTTGTTTAGTGTGTATCGCGCGGAGCAGTTTCACGGATGCTTCGGGCGTCGACCAATTTCGATACTGTGTTTCCCAATCTTTGCTAATCGATTTTTCGCTGTCCGCTACGATAAGATCGCTGACGCCGATTCCGGTCAGGTATGTCATAACGGCCTCCGGTCCGCCTGCGAGATCGAGAAGGACGTCACTCGCCGTACCGTCGCTCTCCGAGATCGAGTAACGCATGATCCCGTACACATTCATCGTCGTACCCTGCGGATTCACGTTACGGATCGGACTGTGAAATCCCTGACGGACGAAGTCATCAGGAGTAATGTTTACTTCCTGGCTGATGCCGACCTTGCCTTCGTCGACCAACTTCAGCACTGCCATCGCGATCGGAAGCTTATAGACAGACTGCATCGGGTAATGGCCGCTGCGATCGAGATACGCCGCTTCGCCCGTTTCGATCAGAACAGCACCAACGCCCACCTTTCCTTTTGCCGCCTCAGCGATCTTTGCGAGTTCAGTTTGAAGCGCGGTGTCAAGCTTCTCCGGAACGGGAGTCGGAGCAGCAGTCGCAGACGGCCACGGCGATGGGCTTGCCGGGTTGACGGCTCGTTCCGGCACCTGCGGATTCTCATATTGGGAGCACGCGACAGATAGGACGAGTGTAGCGATTAGGATCAGTCTGATCATTGTGATCGGTACCTGCAATCACCGCGCCGATGGGTTGGGATTTGAAATTTGAAATTTGAAATTTGAAATTTCGGATTGGGACTTCGGACTTCGGACTTCGGACTTCGGACTTGGGACCCGGGACCCGGGACCCGGGACCTTGGGACTTGCGACTCGACTAAAGCAACGTCCCGTAGATCCCGACGTTGAGTGAATAAACCGAATCGTTTGTAGCGACCACCATCTCGCCCTTTCGCGTAAAGCAAAGTCCGACTAGTCCGTTCCCCGCAACGAAGACTTCTGCCGATTCGGCATCCGGTCCAATTCTCACAACGCCGTGTTTTCCTCGATAGCAGGCCGCGACATACAGGTTGCCGCTCGTATCGAAAGCGAGACCTTGCGGACGACCTAGTCCGCGAAAATAACGTTCGACACTTCCATCCTTGTCGATCGCGTAAACCGCGTCATAGCTTGCCAGACCGGGTGCAGTGATATACAGCCGCCCATCGGGGCCGAACGCCATGTGATACGCCGCGACTGATGGTTCAAGCGTCGCAAATTTTTCCGGAAGTGCGGGTTCAGGGATCCGATAGATCGTTCCGGACCGGTCACCGACGAACATCGTTCCGCCGACGTCGAAGGCGATGCCGCTTGCGATGCCGAGTCCCGTCGCGTATACGACAGCGTCCTCGCCTCGCTCTATGCATGCGACCTGCCCCTCGGCGCGATTGGTGACATACAGATCACCGTCACGGCCAAACGCGATACCCGTCGGGTTCATTATCTCAACCGGCATTTCGTCCAGGTAGCCGTCGGCTTCGAGACGGAAGATCGACGGGGACAGCTGCTGGCCTCGCGCACCTGAGCGTGTGAACACGAGCGAGTCATCTTTTGGATCAACGGCCGGGTTTGCGACAACGTGCATATCATCGGCAAGCAGACGACCGACCGTTATGCGTACCGGTTCCGACTCAACTCCGCCGGTCTCGATCTGTATCGCCGATCTTCCATTCACATCCGTCTCCGGCAATATCGCCAGCACCCTGCGCGACGACGCTGCGGAGATGCGGCACCGCTCGCCGTTGAGGTACGCGGCATGCTCACCATCCGGCTGAGTGCGAAATCCTTCACATTCGATCGAAACCTCGCCGCCGGGGATGGCGAATTGCGGGACTATACTTTTGATCTTGGCAGCCGTGTTCATTTTTGATGATTGTACCTTAACGCGAAGTCCCAGGTCTCAAGTCCCAAGTCCCCTAGTCCATAGTCCCTAGTCCATAGTCCCAAGTCATTCGTAATTCGTAATTCCTAATTCGTAATTCCCCCTCCGTCCGGTGCCAAAGGCTCGGGCTGTTCCGAAGTTAAATTCTCGGGCGAGATCGCGGCCCGGATAAAATTTTCAGACCGAATGGGATCGCCGTATAAACGACGGAGCATCGCGATCTGGCCGGCGTGCGTCATCGCATCGGAAAATTGCCCCTGCAACATTTGCTCTTCCGTGAGGCCGTTTAAGGGCGTCCCGACCTCGAGATGGCCGTGAAGATCACTCAGCATTTCATGAAACCGCTCGATCTCATCCCGAAATGTTGGAAGCGGCTCCGGCCGGTATTCGCCTCCGATAAAAAAGGTTCTCGCATAACCGAGCACGCTCGTCATATGCCGGACAAGTTCCATCGGCGTCCGGACGTCGTTCCCCGCTTTGTAACCTGCGAAGTCGTCGGATGCTCCGCGTAAGGCTTTCTGTGTACGATATGCGAGAGCAGCGAGCATGTGGCGCAGCATGTGACGTTTGTGATCCATCTGCAATGACTATATAGCGCGGCCCGCGAAGCGGTAATCCTTCGCAAGCAAATTTCATAAAAGACCTACACATTGTCGTTCAGCTCCTATATTTGGTTCTGTTCACAACGATCCATGAAACAATGAGAGCTGGGGTCCTGAGATGATCCGATTTCGACCGGGAGCCGCTGGCACCGACCGCGGCAAACGCTATCGTGTCCGGCCGAGTCGTGGATGCGGGGGGACGTGGTGTCTTCGGGGCAAAAGTGTGATACAGAACCAAGAGGGTGACGCCATTTGGGCGACAACGAATCCATTTGGTTACTATCGATTCACCAGTGTTCCGACGGGCCAGTCGTACATTATCTCGCCGCGACATAACCGGTTCACCTTCGTTCCGAGGACCGTGACGGTGAATGATGATCTGGCTGATTTCGACTTCAAGGCACAGCCGTGGAATAGTCCCGACTCTCAAGTCCCGACTTCCAAGAGTCCCAAGTGTCACCCGATACTTGGGACTCTCGGATTTTAGTCGCTATGACTCGGCCACCCTGATCCGATACCTTCCGGTCGGTCATTATGACCGGGGGCGTGCTCAAAATAAAAAATTGATTGACGGTACTCGACGCGAACCGCTAAACTTTACAGGACGGTTTGGCATCATCCCCGCCAAATTTTTTCACTAACCGCCGATAACTTTTCTAAAACATCCGGCACTGCCTTTCCCGAATTTATGCTCACCAGAATTGACGACCTATTGCGCATGGCAATGAGCTTCGGCTCGAGCGACCTCCACCTGCGCGCCGGCTCGACGCCCGTGATCCGTGTCAACGGCGAACTCAAGCCGATGTCGGGTGCGGCGAAACTGAATCAGGACGAAACGCTGGAAATGGCGTTCTCCATGATGTCGAATCGCCAAAAACAGCATTTCAAGGAAGTGTATGAGGTCGATATTGGTTACGGCGTGTCCGGGCTCGGGCGTTTCCGGGTAAATATCTTTCAGCAGCGGAACTCGATCGGCATCGTCGCCCGCGTTATCTCAGACGACATCCGAGATTTCGCACAACTCGGAATGCCTCCGGTAATGAATACGATCGCCGACGAGCAGCGCGGCCTGGTCCTCGTTACGGGAACCACCGGCTCCGGTAAATCTACAACGCTTGCAGCGATTGTCGATTACATAAATTCGCATAGAAATTCACATATCGTCACCATCGAAGACCCGATCGAATTTCTACACAAGGACAAGGAATCGTTTATAACGCAGCGCGAGGTCGACGTGGACACACGCTCGTTCGCCGAAGCACTTCGCGGCAGCCTGCGACAGGACCCCGACGTTATCCTCGTCGGTGAAATGCGTGATCTCGAGACGATCGAGACAGCCCTTGTCGCCGCCGAAACGGGACATCTCGTCCTTTCTACCTTGCACACACTCGACGCACAGGAAACCCTGACCCGAATAATCTCGGCCTTTCCTCCGTATCAGCAAAAATCGATACGGATCCAGCTCGCCGGACTTCTTAAGGCCGTTGTTTCACAGCGTTTGATGAAATCCGTAAAGACGGGCAGCCGGGTTCCGGCCGTCGAGGTCCTGATCTCGACACCGCTGATCCGCGATTACATCCTGCACGAAGACAAGACCAATGCGATCCGAGACGTGATCTCGGCCGGAACGTCTCAGTACGGCATGCAGACGTTCGATCAGTCGTTGTTTTACCTCTATCAGTCAGGAATGATCACGCTTGAAGAGGCCCTCCGCGGGGCAACGAACCCGGACGAGTTTCGCCTCCGTCTCGCCGGCATACAGAACACATCTGCGATGGCGAGAGAAGAAATGGAGACGCTCGGCGGTGTCGGAAACCTCAGCAGTCTCATTTCCCGGATCTAAATCCATTGGCTTCGAATATCGAGAGACAGTCTTCGGACTGTCTCTTTTTCTTTGCCGCAAACCGGAGGTCCGGGTTGTCAAAAAGCCGTTAACTGTAGATTGTTTAAGGATTTTTCGGCTCCTAATCCTTGACACTTACGGCGCCGGGCGTGTAAATTTTATTTCTATCCGGGCACGAAAACGGGGACGGGGAACCTGCCAAATATCGACTTTCCCATTCATTACGCCGACGCTATTTTTCAGCATCGACGGCAAGAATAATTGGCAAAACGTGCTCCCAAGGATCGAACGGTATTTTAAATTTAAGGAAGACCACACAGAGGTAAATGCAAAACGACGCGAACAAAGAGACTGAAGTATCGACAACCGGCGAGACTCCAGTTGTGGAAACGAACCAACAAGAGCAGCCCGCGGAGGCGCAGGCTCCGGTAGTTACAGAAGCATCAACGGCAGAGGCCACTAACGCAGGGTCTGCGGCGCCGACGGGATCGGCAGCGCAACAGCCCACTGAGACACCAGAGCCATCGCCGACCGGATCAGCGCCGCCACAAGCTGCCGAATCACCAGCACCTCAGGCCCCGCGTACAGAGCCGCGCCGAGTTGCAAAGCCACCCGCTCCTGTCGAAGAGGAGAAGAGCGGCGAGATCGATTTCGGCGCAATTCTCGAACAGTTCGAGCAGGAACAGACGATCTACCACGCTGGCGATCTGGTCGAGGGAAAAGTTGTCGGCATTACGGAACGTGGAGCCCTGATCGACTTCGGATACAAGTCCGAAGGAATCATCCCGACCGAAGAGAACGTCGAAGGCGCCGAGCCGCTTAATGTCGGTGACACAGTTGAAGTAGTTATCCGAAGCATTCATTCGGGCGATTCCCCGCCGATGCTTTCGCGTACGGACGCTAAATCCCGAAAGATCTGGAACGACCTGGAAGAATCCTACCGAAACGACGTCGCGGTTATCGGTAAGATCGTCGATAAGACGAAAGGCGGATTGAAGGTCGACATAAACGGCATAGAGGCATTCCTGCCCGGCTCGCAGATCGACTCGCGTCCGATCCGCGGCCTTGATAGCTATATCGGGCAAGATGTCGAGGCGAAGATCATCAAGTTCAGCCGCCGTCGAAACAACATCGTCCTTTCTCGAAAGGTAATCACCGATGTCGAGGTTAATGAGCAGAAAGCCGCGACACTCGACAAGATCGACATTGGATACGTAGTCGAAGGAACCATAAAGAATCTTACCGAGTACGGTGCGTTCGTCGACATCGGCGGCATCGACGGTTTGCTTCACGTTACCGACATGTCATGGGGACGCCTGCAGAACCCGGCGGATAATTTCAAGGTCGGCGAACACCTTCAGGTGAAGGTCTTGAAGCTTGATCGCGAGAAAGAAAAGGTTTCGCTAGGATTCAAGCAACTACAGGCCGACCCTTGGTCGACAGTTGCAGAAGTTTATCCGGTCGATTCGAAAGTCACCGGCAAGGTTTCCTCTGTTACCGAGTACGGTATCTTTGTCGAGCTCGAACCGGGTGTCGAGGGTTTGGTCCACGTGTCGGAGATCTCATGGTCGAAGCGCGGTGCGAATCCCAAACGGCAGTTCCATAAGGGCGACGAGGTCGAGGTGCAAGTGCTGGGAGTGGATACGCAGGACAAGCGCATTAGCCTCGGTATGAAGCAGCTCCAGGACAATCCGTGGGATACGGTCGCGATCCGCTATCCGGTCGGGACGAAGATTCACGGCAAGGTCCGGAATCTTACGGACTTCGGTGCGTTTGTCGAGCTTGAAGAAGGCATCGACGGACTTGTACACGTCTCCGACATCACTTGGGCGAAGAAACTCAAGCATCCCAAAGAGCTCCTGAAGAAGGACCAGGAAGTGGACGCCATCGTGACGAACATCGATCCGCGGGGGCAACGTCTTTCGCTCTCGATGAAGGACCTTACGCCCAGTGCATGGGAAGGTTTCGTCGCAACCCACAGGCCCGGCGATGTTGTTCGAGGTAAGGTCACGCGCTTCACAAGCTTTGGTGTCTTCGTCGAACTTGGCGAAGGTCTCGAAGGGCTTTGTCATATTTCCGAACTATCGGACGAAAGAGTCGAAAAGCCTGAAGACGTCGTCAAGCTAGACCAGGAGATGGACTTTAAGATCCTTAGGATCGAAAGCGACGATCAGAAGATCGGGTTATCCGCACGTGCGGTTGGAAAAGCCGATGAACCGGTTGTGGATTCGCGTCAGTTCTCGAGTGAAGCTAAGGGCGGCATGGCCAGCCTTGGCGAGCTTGCGAACCTGATGAAGGGCGGCCAGGAAGAAGAAGCGAAGCCTGAAGTTTCGAAGGAAGAAAAGGAAGCGGCGAAGCGCGAGAAGAAAGAAAAGGCCCGTCGCGAATATGAGGAAGCATCGGCACGTGAAGCGGCTGCGGCGGAAGAGCCTGTAGAGGAAGCGGAAGCCGAATCTGCAGGTGACGCAGCTGGCGAACCTGAAGCCGAAACGCCCGCCGAGGTGCAAGCGTCCGAACCAACAGCGGAGACAGAGCCGACGGCGGATACTGAGTCCCCAGCCGAACCTTCGGCGGAGAAAGAAACTCCAGCGGAAGATGGTGCGGGGCCTGAAACGGCCGAGGCTCCTGAACTGCAAAGCGAGACCGAATCGGAAGCTGTCGCAAACGATCCCGAAAGCGGATCGCCTGGATCACAGCCTGAAGGCGAAAGCGAGGCACAGGCCGCGGCATCGACTGAAGGCGCGGAGCCGCCGGTCGACACAGCTGAAGACGTCAAAGAAGAATCGGAACAGCAATCTGCTTAATTGGCGCCGGGCGATCGCCGGGCCAAGACGGAGCGCCGGCTTGCTTACAAGATGTAGCATTTTTGATTGGTGCGGGCGAGGGACAAATAAATGACAAAAGCGGATCTGGTAGAGAAAGTGGCTCGCGAGGCGGATATGACCAAGAAGGACGCCGAGCAGCTTGTCGAGATCATCTTTGACAGTATCATTGCGACATTGAACAACGGGGAGAAGATCGAATTACGAGGGTTTGGAAGTTTTCGTGTACGCGAGCGAAATTCTCGCCGCGGTAGAAATCCTAAAACAGGAGCGGCCGTCGATATTCCGGCAAAACGCGTTGCTTACTTTAAGCCTGGCAAAGAACTGAAAGAGCTGATAAATAATAACGGGCAGTAACTAGCCTCAGAATCTTAAACCGGCCGTCGGGTGTATAAGCACCGGCGGCCGGTTTATTGTTTCTGCTCAAGCGCTTTTCGTCTCAGAAAATCGAAATCTCACAGCCAAAGACCCGAGTAAGAGTATCCAGGTCGCGACGGATAGCCACGATGCGATCGTGTTTAGAAGAGGCTCCGTAAACCGAAGCTCGACCTCGGACCGCTCGCGCGGGATCGGGAGTTCCATAGTGCCGTCCGCATACCTTCCCACTGCCACGTCTCGACCGTTAACAGTCGCCCGCCAATGGGGATAATAAAATGTGGCCACGCGGATGTTTCCGGATTCACCTTCACCCACCGAGAACGAACGCCGTTTGTTTCCCCAGGCGCCGACCTCAACTGTGCGGCCGTCTGTGGTCGTTACCCGTTCCGTAGTCTCGAATGCCTCCGCTTTTGCCCAACTTGGCCACCAGTGCTCCGCAACCCGTTCTGATCTCATCTCAGCCGCAAAATTATTGAACTGGGCACCCGAGATATGAAAGGGTGTACCGTGGACCTGTTTGATATCGACCACCGCGAATCCGACTATTAAAAGTACTGCCCCGTAGAGAGCTGTCCGTCTGGAGATCCGCCCTGCTTCGACAAATAGGGCGAGCGAAAGCGATATCGATACTACGGCAAGTACCGAAACCACTGCGAGCCATCGCCACGGATACTGAAGGCGTTGCAGAATACTCAACCCAGACCAGAGAAGTTCGCTGGGCTTTGAGAACATAAACACGCCGAATAAAGCAGAACAAGTCGCGGCTGCCAGCACGCGGAAGGTCGGCGTTGAGTTGCGTGTGAGTCGAATCAACAACGTCACGATCCCTAACACAAGCAGCATGACCGTCAGAACGGTCACTATATCCAGGTGGCGAAGAATCGGGTATTCGTACGAAATGTCGTGGCCGGCCAGCAAGTATGGGAAAAGTAAAGGCCCGCGCTCGTAACCAGCGACCGTGTATTTTGCGTCTGAGTGAGCTACCCACGAAAGTTCTGTCACGACCCTTATCCAGAAGAACGCCGTCGCAGCAGACACAAGGATCCCGGAGCAGATCAGTTGAAGCGACACTTTCTTCCAGAGGCGCCGATCGATCGCGATAGGAATGTACACCAGGAGGGAGAACGCCGTCATAAGGGTCAGTGGAATATGTGAGAGGACAAGAACCGAACAGGGAATCGCGAGTGGGATCACATCGCCCCACTTTCCCCGCCGGCAAAGCCTCGTCAAATATAAAAAGCAGAACGGCACGGCAGCGAGACCGGCGAACTCAGCGTAAAGGAAGAATCGGTAAATTTGCGCGAAGTGGTAAGGTACGATCGCGAACAGGACACTGGCGAGAATTCCGTAAACGGATGAGCTCCACTCGCGGACGAATAGATACATGCCGATACACCCGATAAGCATCCATGTGAATAGAGCCAGGGTAAAAGCAAAGTGCCAGTCTCCTGTGACCAAATGCAGCAGAGCCGTAAAGTAATCCGAGACCGGGGGGTAAAATCTGATGCCGACGCTACCGAAGCCCAGGTTATCGTCCGCCCACCCCGGATAAAGATCGCCAACCGAGATCCCGTCCCTGAAAGCGTGAACGAAGTGAAGGTGGGATCGCATGTCGATCGTCTGCCGCAGACCGGCGAGCCAGATCGGAAGAACAACGGTTAGAACGCTCACCGCCAGAATGACGCCCGGTGCGAACCAGTTCTTTTCGCAATTTCTTTTGATGAGCTCGACTAACATTCGCATCGATCGAATACGGGCGGGGCTGTCGCGACATTGGTCCTCTCGCGCGAATCGATCATCGAGATCTCCACCCCGCCAGACGTTCGACATCCTAACTGTTATATCTGAATTCGCACACGGCTTGCCCAGGAAAGACCGACTTGCACGGATCGGACGATGTTACGGACCGAACTTCGCGCGTGCCCTGTCGGGCTTCGAACGGTCGATCGCCTCGTCCTCGACCTCGCCGCCGGGCGAAACCGGAATGTCGGCGGGATTCGTGTATTTCGTACCGCGATCTTCACTGTCGAGAACGGGCGCGATGGAAGCCTTCGGTGAGGATGGAGGCGGCGTATAACCGGGGTAATCGATCCGCGAATGATAGATAGCAATAAGCGAGCGGATCATCGATTCTCGGATCTGTGTCAGCTCGCGAAGTGTCAGGTCACATTCGTCTAGCTGGTCGTCGGCTACGATCGCGTCAATGATCTTCGTGACGATAAAGCGAATGTTATCGGGCGTCGGCTCGGCCAAGCTTCGGGCGGCCGCTTCGCAGGAATCGGCGATCATCATGATCGCTGCTTCGCGAAACTGCGGCTTTGGCCCGGGGTAACGAAAATCGTTTTCAGATACCTCGTCGGGATGGCGTGCTTCGGCCTGTGCCTTTTTGAGGAAGAAATGCAGCGTACGCGTGCCATGGTGCTGTGGAATAAAATCGACGATTCGCTGCGGCAATCCCATCTCCTTCGCGAGCTTCGTGCCGTACGTTACGTGGCTAATGATGATCTTGGCGCTCTGGGCAGGCTTTAGCCGGTCATGCGGATTTTTGCCGAGTTGGTTTTCAACGAAATGCTCTGGAGCCGCCGACTTTCCGATGTCGTGATAAAGCGCTCCGATCCGTGCAAGAAGCGCGTTGCCGCCGACCACGCGACAGGCGTCTTCGGCGAGCTGGCCTACTGCATGGGAATGCTGGTTCGTGCCCGGCGCACGCAATGCCAACTGGCCGAGTGCGGGCAGGTCCGCGTTAGATAGCTCCAGCAGCTTCACATCGGTGAGTATCCCGAACAGCGATTCACATAGCGGCAGGAACATCGCGGTCAGCGCCGCTGTGATGATCCCGCTGGCGAGTCCGCATGCGATCGCGAGCAGAACCGTGTTGAGGATGAACGGTTGTTGGGCATAGGCGATCAACGCAACTGCCAGACCGGCTCCCGCCAACCCGACAAACACGCCGGCGATCGTCACTGTCTGGCGACTCCGATAACGTCCGATACCGTAGACCGCGACCGACGAGGAGATGATCGCGTACACCGCAAACTCCAGTCCGCGTGGTGCTAAAAATCCCGCCATCAGCGCTGTGAAGATACCGGTAAATAGCGCGGTGCGCCGATCCGCGAGAAGCGTCATCAACAGGCTGCCCGTCGCGAACGGTATCGCGAATGCCCAGAGGCTCGGGTCGCTCATCGGCGCCTTAACATTCTGTGACGCCGTAAATTCCGCTATCCTGAAAAACAACGCCATCAGCCCCGTCTGTGCGATGACGATGAACCCGAAAAGCGCAAACGTTTTCCTCTCTGAGAGCGCGAGACGCGCCACGATCCCGCGATGCTCGATGAACTTCCATGCAGCCCAGAAAAGGGCCGAGATCATTATCAGCAGTCCGACGAACCGATTGATCTGGCGCGTCGACGTGCTGTAGTTTCGAATCGCCGAGATCTGCGACAACACCGTACCAGTGATGATGTCTCCCTCATCAACGATCTTCTGACTTCGCTTTAATGAGATCGTGACCGGCTGAACACTCCCGGCGATGCCACGTCGCGCGGCGTCGGTCGCCGACGCGTCGTAAATGATGCTCGGTTGAATCAATGGCGAAAGCGCACCGGCGAACGCGTCGGCTTCTTTATCCGAGAGGCTCTGGATCCGACGAAGGCCTTCACCAAGCTCCGCCCGCGCCTTCGACACCTTTGTCATTGTGGTGAAAGGATTCTGCGAATTACGCAGATCGGTGGGTCGCTGGCGATCGACAATCGAGATCTCACCCTGGATATGCGGCTCATCCTGATCGGCGTAGATATCTCCCCCGGCATTCTCGCGCAGGACACGTACGATCGCCTCCAGCTCGGTCGGACTGAACTTACGAAGTGCAAATACGCGTGCCATGTCGGAGTTGCCACTTGCCGGCCCCGACTGATCATAACGAGTCGAGTTGCTTGGGCGGTTGGATGTTGCGAGAGTGTTTTTTCGCTCGATTCCCTCCCAGGTGGTACGGAAGGATTGGACAGCCTCGTCGGCACGTTTCGGTTCGGATGAGAATATCGGACGAACGGTTTCTTTTGCGGTCTCGCGGATGCGACCCGTCTCTTCTTCGTCAACGAAATAAATATCCGCCGGCGATATGATGCTCTCACGAGCTATCTCGCCTTCGTTGTATTTGTTCTCTCCTGACGCGCGCCAGACAGGATTGTTTATAAGCAGAGTCGTGACGATGCAGAGCAAGGCAAACCCGGTCCAGAATCGTTGTCCGATCGACAGCGCACCAAGCGGCCCGGAGAAGAAACTCCGGACAGCATTACGCCAGCGCGTAGGCGGCGGTGTCAGGTCCTGTATGCGTTTGCTCACTTAATCGACTTTTCC
>JANPJL010000196.1:0-5140 GCA_031425495.1 Acidobacteriota bacterium
GACAGCATCGCTAGAAGAGCTAAGCGTGAAAAGCGAACGGGCGAGAAAGGTCCAGCCGAGAGAAATCACAGTGCCAACAACTATTGGCGGCGCGGCGATCATCACGAACGTCGAGAAATTGCGGCGATAGAATCTCACCGCACGATCGATAAGATCTCCGGCCCCAAGCGGTGTCAGATCCATGGTTGATGTATTCACCAGCTCATAATTTAGCAAAAAGTCGGCAAGTCCCCTATGTCGTGAATGCTGGATGAGGGACGAGAATTTAGGTAAATAAAAAAGGCGTCGTCAAAATCTGACGACGCCTCTGATCACATGAACTTCAACTTATTTAGAAGTTGAATCTCATCATCAAGTCAATCAATCGACCACCCGGATCATTAGATCCGTTCGGGTCTTGATACGACCAGCCTGTTCCCATTTGACCGAATGTACCGGTAAACGCAGTGATGTTGTTTACGTTTCCAGTCCAGCCGCCGAGACGCCAGTTGGTTCTATTCAACACATCAAACATCGTCACGCGGAATTCGACATTACGTCTTTCGTCGAACTGAACGCGTTTGATGACCGCTGTGTCTACCTTGAAGAAACTCGGCCCGTAGAGGACGAATTTGCGGAAACCGCACTGACCCGCGGTACGCTGCTGGCAGTTACCGAAGCCCGCCGGAGCAATAAATCGTCCGGTCGGAGCGCCGCCAACCGGATAGCCAGTTGTATTGGTCACTGACGGCGTCGCTAAGGTGAACGCACGGACTGTGTTCTGGATGATGTCCGCCGGGAGGTAGCTGACGGGAATCGTGGTGCCGTTTATAACCTGATTGTAATAAACGCCAACCGAATCCTGCAGCTCTTTACCGGTCATTCCGACGAGATTAATATTCTCCATCAGAATCGGCGAACCGCTCTGCCAACGAATCGTTGGAACCAACGACCATCCGCCAAAGACAGCATTTGA
Organism: Acidobacteriota bacterium; assembly: GCA_031425495.1. Taxonomy (GTDB): domain Bacteria; phylum Acidobacteriota; class Blastocatellia; order Pyrinomonadales; family Pyrinomonadaceae; genus OLB17. Next base: position 956 of record JANPJL010000196.1, read on the forward strand.
GAACCAGTTCGACGAGTTCATGAAGCTCCGTCCTTTACCGAACGGAAGATCCCATGTCGCGTCGAACTTGAATGCGTGCCGCAGATCGACCTGAGAATAGGTCTTGTCCAGATCCGGGTTACGGAGAGTGACGTTACCTGCATTACTCTGGTCACCCGCACCGAGGCCGAAGAAGGTCGTTCCTGCCGCTGCGTATGCATTGGTGAACGACTTCGCGTAGACATAGCTGGCATTGAACCGGAGTCCGTTACTCAGCCTACGACGAACTTCAACGACTGCCGCGTCATACCAGCTCTTCTCGTGGTTGTTGAACTGGAAGCAGAAGCCGAACGAGGTCGGGCAGTTATGGACAAAGTTAGTCGGACGACCGTTCGCCACCGCATTCGCGCGGAAATTGAAGTCCAGTGTATTTGCAAAGCCCTGTACAGCCGGGTTTGCTGGATTCAACTGACCAAGGAAAGTTGCGTTAGCAAACAGAGTGCTGGAGTAATTCGCGGGGTTATTGTGATCCGCACCGACGGGAGCAAAGTAGTCGATAATGATCGGCAGCGGGTTCGTCCCGGTACCAGGGCCGAAGTAGCGGAAGTTAGCTCCACGGCCAGCCGCAATGTTAGCGAGCAGGTTTTGCTGGGCAAGCGCGTACTCGGCACCAAAACCATTCTCGATAGCATTTATCTCGTTAAGGTTGTACTGGAGCTGCATGTCCTTGCCCCGGTTAGCAACGTATCGAAATTCGACAACGGTGTCGCGGTTGATCTCTCGCTGGTAACCCAAACTCCACGAATCCACATATCCCGATCGGAAGTCGTCGGCAAAGCCGATGGCGACGTCCTGATTAGGATTGAGTGCTCGCGGATATACGGGGATCGGATTGAAAGTCGGAGCCACGAGATTCGGATTGCCGGGTGTACGGAACAGCGTACCAACCGTCAATATCTGCGCAGGGTTGGTGGTCGTTGCACTGCGCGCGTTAGAGAACGTTCCACCGGGGTTTAATCCGATGCTGTTCTCTACCGTAAGCGTGCCCTCACGAATGAAAGCTCGTGAAAAGCCACCCCGTATAACGCTAGTGCCGTTACTGCCGAAGACCTTGCCAAGCATTCCGGATCCGAAGTCGGGACTCCAGACAACGCCAACACTTGGGGCAAAGTTATTTAGATCGTTCTCGAACGCTCTTTCTCCGATCGTGTTTCCACGAAAGGTTGGAGCCTGTCCGGTCAACGTTCCCGGGCTGAATATATTATCGCGACCGGAGACATCGAAGATCATGTCGGGATTGGTCAGCAACGCATAGTTTGCGGTATTCAATTTCGCACCAAGCTGCGGCTGCCAACGCACACCAAAACTAACTGTCAGGTTCGGCCGAACACGCCATGCGTCCTGAGCAAACACGCCGTTGGTATTCTCTTGAATCTCAAAGTGACGCGCACCATTTAATCGGTATATTTGGTCGGCTTCGAGATATGCAGTAGACGCGAAACCGCTGACACGGCCGGAAAGAGTTGCATACAAAGCTTGCGCATTAGCAACATCCGCTGCACTCGCGCCCGGTAACGTTGTAGCCGTAAAGGCGGTATTGAGAGTCGGGTCGAGAATCGCACCGAGGTTACCAAAGCTAATCGTTGATCGGACAGGTGAGACGGAATCTGAGATTGTCTCGATCTTCTTGATCTGCGCACCAAAGGTCATCGTGTGATTACCCTTGATCCATGTAACATTGTTCGTAAAGTCACGCGTTGGCGAGCTCCTCGAACTAAATGCATTTCGAACCGTCAGGTTTGTGAGACCAGAACCAAGCGCGAGGTTAAAGCCGCGCTGCGTGTTGTCAAAGAACTCACTCCCACCCACAAGCTCGAATCTCGAGTTGCCGCCCAACCATCCTGCCAGCTGTGCGTAGCGGAACTGATTTACGACATTACTGCCAAAGCTCGATCGAAGCCCCATCGAAAGCGATCGGCGATCCGAATTCTGCGTACCTGCGTTCTCAACTCCGGGGAACGAAGGATCAACCGAGTTGAGGAAGTCGACGTTCGAGCGGAAGGGCTGATCGTTATAGATCACGTCAAGAGCATGATCCTTAGTGATATTCGCGTCGCCGCGTATAACGAGGAACCGCCGTCGCTGTTCGCCTGAGTTAGCAAAGTTAAACGGCTGTCGATAAAAAATACCCGAACCGCTAGAACCTAAGGCTTGCAATGTCCCGCCTGCTGTAGCAGCTCTTATCGTGTTGAGAACGCTCTGGACGGTCGGGTCGATGGTGTTCACCATACCGTTAGCACCTGCGATGGCGAAGAGGTCTACCGTATTAGCACCGGTTGGGCCGTAACGGAAGATGCCGTTCTGCGCCTCTGCCGTCAGCACCTGTCGGGTTCTGACCGGCGAATTTTCGTTCAAGTGAAATCGTTCGTAGTTAACGAAGAAGTATCGTTTTCCAACGCCCGACTCGAAGGCATCGCCCCCGCCGTCACCAAATCTGAGGAAAGGGATCGGACCGCCAAAGCTGGCACCGAACTGGTTCAAGCGAAGCTTGCTCCGGTTCTGTCCGAGATAGTTGTTCTGGAAGTTGGTCGCGTTGAGACCTTCGTCACGGTGCTGCCAGAATGCGGTTCCTTTATAATCGTCGGTTCCGCGTCGGGTAATAAAACTGATACCGACCGCACCGTCGCCCGAGCTTTCTGCTCCGGGGTTGGAGGTCGAAACGGTAACTTCATCGATAGCGTCGATACGCGGACGAATGAAGGTAAAAAAGCCGTCAGAGGATTTCAGGAAGTTATCCTGTACGTCCACGCCGTCGATCTGGATCGTCAAAGCGCTCTTCGGCAGTCCGTTAATAGATGTAGTACGCACGGCACCAACCGTATTTGCGCCCGGCAAAAGTGTAACGAGATCGAGAGCGTCTCGTGATTGGATCGGCGTTTCCAGGATCTGACGACCCTGAATATTTGACCCGACCGTAGCGGTCTGTGTCTGCAGGACTTCTGCACCACTCGTGACAACTACAGTCTCTTCGATCCGTCCGGCCTCAAGAGAGCCGTCGACCGTCGCCGGTGTTCCGACGTCGACCTTGATATTTTGAATAACCGCAGTTTTGAAGCTGGGGGCTGTGATAGTTGCGGTATAAAAACCGGCTGCAACAGCGGGGATATTATAGACACCGTCGTCATTTGTGGTGGCGGTGAACTCCTGTCCCGCTTCGCCCTTTACCGTTACGGTCGCGCCAGGAACTACCGCTCCTGCACTGTCCCGAACGGTACCGGCGATTGCGCCAAGTACTTGTGCCTGAACCGTTGTCATAGACAGCATTACTGCCAGCAACAATCCGAAGCCAAAGACAAGCTTTTTCATATTCTCCTCCTAAAGATTTACATTCACTAAATATTAGTGCAGAAGCAAAATGAGGGGTCATTCCGCCTAGTTGATCCGGCTGTATAAATATCGATGTGCCGTAAATACCGGATCGAGAACCAATCGTTTGTACGTTAAAGAGCCCAGGAAAGATAATTCCATCGCCGAAGTTTGCAATCGTTATGCCACTGGGTGGGTTGGTTTTGTTTAAATACTAAACGGTTGAAATCACAGGAGCATGCCCTTCGGATCGGACCTTCAGCCAGCCGCTCGACCACTAAATAAAAGGGTTTCCAAGGATTTTTTTGAATATTACTTCATTTATTTGGATGCAGGTTCGAGGCTTAAACACGGAGAGAGATGTTGTAACTCTTGATCTTCGAGTTGAGGGTCGTAGCGTTGAGGCCGAGGAGGCGGGCGGCACGCGACTGGTGTCCGCCTGTCTGATCGAGAGCACGACGGATAAGATCGATCTCGAAGCGCTTCACCTCGTCGTAGAAGTTCACTCCGCGGCCGATGTCAATACCCGAGGATGTTCCTTCGGCTTTCTGCATCAGCTCAAATGCCAGTGCGGGATCGCGGACTTCCGGCCTCAGGCACTCGACCGTGATCTCGTCAGTGGCCGCGATGACGACCGCACGCTCGATGATGTTCTCCAGCTCTCGCACATTTCCCGGGAAGTGGTAGTTCTCGAGCAGTGAGAGCACTTCTGCCGAGAGGCTCTCGGAGATCGTGCGAAGATTTTCGTCGTTGTATTTTCGAATGAAGTGTTGAGTAAGCTGAAGAACATCTTCGGATCGCTGTCGCAGTGGCGGCAGCTCGATCGGCACAACTGACAGA
>JANPJL010000197.1:0-5742 GCA_031425495.1 Acidobacteriota bacterium
AAGTTGAGCGGGGAAGTCGAGCTTGAACTTCACGAGGACGGGTTACTGGTACGAAGCCTGCAGAAGCCCCGGGCAAATTGGGATGCGGCATTCATGGCGATCGCCGACGTAGACGATGATCAGCAAGTCTCCGCCGCACCAACCGATTTTGAGAGAAAGGGATGGCAATGGTGAAACGTTTTGACGTCTTTCTCATCAATCTTGATCCGCTGCCGTCCGGCGACCCGAAGAACACGCGCCCGGGCGTCGTCGTCTCGCCGGATGAGCTGAATCGAAACGTCGGCCACGTTATCGTCGCACCGCTCGCGTCAACGAACGCAAACTATCCCACGCGGGTCGCCGTAGAATTCCTCAATGGCGAGAGGATGGTAATTCTCGATCAGATACTTACCGTTGATAAGGAACGGTTGGTAAAAAAGATCGGTGAGATCGGTGAATCATTCCAAGCCGGGATACTCGAACGTCTAGCCGAAATGTTTGCAAAATAAAAAGGCCGGCTGCTCATTACTGAGCCGCCAGCCAACAATCGCTAATCAGCGATCAAACTACTGCGCGATCGCGCGAGCTTCTTCCTTGATAGTGTGTCCCGCTTCAACCGCAACGCTCTTCGCCTTCTCGACCAACGAACCGGCTGCGTCCTGTGCACGTGAAACTAAATTCTCACGAGCTTCGCCCATCAGCTGTCCTTCGTAATTAGTCGAGGGTATTGCAAATCCTACCGCTGCTCCGACAGCTACTGCCAACGCTCCGAGTGCGAGTGGATTCTCTTCAAGAACCTGATCGTATCTATCGTGTGCAACGGTTCCGAACTCTCCCGCGCGTCCGTATGCGCGATTTGCGAGATCGCCGGCGCCCGTGTATGCACTACCAACTGCGCTGCTAACGGTTTCGTATGCAGTACCCGCAGCATTGCTAACGCTGTTGAATGCCGTGCCCGCAGCATCACTGATGTTGTCTACTGCCGCGCCGGCTTTGTTTGCGATGCCCTCGTAGGCGTTTGTTGTAGCGCCTCCGACAGACTTAGCAGCCGAAGCTAACGCCGCACCGCCAAAACCGGTTTCGTCTCGATCGTAATATTTCATCCGATCAAAACCGTTACCCTTCCGCGAGGAGTTGCGTCCGCCGCCAAAACTTTGATAGACCAACAGCCCAGCACCGACGCCGATCAGCGCAAGGGGCAAAGGATTATTCTTGATAGCCCTCAACGTACCTGCTTGTGAAACTCCATTACCTACATTCTTCATAAAATTCACCGCCTTACCTATAGTCGCGTCGTATGCCGAATCTTTCGCCGACTCGATCGCGCTGTTAACTGTCTCCGAGACCTGCTCCGATATATTCGCGAAGCTAAGCCGCTCCTGAATAGCATCGATCGTTTCGCCCATTTGATTTCTGGTCGCCTCGATCTGCGCTTTTATCTGCTCGGTTTCTTCAGGCTCATCGACCGCACTCGTCGTCAGATCCTCGCCATCAAACTCCGAATCAGCGTCCGAAGCCGTGGACACGGTATCGAGCTTATCCACGCTCCTTAGCTCAGTTGATTTTTCAGCCATTGTGCATCCTCCTTGATCGAGTCGACCGTTTCTTCAGGTGTAATATTCGTCTTTCTGATCTGAGCAAGAGCGGATGAGATCAAAACAAATGCCGCGATCCCCACCACTCCACCAACCAGAATTGCCGCGATCCACGCTGGCATGAAGTACGACAGCCCGATAATCACACCGGCAAGAATAGCGAGCATGGCTGCGTAGCCAACGGCGCCGCCTATAGCTAGAAATCCAAGATTCTTTCCTACGCTTACCGCCTTCGATGTCAGTTCAACCTGAGCAAGCGATACTTCCTGCCGTATTAATGTTCCGGTCTCGGACGCAAGCTCGGCGAAGAGGTCACCGATACTGCGTTCGTCCTTTTCAAGCTGTAATTGTGTCTGTGCCATTTATCTAACCTCCCGCCCTCAATGTGGGATTGGTGATTGCAGATTTGGGATCGTCAGACGCCGTGCTCTTGGAAGGTGCGCCGCTGAGGCTCCGCACCGGGTCCGCAGATGTGGGGAACTCACGTCCCGCGCCGGCTGTGTTGTATTTCTGCGGGGTGCTCTTCAAAAACCGTGCGGCTACAAGTCCCAAGCCGAACGCCGCACCAAGGAAGATCGCCGGATTACGTCGAGCAAAGCCCTCAAGGTCGCGAGCCATTTCGCGCACGTTGCGCGTCTCGAAATAACCAGCCACGTCTTCGATCTTCTGAGCTGTTGTATTTGTATACTTTGCGGCCGCTTCGGCGAGACCGCTATCGGTCTTCGACGCACCTAGGTTATCGCTCACCTGCCGGACGCTGTCGGCCACCGTCGTTAATCCGCCAGACAGCGTTGACTTCTGCTCATCAAGTTTCGTCGCGGCCTTTTCCGTCACGGCTTCATAAGCCTGCCCTGCAGTCTCTTTGGCTTGATCATAAAAACTTCGGACTTTCGCCGTCGCAGTCGCCGCACCGGTTCCCCCGTTACCTTTCGAGCTTACGGAATTTGAGAGTCCCGTTTTTGTAGAGTCCGTGTCGGACGCTTCGATGCTCGCAGATCCACTGTTGGAGGTACTCGTGCTTGAAGTACCTGAAGCGCCCGGTTTTGAACCGCCAATGTTTGCAGCAGTGTTTGAAGCGCCTGTGTTTGAGATAGCGCCAGAGGCCGGCGTGCTCGGGACCGAATCGTTCGTTACCTTCTTGAAAGGTGTGGATGGGTTGTTCTGTTTGTTATCTGGGTTTGCCATATCTAAATCTCCCTTTTTTATTTCCCGTTTATCGGCCATGCGTAATAAATCGGTATAGTGTTTCTCTGCATTGCAATAACCATACCGCCCAAAGTCGGACACTTTTCTAATGCGAATCCGCACTCGGTTGAGCCCCTAAACAAAAGGAAAAGGGCAAGACCTGGTGGCCTCGCCCTCTTCGTCAATCCCATCAACGCCTAATTCGACGGTGGCGTGTAGGTAAAGACCGAGTATGTTCGGCTCGTTGGAACCGCGACATCAGCATCCTCTGCAGTAACGAATAGTCCGAAGTCCGTCAACGAAGTTTCGCTTTTGATCTCCGCCTCGTCACGCTTTCCTGAGTTGATGACATGGCCGAGCTTCGTGTAGGTACCGTCCGCCGAATAGGTCCAGAGCGTGAAACGCTTGTTCTTAGGCACCTTATTCATATCGGCGAAACGCATTTTCACTTTCGTAGCGCCTTTCTTCCGATCTATATTTGCCGTTGCTTCCAGACCTTCCAGCTCACCGCTGAATTTCATCTTTACTTCACGTTCTCTATCGCCAAACGTACTAATGTTCAGCATGGGTACGTCATACGCCGCAGTTTCCCGGCTTATAACGGACGGAGCGACCGCGACGACTCGGTTCTCCGAGACACGACGAGGAACAATGGCGTAGCCAGTGGGAAGCGAGCTTCTGTAAAATACAGGCGTCGCCGTATCCAGCGCCGTCAGCCCCTCGGTGGGTGAAACGACGAGCATAAACTGATTCATCGGTGTTGCGAATTCCGCCTTCGCCAATCCGCCTTCCACCGATATCGGACCGAGCAATGTAGGAACACCTGACGGGTCCACAGCGTAGGCGTACATCGTCGACGTTGTTGCCGGCACACCCGATAGGTCTACCCAGACCTTTGTGCCGTCAGCGGCCCGCATTACACGTGCGACACCCGTCGAACCAGTGACCGTCGTGACCGGTGTCAGATTGATCGTCACTTCTTTTCCAACGGGATATTCGATAACCGTATATGATCCGTCGGCGTTCTGAACTACTTCAGTTTTCTTAACAACCGTAACTTCCTGCGAAAAGGTAATGGACGCAAATCCAAGTACCAACAATGACGCAAGACTCAACTTAACTACTTTTAAACACATAAATTTCTACCCCTTTTTCTCTTTAACGAGCGTGGACGCATTTACCTCTGTGCCTACCGAGGCGCAACGACCGTGCCAGCGCGACCAACGTCTATGTATCGCAGGTTTAGCCGGATGTTGTTTTGCGGAAGTTTCGCCGGATTTTGGAAGTGTACTAGGTCAGAACAGGGTAGTGCGGCGGATATAAGGTTCAACGAAAGTTTGCCGAGCGATTATCTCGACGTCTGTTTCGCTGTATTCCAAAGGGCGTCCATCTCATCCAATCCGGACTCTTCCGGCTTCTTACCCGCCGACCGCAGCTCGGTTTCAATAAATCGGAAACGCTGTCTGAATTTGCGGTTGACCTTTTTTAAGGCGGTTTCAGGCTCAACATCCAGCTTTCTTGCAAGGTTCACGATGACAAACAAAATATCGCCGATCTCTTCGGCAATATTCTCCTTATCATCGTTGCCGATCGCGTCATGTAGTTCGGCGACCTCTTCGTCGAGCTTCGCGAATATTTCAGCTTTGTCCTTCCAATCGAACCCAACCTTCGCCGCCTTCGTGGTCACTTTCAGCGCCTCGAGCAGCGCCGGAAAATGCACCGGCACTTCATCGAGGATCGAATCGCGGACCTTCTGTTCATTGCCCGAGGCCGCGCGCTCATTCGCTTTCAGCGTTTCCCAATTGTCGAGAACGTCCTGTGCGCGCTCGAGTTTTGCATCGCCAAAGACATGTGGATGACGCAGAACAAGCTTCTGCGAGACACCGGCCGCGACGTCTCCGATAGTGAACTCTCCCTTCTCCGTTCCGATGGTCGCATGAAAAACAACTTGTAAAAGCAGGTCCCCAAGCTCCTCTTTCAAGTGACTGACGTCGCCCGTCGCCTCTGCCTCTTGAATCGCATCGAACGTTTCATAAGCCTCCTCAAGCAGGTATTGCGCAAGCGACCCGTAAGTCTGCTCACGATCCCAAGGACAACCGCCCGGGGCACGAAGGCGCGTCATTATCGAGAGAAGTTCGTCAAATTCGTTGGACATGACGGATATTATGAGTCCAACGACAAAGTTTCGCGAGTTGGGAGGTTTCCAGAGTTGCAGAGTTTCCAGAGTTGGGAGAAGTTTCCCGAGTTCCAGAGTTTCCAGAGTTTCCAGAGTTGAAGAGTCGTCGGTCGACATTCCCTTCTGAACTCTGCAACTCCGGAACACTGCAACTCTGGAAACTTCCTGCCAACTCTGAAAACTTCCTGCCAACTCTGCAAACTCCGTAACTCTGGAAACTCTTCGTGAAAGTGTTACTATCGAGACATATCTTAATTTTATGATCGGACGAGACGACCAATCTGAAGAAGTAAGCTACAAGGTAGCTGATCGACGTAAATTCAATTCCGACGGAACGGTACGCGATGGCGTCGTGATCGAGGAAGCCAAACCTGCACCGGTGGTACAGCCGGAGGCAGCAGCCGCTCCGGTATCCGATGTTGAACCTCATGACGCGACTCCCGCTGAAGGTCTGGATACGGGCGACGGAGAAGTCGGGCAGGATGACGATATCCCGGGTGCCGATGATCCGGCGAGCTTCGTCAACTTTCTCTCCACCTTGGCGACGAACGCCGCCGCTTCACTCGGTGCAGTACCGCATCCTGCGACAGGGAAGCGGTCACTTGATCTCGAGACCGGAAAGTACTGGCTCGACGTTCTCGGAATGATCAAGGAAAAGACGAAGAGTAATCTCCACGTACAGGAAGCACGTTTGCTCGACGGCCTGCTTGCCGACCTGCGGCTCCAATATGTCACCGTCGTTCGCGCGACCGAGGAGAAACTGAAGTCACAGGCGGCGCAGAAATTCTCCGGAGCCGACATCCTCGG
>JANPJL010000198.1:0-3216 GCA_031425495.1 Acidobacteriota bacterium
CGTTGAGGCTTTCCCCGGGTTTGCGGCAATGATAACAGCCTCGTCGTCATCCTGCGCTTCGCCCGCGTAGGTGCTCTCGAGGAACGCGGTGGTGTCGCCGGTAGCGCAGATCGCTTTGCAATGCTTGTAAGCTTCGTCGACAAAATGACAAGCATCGGCGCTGTCAGCTAAGGTCTCGATGCTGGCAGCTCCGCCGGGAATATAGACCGCGTCGAAAAGAACCGATGCGGCGGTGAGCAGACTAAAATCAGCAGCCACTGCTTTACCGTCGGCCGTTTTGATCACGCCCTGTCGCGGTGCGACCGTCTTCAGCATCGCCCCCTCCGCCATCAGAGCTTTCTTCATCGCCTCGAGATGTTTGCCGTCAAAACCGTCTGCGATGAGAGCCGCGACCTTCCGCGACTTGATCGTATCTTTCACGGTGTTCTTCATACTCAAAGCCGCGGACGACTCGAGTGACGAACTTACCTTTTTCGGTTGAACCGATTTCGGATCGGTGTCGGCACCGAACGACTGGTTCATCGGCTGCTCCGGCTTTGCCGGCACCGGAATGCCCAACCCGGCCGCTACCTGCACGGCCAGGTCCTTACTTATCTGCGACAGAATGCCGAGCATCCGCACGCGGATGTCAGGGATCTCTACCTTGCCCAATTCAAAGCGAAGAGCATTCACAATATGTCTTTTCTCCGGGTCGGACTGGCTGTTGTAGAACAGAGTTGCCTGGCTGAAATGGTCATGAAAACTCGGACTTCGCTGACGCACTTTCCGTGCGTCGATCCGCTCCTCAAAACTGTTAAATCCGCCGTCCGCCATGGCCGCTTGGAACGGGCATCCGCCGGCGATAGAGTTTGGTTCGTAGCTTACCCGCCCCGTGTTGATCGTCTGACGCATATGACCGTCGCGCTGGTTGTTGTGTACCGGAGCGACCGGGCGGTTGATAGGTATCTCATGAAAGTTCGGACCACCGAGACGTTTGAGCTGAGTGTCCAGATAAGAAAAGAGCCGACCTTGCAGTAGCGGATCGTTGCTGAAATCGATACCAGGAACGACATGGCCTACGTGATACGCGACCTGTTCGGTCTCCGCAAAGAAGTTGTCGGGATTGCGGTTTAGAGTGAGTTTGCCGATCCTTTGAACCGGCACGAGTTCCTCTGGAATAAGCTTGGTGGGATCAAGAAGATCGAATTCAAACTTATGCTCATCCGATTCTTTAACCAGTTGAACGCCGAGTTCATATTCCGGGAACGCTCCTGACTCGATCGCTTCCCACAGATCACGTCGATGAAAGTCCGCGTCCTTTCCTGAAATGTTCTGTGCCTCGTCCCATGCTACCGAATGTACGCCGAGCAGGGGCTTCCAGTGAAACTTCACAAACGTCGACTTGTTCTGCTCATTTACAAACCGGAACGTGTGGACGCCGAAACCCTCCATCATTCTGTACGAACGCGGAAGTGCCCGGTCCGACATTACCCACATGATCATGTGTGCCGACTCGGGCATTAAAGAAATGAAATCCCAAAAAGTGTCGTGGGCCGAGGCGGCCTGTGGCATTTCATTGTGCGGCTCGGGTTTGACGGCGTGTACCAGGTCCGGAAACTTCATCGCGTCCTGGATGAAAAAGACGGGCATGTTATTTCCGACAAGATCGAAATTCCCTTCGTCCGTGTAGAACTTGACTGCAAATCCTCGAACGTCGCGGGCGAGGTCAGTCGAACCGCGGGAGCCGGCAACGGTCGAGAAGCGGACGAACACCGGTGTCTCGCGCTTCGGATCTTGGAGAAACTTGGCTTTGGTCACTTTCGCCATCGATTCATAGACCTGAAAGACACCGTGTGCGCCGGATCCGCGGGCATGGACTATTCGCTCCGGGATTCGCTCGTGATCAAAATGCGTGATCTTCTCACGCATGATGAAATCTTCGAGCAAGGTCGGCCCCCGGTCACCCGCCTTAAGCGAGTTTTGATTGTCGTTGATCCTGACGCCGTGGTTGGTTGTTAAAAACTGGTCGGCACCATCCTCGCGGTTTGTGTCGAGGTCGACCTGTTTCTTACTAATGTTCGTGTTCTTCTTTTTTGTAGCCATCTTTCCCTATTTCGATCTCCTATCCTTTGGTTTACATCACGCATGTGCGGATTCCGCGGACGCTTCAAAATTTTCTTTCTCAGCCTGCATTTGACCGCCCCACCTCTTCAAAACTTCGACCTCAAACTGCGCTTCAACAGCAGGAAACATCGTTCCTTCTTCTTCCTCGACGTGATGCCGTACATCTTCGATCAGCTTCATCAGTAGAGGCTCGAACTTATCGGTATCCGATGCTACTGCCGCGAGCTCCCCCAGAATTACCTTTGCCTGTGCGTGCTCCTGCAAGGCTTCGCTCACAAGTTCAACGAGGGTTTCGTCGCCGTCTTCCTGCAGGCTCGGGTAAAGGATCGTTTCCTCAACATGAGCGTGGGCCTCGAGCTCCGCCTTTATAGTTTTAAAAAGTTCGACGTGTTTATCGGCGCCGGAGGCTTCAACTTCCCGAAATAGACCGTCAACTAGATCATGGTCGGCCTTTAATAGTTCGATCGCATTCATAGTATTTCTCTCCTGTGTAAGGGTTAATTGTATGCGCCGACAGGGGATGCCCTATGTATTCCAGCGAACATTAGCGAGTAATTGCAGCCAAGCGGGCGTTATCATGGGAGCGACTATCATCGCAAGGCTATTGAAGGAAGTCACACTTTTACGAAAATCCGCTTTCGATATAGCAGCCACATCAAAAACAGCCAGAGCAGGACGAAGGTTATCGCGTAGGCGAGCGATGCGTTGACCGGGGACGCCCACGATAGGAACCCGCTGCTGAATATCCACTGCTGAAGCGTAATGTCCTTCCCCTCTTCGGGACCGGCGATTCGGATCATCCCGAGAAGCCGGGCCACGATGCCTGAGAAGACAAATAACGCCAATGCATTGACGCCGAAGATTACGAACGGCCGGGCCCAGCGCTTGTAACCCTGGATGTCGATCAACCAGTAGCAGACCGCGAGCATGAGCAACGCGAGACCCGATGTGTACACGACATACGAACTTGTCCAAAGCGATTTGTTTAGCGGGAACAAAAGACTCCATGACCATCCAATCGCGAGGAGCACGGTACCAGCAAAGAAGAGACCGGTAGCTTTTTTGAAGGATGAAGGATGAGGGATGAAGGATGAGTCAGACGCGTCAGCTTCA
>JANPJL010000199.1:0-1817 GCA_031425495.1 Acidobacteriota bacterium
AAGATGCGCGACTTTCGACATGCATTGCCGGTCTCGGTCAACGAGTTGATCGCAAAGAATCAGCAACGAAAGATCGGTACCGACATGGCCGTACCGGACGACAAGTTTCCCGGCTTTCTAAAATTCTATAAAGACACACTCGACGCGAGCGGGATCGACTACGTCATTTTCGGCCACATCGGCGATTGCCACCTCCATGCGAACCTGCTCCCGAAAGACGAAGCCGAAGCGGGTCGAGCTCGTCATATTTACGGACGTTGCGTCGCTCAAGCGGTAATGCTCGGCGGCACGGTGTCGGCTGAGCACGGGATCGGAAAGCTGAAGGCCAAGTACCTGAACGTAATGATGGGCGAGCGATACCTGAACGAGATGATCGAATTGAAGCGAGCATTCGACCCGAACGGGATCTTGGGTCGCGGGAATATGTTTTCCTGACGGGCGTTTTTAACGCGAAGACCGCGGAGTTCGCAGAGAAAGCTTTTAGACTGCCCTCTGCGATCTCCGCGGTCTCTGCGTTAAACCTCGCTCGAGCCGCATGGTAGAATTAATCCAGAACCTATGATCAAAGCACTTCTTTTAGATTTCAACGGCGTCATCATCGATGATGAGCCGATCCAAATGCGGGCGTATCAAGAACTGTTAGCAGCTGAGAATATTGCGCTGACGGACGAAGATTATTTCTCCAGCCTTGGCATGGACGACCGGACGTTTGTGGAGACGGCGTTTAAGCGGGCTAACCGCGAACCCGAGACGAACAAGGTTCTCGAGATTTTGCAAGGCAAGAGCCAGAAGTGGCGCGAGGTCGTGGCGGATGACGTACCGCTGTTTGAGAACGTCGAGAATTTCATTCGCAAGATGGCGAAAGATTTCGCACTCGGCATCGTGAGCATGGCCGGACGCGCCGACATTCTCTACATTCTCGAGCGCACGGGTTTGACGGACTGCTTCGAGATCGTGGTAACCGCCGAGGACGTTAAGAAATGTAAACCGGATCCCGAATGCTACCGGATCGGTTTCAGTCAGCTTGATCGAGCGAGAACAAACAAAGGCCACCTACCGATGATCCATAGCGAGTGTGTCGTGATCGAAGACTCGCCTCCGGGTGTGCAGGCCGGGAAGGCCGCCGGGCTTCCCGTGCTTGGCGTGACCAACACCGTCAACGCCGAAATGCTCCGTGCCGCTGGTGCCGACTGGACCGCACGCGACCTCAACGATTGGATGCCCGAATCATTCCGACGCGTTTACGCGTAGGGCAGGCTGTCTGCCTGCCCCCTCCGACGGACTAACAGTCCGTCGTACATTTAATGGCTGAACATTTTATTTCCAGACAGGACGCTGAGTCCGATCTTCTATCCACGGCGGCTTTTCTTGCTGAACGCATCTCGAGCGTCGATGGGCACGCCGAGGCGATGCTTGCCGTCGTGCCGGAGTACATCGCGAAGGGAAACGTGGATGTTGCCGCCGAACTTTCAAACACTGTAGACGATCCTTATACACGCGATCGCCTGCTTACGGCCGTCGCGGAAAAATGCGCCGAGCTTGACGATGATGAGTACGCGCTCCAACTGGCGGATGCGGTCGAAGAGCCCGGACAGCGTTTGCAGGCCCTCGAAAGAGTTGCTCTCCAGAAAGCCGTGAAGGGGGAATTTGACAAGGCGCGTGAGATCGCGAGTTCACTCGCAGATCCGGACGGTGTGCTGGTCGGTGTCGCGGTGAAGCAAAGCTCACTCGGTATGAATGAGGACGCGTTGAGCACGATCGATGAGATCGAACATCAAAGCGCCGCCGTTACGGCACTGATGTATATCGCGACACAG
>JANPJL010000200.1:0-5998 GCA_031425495.1 Acidobacteriota bacterium
GGGCTTCACAACGCAAATCAATCGAAAATCGCCCTGGCGTCCGCGCCGCTGCGTTTTCGGCCGTCGCTGACGCGACGGTATCTGACAACGCATTTCCGTGGGCTTAAGCCCACGGCTAAATTCGATAGCCGCTACGCAGCAAATTCAAACTCCATCGTGATATGCACGGCTAAATTCGATAGCCGCTACGCGGGAAAACTCAAACGTCCTTCAGTTGATCCGCTCGCGACAACATCTCAAATCTCCGTATAATCGCGCTCGGTTGTCGTGACCAAAGGCGTTTCGTAAAACTCTTTTCGCGAATGGATGCTGAGGTGAAATTCTCGGAGCAATTTGAACCGGCCCTCGCCCGACCAGACCGCCCGCTCACGGGAACAAACGAACGCATCCTGTGAAGCTGAACCGGTGATCGGTTCTCCAGCCGTAATTAGAAGCACGGTCGGCGTTTCCTTTATGCGATTTCGATAGCGATACCAAAATGTCCGTGGCACAAGCTTTAACTGGTGCCTCGGCACACTGTTCAGATTCAGCCAGACCGCGCCGAACCCTTTCGCCTGTACGAGGTAATCCGCCGCCATAAATGCCCGTTCGATATCACCGCCGCATTTCACCCATAACAAATTTTCAAGCTCTACCTTCGCTAAAACGGCCGAGCAGGGGTCGAAAGTGTTGGCCGAATCTACCACCGCACATATCTCGCCCTCTTGCGTCAATTTCGAAAGCAAGGACAGCGACAGGCTTGTTTTCCCCGTTATGCCGGCGAACTCCGTCAGCGTCCCGCGTCTAACAGTAAGCCCGGCGGATTCGAGCAAAATCTCATCCGAGTATTCTTGTTCTTCCTTTAGGCGGGCTAGATTCTTTACTAAACTCAGATGTCGCATTTTCAATTAGCCCGTCCCGCCGTGCCCTGAGATAAGACTATATTGCATCCATGAAACAGAGTCAAAAAACGTACTTATCCCTTGACTGTAGGTAACTATTCATGTATTCTCTGTAGGTATGAGAAAGAAAACAGCCAAGTCACCGATGCTAAAGTACACAGTTACAGACTTTTGGAAGCGGTTCCCAAATGACGATGTTTGCTTGGATTGGCTGAAGGATTATTTATACCCAAACGGCATCTTTTGCGTGAAATGCGATAAGGTAGCTAATCATTTCCGTGTCAAAGGCCGTAAGTCTTACTCTTGCCAGTTTTGCGGGAACCACGTTCACCCGACCGCAGGTACGATCTACCACAAGTCTAGCACACCACTTACCTACTGGTTTTACGCTGTCTTTCTCATGGCTTCGACCCGTTGCGGCATCTCCGCAAAACAGCTCGAAAGGGAACTAGGTGTTACTTACAAAACCGCTTGGAGAATGTTCCAGCAGATCCGTTCGATGTTGGATGAAAGCGACAATAAACTTTCGGGCACAATCGAAGTAGACGAAACCTACATAGGCGGAAAAAAGAAAGGTGGCAAGACTGGTTTTGGAGCGAAAGAACACAAGGCCGTTGTCGCTGGCGCGGTCGAGCGGGGCGGTTCTGTTATTGCCAAGATTGTTCCCGATGTTAAGGGCAAAACCCTCATCCCTTTTGTGAAAGAATCAGTGTCTAAAGATTCGACTATCTACACGGATGAATTAATGTCCTATCACATGCTAGGTGCCCACTGTGAACGCCACGAGACAGTCAATCACAGTTCCAAGAAGTGGGTTGTTGGCGATGCTCATACAAACACCCTAGAAGGCTTCTGGTCGCTAATGAAAGGCGGTCTACGTGGTGTCTATCGCGGTCGAGTTGAAAAGGGTTATCTGCAAAACTACATCAATGAGTATGCATTTAGATACAGTCGCCGGAACTCGGTTCAGCCGATGTTTCTAGCTTTCTTGGAGCGGGTCGAAAAGGACTGATCCCGCCTACGAAAAACACCAATCCTAAGCTATACTTTCGGAGTTCGGGTGATCGGGCGTTGTTCGACGCTTCTGTAGGATGATAACCCGATGATCTTTGAAACATCTTAACCAAGCGTATTACGCACAGGAGAAACCGATGGACATCCATTTGTCAGATGTGTGTTACGTTTTGGGGATAATTTATTACGCTTTGATGTTGCTTGAAAAAGCAACGGAGAAATAAAAGGACCTGCATAGGTTGTAACCCTAGCAGGCCCCTGGAAGTAGTTTAGAACTTCCCACGTAGCATCGTTAATAGGTGATAGGGTCTAGTAAACCCTTGAAGCTCGGAAGGGGACTTCGGTCCCCCGACGACATCTATACGATGTTAGCACGGTTGGTTACGTTGTCAAGGTGTTTTGATCCTGAACGTGGGGAGGGGAGGTGCGTCTTGCTTAGTGAGGAAGCAGACTCCCCCCTTTTTTTTCTAACAGTTACTAAATCAGTCTGAATCCTTCTTGGCTTTCTTGGCTTGTTCTGAAGTTTTCTGACTGGCTTTCCTCAAGGCATCCTCAAATTGATTTCGCGTGAGCGGATCAATCTCTACATCTCGCCTAGTCGGCTCAGATTTTTTTGGTGGTTTTGTTTTCATGGTGTTCGCTGGTAGCAACATAGTTGCTATTGGTACCATTCTGTACCCGTGTACATGTAAATGTCTATACAAATGCTAGTATTCGTCTACACACATCACTAGTAACCGTCCCCCTGAAACAAGTCGAGGTTTATCGCATGACCGAAACAGAGACCCGCAATAACGGCGAGGGCAACGATGGCAAGAAAGACGCCCAGCGACCAGAATGGACCGAGGCCCACACTTGGTGGCACGTGGGTGCTCTCGCGGTTCTGGGCACAATTATGGGCCTCGCCTATATCGCTAAGAACCGCTTTGACGGAACGAAAGGCATTGAGTTCTTTACAACAAGCCTTATTGCCTTTCTGGCCCTCGTCACGATCGTTGCTCAAGCTGTCGTTAACATAAAACAGTTGGGCAACATGAAAAGCGCCTTGAAACAAAACCGCGAGCTTTTTGATCTCGCTGAACGTCCGTCTGTGGCTGTTGAGAAAGTAGAGATCGTACTTAACGAAAACGAAAAGGCAAGCGCGAAAATACTCGTACGGAACTACGGAAAATCTCCCGCCAAAGAGGTAACGGTTAGTAGCTTTCTGGTGGCTGGAACCCTGAAGGAATCGACAGAAGATTTTCCGTGCCCCGACCTTAATCTTGTTAACAAATTGGACGATGAAAGCAAGCTCGTTAGCAGGGCGGTTATCGCCAGCGGCGGGATTCGATATAGCCACGCCTACACTAGAGACGTTATGGCTCCTAGTGACATTGCTAACATCAAAGGGCCTGCCGAAAAGCGTACTCTTTGGCTGTTTTTGTTGGTCTTGATTAATTACAGGGGAACGAGCGGTGTAGAATACTTTGCCAAATATTACTCGCGATACAATCACGGGCGAGGCTTCGAGGAATGCCAAACACACAACGACGCCAACTAGAAATAGACATACTACCAGCCTGTCACGGTTCATATTATATACCTACAGTCAAGGGATAAGTACGTCAAAAAAATTTAAATTAGCTGCCTAAGAGCTTGAATTTGCTCCGACCGGCGCTGACTAGAAGTGAAATATGAAGGTGATTTCGCCAAAGGCGAAGAACATTAAAGCCTAGGGTGGAGTGAGCGAAGCGAGCAAAACCCTAGGACCAGTATCCCGACACACGCCGACCCTGAAGGGGTCGAACAATGGCGTGAGATGTTGCTCGCCTTCAGCGAGCGACTTCGTTTTGCCATCCGTCCTAGGGTTACGCTCGTTTCACTCGCTTCACCCTAGGCTTTAATGTGTGTCGCCTTCGGCGACAGGCATCAGACGAGACACGACGGTCCTATTTACACCTTCTCCAACTTTGCGATAAAGGCGTATCTCTTGTAGATCGGGGTAAGATTCAGGCGGACCAAACCTTTTGTTTCCAGCGTTCCAAGGTAGGGAAGCAGATCATTCCAAAACTGGACGTGAAAAGCCTCAAGCCAGTTTTGAAGCATCTTGCGGAAAGTGCGCGAGATGTCCTTCTGATCGTAGAAATCGACGATGAAAAGCTCGCCGCCCGGTCTGAGATTATTCAAGGCGTTGTCGATCGCCTCACGCCACGAGGGAATCATCGAGATCGAATAAGAGAAAAAGATCTTGTCGAAACGATCCGTCAACTCAAACGTGTTCACGTAATAAAAATCCTCAGCAAGCACATTTGCAAGCGTGACGTTTCGGAGACGTGCCGTATCCAACTTTGCATCCGCCATCTCGAGCATCTCCATTGAGGCGTCGAGCCCGAAAAAGAAGCTGTCCGGATAACGCTTTGCGAGAATGACAAGATTGCGTCCGGTACCGCAGCCGACTTCGAGAACGGTCTCACCCGGCTTGACCTTCATCTCGCGCAAAAGCTGATCGCGCCCGAGAAGATAATACTTTCGCGTGAAATCGTAGAAATGCCGCTGCAGTTGATATTTGCGATCCAATTTTTCGAAAGTCTCCGACATAACGAGAAATTTTGCCACAGAGCTCACAGAGAAAGATGATACAAACTTCTCGGTGACTCTTTGGCCAATCACTATAAGATCTATTCGTTCGCCATTACCTCGACCGGATCTATCGCTGAGGCCCGGAGTGCGGGATAGAGCGCTCCGGCGAGGCTGCCTAGGATCGCGATGGCGACCGCGGTCATAACCCATCCGGCATTGAACTCAAACGCGAGCTCGAACACGCGTTCGATGCCTATCGAGGCGATCGCAGCGATAGCGAGACCGAGGAGCACGCCGAGCACGCCGATCAGAAATGCCTCGCCCTCTATCGCGCGAACAATAAATCCTTTTGACGCACCTAGAGACTTCAGGATCCCGATCTCTTTCCGGCGCTCGGTGACCGTCGTATACATCGACAGCAAGACAAAGATCGTTGAGACAAAGGCACCAAGCCCCACCAGCACCCGGAGGAATGTATTGAGTCCCGGGATCCGGTCCTGAGCGTCGATGATCAGATCGCGTGTCAGATTTATTTTGTTGCCGGGCAGCGCTTCGTTGATCCTCGCCGCCACTGCGTCAACGTCGGCTCCGTCATTGAGCTTGACGAGAATATACGTACATTTTCCGGGAGCCTGAAGCGCGTCTTGCATTGCCGAAAGCGACATCTTCATACGCGAGCCCGATGGCGGCGAGAATACGCCGACGATCGTATAGTCTTTGCCAAGCAGATTGAGGGTATCGCCAAGTTTGGACTTGTCATCAAGCATCTGCCGTTCGTCGAGGATGATCTCGTCGTTATCAGTAGCGGCACGACCGTCGACGAGCCGCATATCGTTCATCTTGGCGAAGGGCTCCCACTCAACTCCGTCGATCTGTTTAATACCCCACCGCCCCGAACTGTCTGCTGCAAGATACCGGATCACCGGAACCGTCGTCTGGACACCCTCGATCTCTTGAAGACGCTGAGCGTATGTCGTACTGACGGAGGCGTTCGAACTCTGCAGCTCCATTGCACCGGCACGAGTAAAAACGATCTCGGCTTTCCAGTTCGAAGCTCGACGGGCCATGTCATTTGTCATGCCTGTTGCGAGTCCGGTGAAAAGCACGACAAGTACGACCCCAAGCGCGACCCCGATCACACTGATCAGTGTGCGGAAGGGCCGGACCTTTAGATTTGCGAAAACCAGTTCGAGCATGGGTGGTCGGTTGTCAGTTGTCAGTTGTCAGTCGTCAGTTGTCAGTCGTCAGAAGTCAGAAGTCAGAAGTCAGAAGCCAGAATTCAGAGTCAGAGGATCTTGTCGACGAAATCGAAATTCCGGGCTGCGTCACCGTCGACGAATAACTCTCGGTTCCTTTTAAAATGTTCGAATATTTTATCGTATGTCGCAAAAAGACGGTCGGTCGAAACCTCACGAGTATTCTCACGGGCCGCTGCTAGCGCGTTAGTTATCTTGCGTTCGCGGAGTTCGCTATTGCTCACGACCTCCGTTATCGCCGCAGCGAATTTATCACCTTCCGGCTCGACGAGCCACGCGTTCTCATTC
>JANPJL010000201.1:0-4200 GCA_031425495.1 Acidobacteriota bacterium
TCGCCTGTGAGATCCAGCGGTGGATGATCCGACGATCCAACAACGACTCGCGAAACATCCGCATCTCCCTTTGATCCCATGATCACGACGTTGGCTCCGAGTTCGGCGTGAAGCCGGTCGTTCAGTCTTGCAAAGCTGGCCGGTGTCCAGCGCTTTGCATTGGAGTTGGTCGAGCCCGGGGCGATGACAATCAGCGGTCGCATATCATCCAGACCCCGTGCCCGCAGAAATTGACGAGCCGCATGACGACGTTTCTCACTTACCGCGAGTCTCGGCTCGATATCCTCTTCCGGACGTACAGCATGGAAATAGTACTTCTCGACCGCTGTTATCAGTTCGAGATAATAATAAACTTCATGGCGAAAGGCTTTCCATTCCGGGATCGGGACCGCGTGCGTCAGCAACAGCGAACGGTGATCCGAGGAATATCCGAAGATATTCTTCGCACCGCCGAGGCGAGCAACTAGCGCGGATTCGAAGGAATTGGGGAACAGGATCGCAAGATCGAACCGGTACGGACGCAGCATACGGATCTGCTGAAATGCCGAATCGATGCTAACGATCTCATCGAACAGT
Organism: Acidobacteriota bacterium; assembly: GCA_031425495.1. Taxonomy (GTDB): domain Bacteria; phylum Acidobacteriota; class Blastocatellia; order Pyrinomonadales; family Pyrinomonadaceae; genus OLB17. Next base: position 577 of record JANPJL010000201.1, read on the forward strand.
CCCGAGTCGCGGAAAATATCTTCTGCCCAACCCCGCGTTTGGAGGACGATCTTTGCATCGGGAAAGATCGCGCGGACCCGCCGGACGGCAGGTATCGTCATTATTGCGTCGCCTATCCAATTGGTCCCACGAACGAGGATGTTCATTGTTGCGGAACGAACAAGGTCTTCAGCCCTTCGTCGAGGCTTAGGCGAGGCTTCCACTCAAGCTCCTGCTGAATCAGATTGAGATCGGAAACGTAGTTCATCGGCACCGGATCCGGAAGCGGGTTGTCGGTGTCGACGACAGCCTGGAATCCTGAAACCTCTTCGAGCTTCGCGAGGAGCTCATTAAGCGTTAGGGAATTCGGGTAGCCTCCACCGATGTTGTACAAGCCGTGCCGTATCACGGAATCGACGAACGCTTTGCACGCACTCGAGAAGTCATCGACGTGCAGCAGATCGCGACGCGGCCATCCAGCTCCGGGCATACGGATCCTCTCGCCGAAGTTGATCGCGTCTACGTATGACCCGACAAAATTAGGCGTCGTCCCCGTGCTCTTCGGTCCGTAGATCGTGGACATCCGAAATATACACGAACGAAAATTATTTAGATTTGCGTAGTACTCGACGTATCGCTCGGCGATGAGCTTCGACCATTCCAGCGCCGACTGGCCCGAGTAGAGCGTCATACATGTTTCAGGCACCTGTTGGAAGTTATCCGCGAATCTGCCGTACACGTCCTTTGTAGAAGCGAAAATGAAAACCGATCCCGGTTTCATCTGTTTGAGAAGGTTGACCGTGCCCTCAACGTTTGTGAAGAACACCTGTTCTGCAGCGTCGGGAGATTTGTCGAGGTGCGCGGCAAGGTGGATGACGACGTCGTACTCGCTTGCCATAGCTGGGTCGGAAACGTTGAGCAGATCAAATCCCGAAGTTCGCGAAAAATCATCGGCACCGAAATACCGTCGCACGTGTGTTCCGAGATAGCCGGATCCGCCTGTTACTAAAAATTTCATGTCTAAAACGCTTTCCCCCGGCTACACCGAGCTGTATAGCCGAAGACGTCGGAACGAAGCCGCACACCTCGATCAAAAAGAAGTACCTGGGACGATCAAAAGAGAAGCCGCTTGAAGCGAATCGAAAATCTGATAGCTTTATACCGCCGAACTCGTTAGAATTTTACAGGGCAACGACGGAAATCTAAAACCTCACTAACTCGCTGAACGACTACTCGGAAATGCGGGATCCTTTCCAACCTAAAGAGATTCGATCAAAACGACCGCTGAAGGGCGGAGTCGACATGGGCCGCGTGTCCACCTATCAGGCTCCGCCGCCAACGCGCTTCCGACGCTTTCTGCGCTTTTTTATCAACCCATGGCTCCTGACGTTCGCGGTGGTTTTTACGCTGATCGGCTTCCTGACTTTCACGTACTTCTGGTTCGAATACTCAGACACCATCGATCGCCGTCTGCTGAGCGGAGAGATCTACACCCCCTCAGCTGGCATCTACTCGGCACCTAAGACGTTGAAGGTCGGCGAGAAGGTCTCAGCGGTCGGGCTGATCGAGTATCTGAAAACCGCGGGCTATATCGAGAAGAATAATAAGGCCGATCAATCGCGGAGCCGTTATTCGATTGTCGAAGGCAAGCTTGTGATCGAACCCGGCATCACCGGTGTCTTGGATGGGGAAAAAGTTTTTCCGGCGGTCTCGGTGAGCTTTGCAAAAGACGCGAAGTCGGTCAACGCGATCGCGGATCTCGAAAAACGAACGCAGGTCGAGGCGATCAAGTTAGAGCCGAAGATGCTCAGTACAGTTGCGGCGGAAGGTGACGGACGCCGTAGGACAGTGACGTTTCAGGATCTGCCGCAGCATCTGGTAAAAGCGATCACGGTCACTGAAGATCGAGCATTCTTCGAACACTACGGCGTCAACTTTCGCGGGATCGCACGAGCTCTCTGGCGGCGTTACGAGGAAACTGAAGACTCGCCGCTTTCGAATCAAGGTGGATCGTCGATCACGCAACAACTCGTTAAGAATCTTCTGCTGTCGAATGACCCGACGCTCCAACGCAAGGCGACCGAGGCGATGATGTCGGTGATCCTCGAGACTCGCCTCAGCAAGGAGGAGATCTTTACTCTCTACGCGAATCAGATCTATCTCGGCCAGCAGCAGGGTGTGTCGATCTACGGCGTCGGCGAAGCGGCGAGTGTTTACTTCGGCAAGGATGTTTCGCAGTTGACGCTGGCCGAGGCCGCGTTTGTCGCCGGCATCATCCGAAGTCCGAACCGTTACGGGCCGTACAAGAATCCCGAACGCGTCGAAGAGCGCCGCAACCAGGTGATCGACTCGATGCTCGAAGCCGGTGAGATAAGCGCGCAGCAGGCGGCGGAAGCTCGTTCGACCAAGCTCACGCTAAAGCCCATCACCGGCCGGAAAGACTTGCAGGGCATGCCGTACTTTTCGCAGTACGTTATCGAAGAACTTCCCAAGGTCACGTCCGATCCTGAGGCGTTGCAGCATCTGCGTGTCTACACCTCGATCGATCCGGACCTTCAGCGGGTTGCGTACGAAACTGTCGCGCGGCGACTCGAGAAACTCGACAAGTTTTACCCAAAGAAACAGAAAGGAAATTTGAATGCGGCCCTCGTCGCGATGCGACCGAAGACGGGGGAAATAGTGGCGCTCGTCGGGGGACGGGATTACGAGAGCAGCCAGTTTAATCGTGCGACCGACGCGATGCGTCAACCCGGTTCGGTATTCAAGCCGTTCGTCTACGCTACGGCCATCAACTCAGCCTACGACACTGCGTCGCGCGTTTTTACGACGGCGACGATCTTCAAGGACGAGAAAAAGATCTTCACCTCGGGGCGCGACCTTTACGCTCCGAACAACTACGGCGACTTTTTCTCGGGTAAAGAGACCACGCTTCGCGACGCACTTGTAAAAAGTAAGAACACGATCACCGTCGACCTCGGGATGCAGGTGAATATCGGAAAGGTCATGAACCTCGCGAACCGTGCCGGAATGCCAAAGGTCGATCGGGCGTATCCGTCGATGGCGCTTGGAACCGCCGAAGCTTCGCCGTTGCAGGTCGCGGCTGCCTACACGATGTTTGCGAATCTCGGCGATAGTGTTGCTCCGATGCCGATCACAAAGATCACGGCGGGTGACGGCACCACCGTCTCGGGCCCGCGGTCGGAAAAGAAAAATGTCATCCGCTCCGACGTGGCGTACATCATGAATGACATCATGAAGGACGTCATCAACCGCGGGACAGCCGCCGAAGCTCAGGGGTGGGGATTTAAGAACGTTGCCGGAAAGACGGCGTTCGCGGGAAAGACTGGGACATCACGCGATGGATGGTTCGCCGGATACACGCCCGAACTGGTCGTTGTTGTCTATGTTGGATTCGACGACAACGACGACCTGGCTATGAAGGGTTCGGATTCCGCGATGCCGATCTGGGCCGACTTCATGAAAGAGGCCCTGCAGCTCCATCCGGAATGGAACGGCGATTGGACGATGCCGGGCGGTGTCCGCAAAGCCGAGATCGACATCCGAAACGGCGCGTTGATTCGCGAGATCGATGCAGTCGAACCGGTCGAGACGAAAGCTACACCAACTCCGTCGCCGACGCCCGCG
>JANPJL010000202.1:0-4274 GCA_031425495.1 Acidobacteriota bacterium
GCTCGAAGGATTGACCGAACGCTTGAAACAGGTGCTGGGCGTCGAGAAGGTAGCCGTCTTTATCGAAGACGCGGCCGGCAATTATATGCTGGCAAAGTCAGCCGGGCTGAGCGCGGAATTTCGCATCCCTCCTGACTTTCGTCACATGATCCGAACGAAGTCGGCCGAAAAAGGAATTGTCCGTGCCGATGAGATCGACCTCCAGGATCCTGAATCGCCGGCGATGAACGGGAACGGAAACGGCAGCAAAATTCCTGCACGACAGGAGCTTCACTACTTCGTCCCGTGCGTCGTTCGAAGCAAGATGATCGCGGTGATCGGACTCGGTCGGGCGAGTGACGGTTCGTTGCTCTCGTCCGAGGACCTTGAGATCCTCCAGACCGTTTCGGGTTATATCGCCGTTGCGATCGAGAACAGCCGCCTCTACCAGGAACAGCAGCAGCACACCGAAGAACTTGCGTTGCTAAAAGAGTTCAACGAATCGATCGTCGAATCGGTGAATGTCGCGCTGCTCGCGGTAGACGAGAATGGACGCATCACGCGGTGCAATACAACGTTTGAAGAGATGATGGGCCGGACCCGCGAAGAGTCAGTCGGCCAGCTTGTCGAGGAAGTTTTCGACGAAAGCTTCGCGCTTAACCTCGGCAGCATTCTTGGTAAATCGAAGTGGCATCTGACCGAGATCCGAAACGCCTACAAGCTGCATACCTACGACCGGCACGGCGGCTCGCTTATCCTCAACGTCGCAGTCGCACCGCTTCGTTCTATCTCCAGCTCGCAGACGGGTGCGATCATCATCCTCGAGAATGTTTCCGGCCGCGTTAAGCTCGAGGAGACGCTGCAGCAAAGCGAAAAGCTTTCCAGTATTGGTCTGCTCGCGGCCGGTGTCGCCCATGAGGTCAACACGCCGCTCACCGGAGTTTCGAGTTATACGCAGATGCTGCTCGGCATGATCCCCGAGACCGATCCCAAACACGCTCTGCTGCAAAAGATGCAGCGGCAGACCGATCGTGCGACAAACATCGTCGGCAATCTTCTGAATTTCTCACGCACTGGAAACATAGTTGAGTCGGAAGAGCTGGACATCAACAAACTTCTCGACGACACGCTCCAGCTTCTCGAACCGCAGCTCAGAACAACGAATGTTGAGGTCGTAAAAAGTTACACAGAAACGCCGCCCCGGGTCTTTGGCAACGGCGGCAAGCTGCAGCAGGTGTTCACAAACTTGATATTGAACGCACGAGACGCGATGCCTGCGGGTGGACGGATCACGCTTACGACCGTCGTCGATGACGGCGAGGTAAACGTCGAGGTCACCGACACGGGCGAGGGAATTTCTGAAGCCAACCTGAACAAGATCTTCGACCCATTCTTCACCACCAAGGGTGTCGGCAACGGAACCGGTCTCGGCCTCGCCGTCAGCTACGGCATCGTCCAGGAACACGCCGGTACGATCGAGGTCAAAAGCGACCACGGCTCCGGCACCACCTTCAAACTTTCATTCCCAGCTACAACCAAACAACGACAACGTGCGGTTAGTTAGCAGGGCACCCTGCTCCCGGAATTGCCTTGAATCGGATCGTCCTCGGATGGATTTCTTTTCCCGCAAAACGACCGCTCGGTTCATCTGCATTTGATTAACGCATCTATCGATTTAGGAGAGATCCTGACAAAAATTACTCGGTTAGACTGAACCGAGTAAGTTATTCCGAGCCGAGCACTAACGTATTCGCTACCAGGATCGTGAGGGTCATCAACTTCCGTAAAATCGTCAAGATCAATATCGAATGTCGAGAGAGGCAACTTCTGTTTGGGAAAGAAGATGAGGTCCAAGAGTGTGTATTTTGGCACATTTGCCCTAGGGCCGCCTGGAGAACAATCTTCATTTGTGTACACCGCAGATAATTTACCGTCAGCGGTTTCGTATAAAACGACGTTAGTATCGTTCTCTACGAAAGACCTTTTCACTAAGAGATCCTTGAAAACGGTCTCGACCTCGGACTTAGTTGAATCAAGTGCTACTATGCGCAGCAGCCTAGCGTGCCACTTCGGTTGCTGTCCGAAGATAAACGAGTTACAAACGATCAGAGTCAGAACAACAGTTGCGACTCGGCAGATTCTATTCATTTGGGTAAGCCTCATTTATAGATTTCGCCTTTGAGCCATGAGTCCGTCAAGAGAGCAACATCGTTGTAGCCCCCGCACAGAAAATATGGATCATTCCATCCCGAGAGTTCCAGCACTACTTGCGCATTCTTATCGTGAGTTTGTTACTTTGAATTGAGCCAACGGCGGTCTGAGTAACAACGCCGCCTTGGACGACAATTTCGCGACTTATTAAATCGGCAGAAATCTCCAAATCCCCCGGGCTGCTCACGTCAATGCAGCCATCAGGAAGGCTTTGAAAAAGATCGTTGTCAAAAAGAACTCTATTATCACTGGAACTTGGTCGTTTCATCGCCAACTTGGCTTCGTCATGCTGACAGCCCATTACCAGTTTAAGCGTTCGGATAATCAGAATATCTTTGCTCTTAATAAACGAAGGGTTCACAAAATCGATTGTGTAGAGCCCTTTAACTCTGTTAGACGTATCCGATTTACTGGTCACTCTTAGCTCAATGTCCAGGTCCGTGGGGAAATACACATCTTTTTCCGACCTCCCGAGAAAACCGATGTCTACCAAAAGCAATTCGTCGGGTCTGTACTCCGATTTACGAAGGTAAAGTTTCAAGCTTGCATGCTTGGCGATATCAGCACCTAGGTGAGAATTCGACACTCTTCCGCGATCCAAAGTTTCCAGCTGTTCACCATCACCGGCCAAGACTATTTGGGCCGCCATTTCAGAAGTGGTAATAACGAAAACGACTACGATAAAAACTAGTTTCTTGATCGGAACCATGTAGCTTTTCATATTCATACAGACTTTGTGCATTTTGCGTTAGCTCCTAGTTACAAAGAGACATCAGAGCTCTTGCCTGCTCCCCAGAAAATCTAGACGTTAGGTAGTCTCCTTTTTTATACGAGGAACTCATCGGGTCGGTACCTTCAGAATGCTGGTTAATACCAAGCGATCGGGCTGTTAGCTGGTCGCGACACGATTACCAATCGATCTGACCGAATAAAGTGCGATCAGAAAAGCCACGAACATGATGGCCGCCGCGGCGAAGAATGTTCGGTAAAGCGTCGTCTGATCGATCCTGCTCGCCGCGTTACTTAGCAACAGCCCGCCGATCATCGGGCCGACTGCGCGCGCGAGGCTTGCGCCCGACTGCATGATTCCAAGACGGCTGCCTTGCTCGTCTTCGTGCGTGATCTTTGATGCAAGACTTGTGAGCGCAGGCGATGCGAGTGCGTTGCCGAAGGAGAGCAACACGCAAACACCTAGCAATCCAGCGAGACCGGTAAACTCTGGCGTTACGAACGGGATCAGGAAGAGGCTCAGCGCCATCATCACGCAGCCGACTGCTGTCAGCCGCGTCTCGCCGAAGCGCTTCACAAGCGAGCTGAAAAGGACGCCCTGACCGAAGACCGCCATCACGCCCACGAAGGCGAACAGGTAACCGTTTTGCTCGGCGTTGTAGCCGAACGTAAACGCCGTGTAGAGAACGAACGCGTACGTCATGATCGAGAACGATGTGACGAGGAGAAAATAGATCAGATTGATCGTGCCGAACATCTTTTCGCCGAGTGAACTGAAGAGTTCGGAAATACGACCGACCTTCCCGTCGGCGGAGCCCTCCGATCTCAATTGTCTCGTTTCGGGCAACACGAGATACACCGCCGCGGCGCTGATCGATGAAAGGATCGCCGCGATCACGAACGGAACATGGACGCCGTACTTACTCGAGATCCCGCCGATCGCCGGGCCGAGAATAAATCCAAGCCCGAACGCCGCACCAAACAGAGCCATGCCCTTGGCTCGATTTTCCCGGGTGGTGACGTCGGCGATATACGCTTGCGCGGCGGAGATGTTGCCACCCGTGATGCCGCTAACGACGCGGCCAATGAAGACCAGGAGGAGCGTGTTTGCGAACCCGAGAACGAGATAGCCTGCAGCAGATCCGATCAGGCTGATAAACAGAACGGGCCTGCGGCCGTAACGGTCCGAGAGCTTTCCGAGGATCGGCGAAAAAATAAACTGCATCAACGAATAGATCGCGACGAGCCAGCCGATCTCCAGTGGACTGGCGAGAAACGGTTCGTTTTGTGCGTAGATCGGCAGCACCGGGATCACCATCCCGAAGCCGACAAGGTCGATAAAAACGATGACGAAG
>JANPJL010000203.1:0-6599 GCA_031425495.1 Acidobacteriota bacterium
GACTACTGACTACTGACTTCTGACTACTGACTACTGACTACTGACTACTGACTACTGACTACTGACTACTGACTACTGACTACTGACTACTGACTACTGACTACTGACTACTGACTACTGACTACTTCACGTAAAACATCTCCTCTGCAGGTCGCAGTGGCCGGGCGAGCCACAGTGGTCGACGCAGTCCATTTGGTCCGGGTGCGGGACGCGTCATGGCCAGCCATTCTTTGTAAATAGCAAAAGACTTATTGGTGTCGACCAGGACATCGCCGTAATTGTCTTCGGGATAGGCCTTCTCGACGGTTACCTTTTGATGCCAGCAGTGCATACCGCTCACCGGATCGGGGTGGACGGGAAAGGTGATGTTCTGATGAACGCCGCCGTCTGTCCAGAAGATGCGAGCCGTGTCGGGGTCGTCGCTGGTGTAAGCACCGATACCTTCGACGACCCGCATCATCCACTTGCCGTCGGCGATCTCGTCGATCGCAACCTGGTTCGTCGCCCAGCGATTGTTGCTTGCGTCTTGTGCTCGACGCCACCGGCCGATGTGATGCGAACACGCGACGACTTTCGGACGCATCCCCTCGGTCACCCAGGCACGATTTACGAAGTGGCCGATGTCGGTCGACACGCGGACCATATCGCCGGTCTTGATCCCCCAGCGTTCGCCGTCCGACGTGTGCATCCAGAGAGGGTTTCGGTTCGAGATCTCCGCAAGCCATTTCGCATTGCCCGATCGAGTGTGTATTAGCGTCGGCAAGCGAAATGTCGGTACGAGGACGACCTCATTCTCGGTGAAATTATCGGGATGGATGTGGCTCTTGACGTAGGTGGGGAATGCATACTCCGGCCAGCCCCATTCCTCCGTCGTCTTTGAAAAAAGTTCCTGACGTTTTGATGGCGTGTTGAATCCGACGCGGGCTTTACCATCCGCAATTATCGCGACAAGTTTGCCTTCTTTCCGGATCTCGCCGCGCGTGGCATCGATCTCATCATCGGCGAGGTCAGTGATCTGCGCGAGATCCATGTGCTTCTCGTAAACAGCCTGCTCGACCTCAAACGCACCGTATTTGCGCATGTAATCTAGCGCCGTCAAACCTTCTTTCGCTGCGACCTCCGGAAGGCCCTTCGTATTCTCGAATATATAACGGTAATACTCGTCGATTGTGATCTTCTCGCCCTCGCGATACGGTGAGATGAAATGCTTGCGAATGCCGAGATCGCCATCTTTGTCGATCCGCCACGAAAGCTCGAACCAGAATTCGTCTTCCTCCCAGACCTCGCCGGGGTTTGTCTCGTACGTAAACGTCGTTTCGCGGCCCATCTTTCGTGCCGCTTCGCGAAGGACGGGCTGACGAAATGACACCCACATTCCGGAATGCGTTTCGTAGCTCGTCAGGTCGTGACGCTCGCTCGCGAGACCCATCGGAAGAACGTAGTCGGCGAAGTACGCGGTCTCGTTCCACGTCGGCGTCAACGCAATGTGGAGCCCGACCTTTTCTGGGTCGCTCAGGGCCTCGATCCATGAGAATCCGTCGGGATAGGTCCACACCGGATTGAAGACACGCGTGAAATAGGTGTCGATCTTTCCGCGGCCGTCTTTTAAAAGATGCGGAAGCAGAAAGCTCATCTCGTAGTGCGAGAGCGGATATTCGAGCGGGAAGTGAAGCTCGTTCCAGAATTTCTGAGCGGGCGGTGTCGAAAAGCCCGCGGGTTTGAATTTGTTCCACGCACTCGGTGATGTCCCACCGACTGTTCCGACGCTGCCGGTGAGCACGTTTAGAAAATGCAGACAGCGAGCCACCGCCCATCCGCCGAGATTTCCGGCCCCGGCCGAGCGCCAGTTGTGACAGGAGAATCGGGTTCCCGCCCGTCCGATCTGTCGCGCGATCTCTACGATCGAGGCAGCCGGCACGCCGCTTTCCTGTTCGGCAAACTCGGGTGTGTACTCTCCATAAAGCTTTGCAATTTCAGATATGAAATTTTCAAATGTGACTTCCGCACCCGGGTCCAATTCTTGTAAAGAGTCGCGCCAGTTCACCCAATCGCGTAAAAACTTTTCGTTATACAAGCCTTCGGCGATGATGACCTTCGCCATCGCAAGCAGGACTGCGGCCTCGCTCCCCGGATAGGTCGGCATCCAGTAATCGGCCATTGATGCGGTGTTCGAAAGACGCGTGTCCATTACCGCGAGCTTTGCACCGTTCATCATTCCCTCGATGATGCGCTGTGCGTGTGGATTGAAGTAATGCCCCGATTCAAGATGGGCGGAGATAAGAAGAATAAATTCTGCGTTGCCGTGATCCGGCGACGGCCTATCCGCACCCTGCCAGATGGCGTAACCGAAACGTGCACCGGCCGAGCAGATGTTCGTGTGACTATTGTGCCCGTCAACGCCCCACGCTTGCAGAATGCGATCCATGAAACCCTCATGACCCGGACGCCCGACGTGATATACAACTTCGTTCCGACGATCTTCTTGAAGCGCCGTTCTTATTTTCGCCGCGATGTCATCGAGCGCCTCATCCCACGTCACCTGCTCCCATTCGCCACCCCCGCGCGGACCTTTCCGTTTTAGCGGATAGAGAATGCGGTCGACATCATCGATCTGGTTTATCGTCGCCGGACCCTTCGCGCAATTTCTCCCACGGCTTCCGGGATGGTACGGATTGCCCTCGAACTTCCGAACCTTCAGCGTCTCTTTGTCGACGTAACTGAGCAGGCCGCAACCCGCTTCGCAATTGAAGCAGGTTGTCGGGATGATCATGTAGTCTTTCTTCTCGCGACGCTGACCGCTCTTCGCTTCGTACTCCGTCCAGTGGTCCCACTTGTCCGGCGGCGGATAATCGGTGAGCTTCCCCGGCCCGACGATCGGAGGAAGCGCATCTTGATCAGCACCGTGAAGATTCGGGATGAGATGAAGTTTCTCGGCGATGGATTCGATTAATGATGGTTTGTGGTTTGGCATCTTCTTCGGGCTTCGCCCCTGATGAGCGGAAAGCTTCTTCGGGCTCCGCCCGCCGATGGGCGGAAGGTTTCTTCGGGCTTAGCCCGCCGATGAGCGGAAAGGCTTGCCTTTCCGTCGGCCTCTCAATAATTCCGCGGCTACGCCGCCACATTGGAGGCGGAGCCTCATGTATTTTGTATGTCGGTCGGAAAGGCATAGCCTTTCCGCTCATCGGGCGGCGAAGCCGCAAGTCGGCAGCTCAATGGCGCCGAAGGCTCAGCCTTTCCGCTCATCGGGAGGCGAAGCCGCAATTCAGCATCAACTCAACGGCACCATCTGCGGGGCCTTCACCCAGATCCTCTCACCAATAAACAGGCCGACCAATATCAACACTCCCGCGAGAGCGAACCCGAACGAACTTCCTGTTAACAGTAGGATCATCGGCAGAATATTTCCGACCAATATCATCCCTAGCCAGAACGCGCGGCTGAATTCGCCTCGCGTGATCATCTTCGCGACAGCGTGTGCGTCTGCGGTCGTGTGGGTCGTCGTCATCTCGATCGCAAGCGTTATCAGATGAACGACGAGCGTCGCGAGGGACAAGAACGTGAGCACCATTACGAACCCGACGTTGACGCTGGAATAAACAGAGACGATCTGGAACACCGCGAAGCCAGCCATGAGCGAATGGACGATCATGTGCACGCCGAGCATCGGACTCTGCCAGAAATCGCGGCCCTTTGCCTGGGCAAAAAGAAATGCGGTGTAGACGGCAGATAACAGAGCGAACACGATCGCCAGCGGCTCGATAAACCGCAGTGCATTCTCAAATCCGAGATAGGATGCAACGATCCAAGCTGTCAATAACGCGCCGTAACCTGTGATGATGTATGCACCGCGCGTCAGCCACGATCGCCACTGCGGCCGGAGGAGCACATACAAAAACCTATCGGGCCGGCCGAGATCCATGATCAGAAGAATGCCGGTCAATGTTAGAAAGACTAAAGCTGTGATCGCGCCGATCCATTTCACCGGAGGTGGAATATCCATGAAGTAACTGCCAAAGATCGGCAACATGAACGCACCGGCCGCGATCGCCTTCGTCCAGATGTACGCCGCAACCTCCCAACCCCACAACACACCCTTATCCGGCGCGTCATAAACGCGGCGCGCGTGGGACGGACTGTTAGTCCGTCCTTCTCGACCAACTGCAGTCTTTCCCGAACCCCCCCCGCCGCCGCTCGAGGACGGACTAACATTTCGAGGCTGGATCTGGACCAAGCCGCCGGGCTTGGGACTGCCAACTGTTGTCCAGTTCGCCGAGGGGGACGGACTAACAGTCCGTCCTACCTGGTGCCCGAGGCCCGACGACTGGCTCGACCACATATAATCCGTTCCCGGATTCGCGTCGGTCGGATCGAGCGAAGCCTTATCGCCATCGATGTAGAAAAGTTTCGGCTTAGTTCCTTTCTCAGCCTTGCGAACGCTCACCGTCTCACGCGCGAGCAGCTTAGAGATCTCGGTAGAAGGATCATCCATGTCGCCGGAAATGATCGCGTGTTCCGGACAAACATTGACGCACGCCGGTTCGAGACCGATGTCGACGCGGTGCGTGCAGTAATTGCATTTTGCCGACGTGTGGTCGTCGGGGTGCATGTAGATCGCATCGTACGGGCACGCCTGTGTGCAAGCCTTGCAGCCGATACAGCGGCGATCATCGAAATCGACGATGCCGTCAGCGCGTGTAAAGAGCGATTCGACAGGACAGATCTCGACACACGGTGCATCGGCGCAATGATTGCACCGCATAACGGAAAACAATCTTCGCGTGTCGGGGAACGAGCCCTTCTCGATGTACTTGACCCATGTCCGGTTTACGCCGACCGGCACCTCGTGTTCAGCTTTGCAGGCGACAGTACACGCATGGCAGCCGATACATTTTCGGTTGTCGATGATGAAGCCGAAGTTCATAAGTTAGTAGAGAATTGATCGAGATGATTTTAGGCTAAATTCGAGCGCGGGTCGAACCGCTGTCTTCGCCCCCGTCAAGTGCCGCTGACAATGCAGACCGCGCAGAGCGAGGTTCCGATAGCGACAAAGTCCTCAGGGAGGGCGACAAAAACATCCTTCACGGATAGAGCTCTTACCAGCCGCACGCGAGTTTGGTATCCCGCAAAAGCACCAATGACCGCTGCTGCGCTCCCGAGAATACAGAACGCCAAACTATTACCCGTTGCCGCCAGCAAACATGCGGCGGCAAATGAGCCTGTCGACAGTCTCGCGACAAGGCCAAGCGCGGCAGTGCGGTTCGGAGTGTTTGGAAGAAGATCAGCAACGTACTCGCCCAGTCCGAGAAGCGAAAGAATCGCCACCGCGACGGGCGAAGACATAAATGAGAAAAGAGTGGCGTCCAGATTCATAAGGCCAAGATAAGCACACCACGCCACTACTGCGGGCGCGGTCAATGCACGCAAGCCGACCGAGAATCCGATGATCACGACGGCGAGGATTACGGTGCTGTTCATATGAATCACCTTTAAAGAATTTTGCCCGCGAATAACGCGAAAAGACGCGAATAAGAAAGAGCATATTCTTATTCGCGTCCTTTCGCGTTATTCGCGGGCAAAACTTCTTATCTTAACGACGCATTCAACTTCGAAAGTGCCTCAGACCCCGGACACAAAACATCCTTACCCAATGCATTCAAAGCTGTGTCGCTTGTCTTTAGCATTTCGTGAAGCTCCGACGAATCCTTATCCATGTACAGCAAACCTGTGAGAATCTCGCCTGTCTGTTTCGCACGCTGCAGCGCGTTCGCAGCCGATAAGCGATTGAAAGGATCCCAGTCTTTGGCGAGTTTGTGGAGGCGGATCTTCGAACCGTCGTGCATTACCAGATCGTTTACAGATCCTGCTTCGTACGTCGTCGTGATCTCGCGCATCATCGGCACAAAGTCCATCGTGCCCGTGACCTCGACATGCTCGCGGACGTAGTCGTACGACTTAGTCGAGCCGGGATTGTTGTTGAAAGTGACACACGGAGAAATGACGTTTAGAAATGCAAAGCCCTTGTGCTTCATCGCGGCTTTCAAGAGCGGCGTAAGCTGTTCCTTGTCGCCCGAAAAACTTTGCCCGACAAACGTCGCACCAAGCTCGATCGCAAGACTCGCGAGATCGATAGCTTCGAAAAGATTTACGCTTCCGGCTTTCGACTTCGAACCTGCATCAGCCGTCGCCGAATCCTGTCCCTTCGTCAGACCGTAGCAACCGTTGTTCATCACCAGGTAAACCATGTTCAGGTTCCGGCGAACGACGTGAACAAACTGCCCCATCCCGATCGACGCCGTATCGCCATCGCCCGACACACCGAGATAGATCATGTCCCGGTTCGCGAGATTCGCACCCGTCGCGACCGAAGGCATGCGCCCGTGTACCGAATTGAACCCGTGCGAGTTCGACAAAAAATACGCCGGCGATTTCGACGAGCACCCGATACCCGAGAGTTTCGCAACCCTGTGCGGCTCGATATTCAGCTGCCAGCAAGCCTCGACGATCGCCGCATTTATCGAATCGTGACCGCACCCCGCACAGAGTGTGGAGAGCGAACCCTCGTAGTAATCGACGGTGTAGCCGAGATCATTCTTCGGCAG
>JANPJL010000204.1:0-14513 GCA_031425495.1 Acidobacteriota bacterium
GGCTCGCGGATCTCGACGCCAAGATAATTCCACTGCGGCTCGGCACCCGCCATCCGCAAAATGAATCGACCGCGGGCGGAACCGATATCCAAAAGTAATGGACGATCCGGCTCCGGAAATAAAGCTTCGATATCGATAGGCTCCGGCGACTGCCGATAGTACGGAGACAGCGGGTTGACGTGTTGATGAACTCGTACGCGGGGCATATCAACGGGTCGACAGTAGCAAGTAGATCGATAGGACCGTCGCTGCAATGTAAACACCGAGCGCCGCGACACCGGCGATCCGCACAGCCCCCGACGCGTCCCGCGGATTCACATATTCATCAGACGGAATCTGAACAAGACCGTAAATGATGCCCGTCACCAGGCCTCCGATGTGACCGTAGTTGTCGACGATCTGATAGAGAACTAGTCCGAATACGAGGATAAAACCGATGTTGATAAGCAGGCTCTTGCGAAACTCTGCCGACACAAATCGACGGCGACGAAACGCGTAGACGACCAGATAGCCTAGAAGCCCGACGATGCCGCCCGACGCGCCGACTGAGATCCCTTCGGGATAGAACAGGAAACTCAGAAGGCCGCCGCCGATGGCCGAAAGCAGAAATACGATCGCCAGATGCGCTCGATTAGCGAGCAACTCCATCAGCTTACCGAAGCCGTACAGAGCGTAGCCGTTCATGAAAATGTGAAGAAAGCTGCCGTGAAGAACGGCCCCGGTAATAATTCGCCAATACTCCCCGGCGAGGAATCGAGGTTTAGCAAACCCGGCGACTTCGACGGACTCGTCGAGGCCGGAATAAATCTGGGCGGCCATCGCGGCAGACATGCACAGTAGAATCACGATCGTGTAGATCGGAGGCGGGATCCGAATTTCGGGAAACTCGCCTTGGGCCTCGTTCTCTGCGTCCGCCTCAACCCTATATTCCAACGACATGTTTCCAGCTTACAGCGCAGGTGGAACATTGGCTACATCGCCAATCCGCCGTCGGCCTGGATCACCTGCCCTGTGATGTAAGCCGCGGACGGGGTGAGCATGAAGCACGCGATCTCGGCTACTTCCTGAACATTGCCGAGCCGCCCAAGCGGGATCATCGAGAGAAATTTTTCACGATAGTCGGCGTTCATCTCGGACGCCATGTCGGTTTCGATCAGTCCGAGTGCAAGCGCATTGACGGTGATCTTCTTGCTCGCCACTTCCTTTGCAAGTGATTTCGTCAGACCGATCATTCCGGCCTTTGAAGCGGAGTAGTTCGACTGTCCAAGCATCCCGACCACACCGCTGATCGAAGTGATATTCAGAATCGATCCGCCATTTTCATTTCGCAGCATCGGACGCAAAACCGCTTTCGAAAAGTTCCAAGCGCCTTTCAGATTCGTGTCGATCACCGCGTCCCAGTCGTCTTCCTTCATACGCAGGATCAACTGATCGCGTGTGATACCCGCGTTGTTGATCAGATAATCGACCGTGCCGAACGCCTCCTTCACTTGTCCGACGAACTCTGCCGCAGCAGCCGTGTCGGCGACGTCGCACTGTTCAGCGATCGCTTTGACACCAAGCGATTCGAGCTCGGTTTTTAATCCTTCTGCTTCTTCGGCGCTCTTCGAATAATTGAAGGCGACGTTGCATCCACGCTTTGCAAGCTCAAGTGCGATCGCCTTACCGATCCCCCGCGTCGCTCCGGTAACGATCGCCGATCTTCCATCGAGTTGTTTTTCGCTCATAACCTATTCGCCAAGCGCTTTCCGCTGTATCTGAAACAGATCGTTGATCCCCTTCTCCGCCAGGGCGAGCATCTCGTTCATCCGCTCGCGGGTGAATGGTTCGCGTTCGGCGGTCCCTTGGATCTCGATAAACTTTCCCGCTCCGGTGCAAACGATATTCATATCGACCTCGGCATTCGAATCTTCTGCGTACGCGAGATCCAGGATCGACGTGTTTTCGATCACACCCACGCTGACCGCCGCGACTTCACTCAGAAGCGGCGACCGCTTGACGACAGAATTCTTAACCAGCTTTCGACAAGCAAGTGCGAGTGCGACGTACGCCCCGGTGATCGAAGCGCATCGCGTGCCTCCGTCCGCCTGGATCACATCGCAGTCGATCATGATCTGCCGTTCGCCGAGAGCTTTTGTGTCTACAATCGCCCGGAGGCTACGACCGATAAGCCGCTGGATCTCCTGCGTTCGACCTGATGGTCGCTGCGTTTCACGCTGGGTTCGGGTATTTGTCGCGCGCGGGAGCATCGCGTATTCCGCCGTCACCCAGCCGATACCTTTGTTCCGCATAAACATCGGCACGCGGTCTTCAACTGATGCGGTGCAAATAACTTTAGTTCCTCCAACCTCGATAAGCGCCGAGCCCTCGGCATATGGCGAGATGTTCGGGGTGATCTTGGTCACTCGTATTTGATCGACCGCACGGCCGTCTGGTCTCTGGTAATTCATATTTTAGGAGTGAAAAGTTAATAGTGAAAAGTGAATAGTTATGAGCCAGTCTAGCTTGCCACCTCTCTTCGTTCTTCACTTTTCACTTTTCACTTTTAACTTTTAACTTTTAACTAATTTGTCTCCGCCATAAACTTCTATCGCCTCGAGCTTATTCGGCGTGGTCCCGAGAAATCGTTCCGCGACCTTTGCGAACCTCTCCGCCGCGTCGGTCACATAAAAATGGTCGAGGTCGTCGCACAACTCCCGGGTACCGGATACGTCGTCGCTGCTGCCGAGATCTTTCGATTCGAGCAGAGCTTTCACCTCTTCCGCCGTCGCCTCGCCTGAGTCAATAAGCTTAACATGCGCGCCGACCGTTCTTTGGATTACCTCGCGCAGGATCGGATAGTGCGTGCAGCCGAGAACGAGCGAATGCGGGTCGAAGTCGCGAACTTTGCGAAGGTACTTTTCCGCGATCGAAACCGTCTCCTCTTCGGCGGTCCAACCTTCCTCGGCAAGCGGCACAAAAAGTGGACACGCAGCTTGAAAAACCTCCGCCGACGGTGATGCTCGCCTTATCGCTTCGACATACGCGTTACTCGAAACTGTCGCCTCGGTGGCTATCACCGCAATGCGGGGCGACGTTTCTTCCTCAGTGGCGAGAACAGCTTTTCGGCCACCCGGTCCTATAACGCCCACGACGTCCACGCCGATCCGTTCCCGAATCTTCGGCAGCGCGAGTGCGGATGCCGTGTTGCATGCGACAACGAGCAGCTTTATCCCGAGCGACGCGAGGAACTCGGAATTCTCGATCGCGTAGCGCTCGACGGTTGCCAGCGACTTCGTGCCATACGGAACACGCGCCGTGTCCCCGAGATATACGAAACGCTCGTTCGGTAAACGGTCGTGCAGCGCCCGGTAAACAGTCAAGCCGCCCACCCCAGAGTCAAAAATGCCTATTGGTAATTCGTTCACAGCAACGTCGAAGAATAAAGGCTACAAAAAGCATCCCCGTTCGGCAAATCAGACCTTGTCTCGTGTGAGTTAGTGGTTCCAGTTCCGCCTCAACTACCTGGAACCACGAAATCACACGAATCAATCACCGAACATTCCCCGTAGCTGGACGTATGCTTTGAGAGGTCTATCATAGGAGAATTATGTTCTGTCCCCAGTGCGGCTCAACTCAAAACGACGAACTGAAGTTCTGCAAGTCCTGCGGAGCCAACCTCCATGCTCTGCGCCAGATCATGGCGAGCCGCGACGTAGACGGTAAGTTCGATTGGAACAAGACATGGGTGGCCGACATGTTCAGATCGGGCGATGATGCTGTAAAGCAACAGGTTGAGATCGAGCGCCTGCAAGGTAAGACAACCGAAATGAAGCGACAGAGCGAGATAAAGGCTGGCGTTATTACGAGCAGCGTCGGCATCGCGTTGATGATCCTGGTGTTTGTCGTGATGAACGGAATAATTGCCGGCGGACGTATCTCCGATGCGGCTGTGGAGATCTTGAGCCGGCTGTGGATCGTCGGCGTGCTCCCCCTACTTGTCGGTGCGGCGTTAATTTTCAACGGGATGTTCGTCAGCAAAAAGGGCGGAACGCAACTACCTCCGGTAGAGTCGGCTGACACAAATGAATTAAATCGAGCACCCGAGGAAAATTATCTGGAACCTGCCCATACGAATCAGCTTACGGAAGGTATCCCGTTTAGCGTCACGGACGATACGACACGTCACTTAAGATCAAAACCGCAGTAATATCCACCGCATTGAAAACGCCGGCGTGTGCCGGCGTTATGAAATTTCAGATTCTCGAAATTTCAAATCTCAGATATCAAATCTAAGATCAAATCTCTAGTCTCAAATCTCAGATCTCAAATATCAAATCTCAAATCTCAAATATCAGATCCCAAATCTCAGATTTCAAATCTCAGATTTCAAATCTCAGATTTCAAATCTCAGATTTCAGATTTCAGATTTCAGATTTCAAATCGCAGATTTCAAATCTCAGATTTCAGATTTCTGATTTCAGATCTCAGATTCCCGTCAAGGCCCCCCAATCCAAAATCCAAAATCTAAAATCCAACAGAATGCAGAAACTCCAAACTGTTGGAATATCATGCGTTGCAAACCTCGCACCTTTTTCTATTTGAGTTTGATCAAAAACTTACGAAGATTAGTCAATCCACTTTTCGAGCGGAAATTTTATCAAAGGGTGGCAGCTTTGGAGCAAACAGTCTCTTCCCCGTCTCTTAAACGTCTGTTCCTCAATTCGACCAACCACGGAGTCTAAGGATATGAGAGTACATGATTGCAAGATTTTGTCCGGCCGGTTATTTACTTTGATCGTAGCTTTGATTGGAATCGCCGCCTATTCTATTCCGGTGATTGGGCAGGTCACGATCACGTCCCTCGGCTTGCCCTACACGGAAAACTTCGACACGCTTCCGGCAAGTGGGTCGGCTACGTGGACTAATAATTCCACTATCCCCGGCTGGTTTCATGCAAGAACGGGAACGGGAACGACGATTGTCGCCAACGACGGCTCGAGCAATGCCGGAAACCTTTACAGTTACGGTACGGGAACAACAACTGAGCGTGCTCTCGGTTCGCTCGGGTCGGGCAATCCCGCGATCGGAAATATGTTCTGGGGAGTGCGGCTGCAGAACAACAGCGGAGCGACCATCCAGTCTCTAGAGATTTCGTACACAGGCGAGCAATGGCGAAACAGCGCGGCTGCTGCTCAAACAATCTCCTTCTCCTATCTTGTCGGAAGTCCGACCGTTACCGGTTCGCTGGCTGAGTTCCAGTCAGCAGGAGTTGCAGTACCACAGTTGGACTTCACAAGTCCTATTACTGGCGGCACGGCCGGCGCGCTGGACGGCAATCTGGCTGCCAATCGCGTGCCCGTTACGTTTTCCTTCAGCGGACTGAACATTCCCAACGGAACCGAAGTAATGCTCAGATGGTCCGACCCAGATCACACGGGATCCGACCACGGATTATCGATCGATAATTTCTCCGTAACCGCGCGGATGACAACCGCGGCCGGTGTGAGTATCCGGGGGAGGGTTATAAGCGAGACCGGTCGGGGCATACCAGGCGCGATGGTTACGTTACATCATCCAAGCGGTGGATTGAGGCACTCGATCACAAATCCATTCGGGTATTACAGTTTCTCGCAGGTCGGGGTTGGGGCGACGGTACTGATCAGCGCCACGCACAAGTGGCACACTTTCGAACAGCAAGTTGTCGGAGTTCAAGACAACATTTATGACTTGGATTTTATCGCCCAGTAGCTGTAACGAAGTCTTCTGCTAAATTAAAAACGCCGGCTGTCGCCGGCGTTTTTCAAATTTCAGATCTCAAATCCAAAATCCAAAATCTAAAATCCAAAATGAAAAAGTGGTGGAGGCGGCGGGAATCGAACCCGCATCCAAAGGTTGCGACCAGTGAAATCTACACGTTTAGCCCGTTTGCTCGGTTCTCATTTTCGACAAGTAAGCAAACGGGCGAACCTTGTCGAAAACCAGCCTGACTAACATTTCAAACACGCCCGCAGGCGGTGGACGTGCTCTAGCTTAGACTGGGTTATGCCCATCGAGGTCGCTCCAAGCTGACTTCCCCGCGGACATCGCTGTGACTAAAGTTAATTAGGCAGCGAGAGCTAATTCTTGATTAGCATTTGTGTTTTGCAAGTTTTGTTAACGAGCTCACCTACAAAAAGCCCGACGTGCATCCAAAGATCTATACAAGCCCCTGTCGAAGCCTGTCGCCCCCGTAAAGGAAGGTCAGTGTACGCTATTGAGATGAAAATAGGAAGATTCGAGTTGCGGCGATTTACTCGTCAGTCTTTCGTGTCGAAGATCTCGCGCAATTTTGTCGCAAGGTTTTGAGCTATATAAGGTTTCTGCAAAAAACTCGTTCCGGCTTCGAGCATCCCGTGGCGAATAACAGCGTCATCGGTATAACCGCTTGAGTAGAGCACTTTCAAATCCGGGTTCGTCGCCAACAACACTGCCGCCAGTTCGGGCCCGCTCATCCCGGGCATCACGACATCCGTAAAAAGCAGATCAATGTGGCCATTCTTTGCGGCGATCTCTTGGGCCTCGGCGGCGTTAGCTGCGGAGAGCGTATGGTAGCCGCAGGATCGAAGCGTTTCCACCGCAAGCTCGCGGACCATCTCCTCATCTTCGACGACGAGGATCGTCTCGCTGCCCTGTAATATCAGTCCTGGCTGCTCGCCGCTGACATCGTCGGCCTGGGCACCTGCGATCTCCGGAAAATAAACTTTGAAACAAGTTCCCGTTCCGATCTCGCTGTAGACTTCGATGTGCCCGCCTGCCTGTTTAACTATCCCGTAAACCGTCGCCAGCCCTAGTCCCGTTCCCTTTCCCTGACTCTTGGTCGTAAAGAACGGTTCAAATATCCGCTCCTTCACTTCGGGCGTCATTCCGCCGCCGGTGTCCGTGACGGCCATCACGACATATCTTCCAGCTTTCGCGTAAGGATGCTGACGGATATAATCCCGGTCGACCTCGGCCGCAAAAGTTTGGATCATCAGCTTGCCGCCTTTCGGCATTGCGTCGCGTCCATTGACCGCAAGATTCATTAGTATCTGGTCTAGTTGACTAGGGTCGACCACGATCGCCGAGATCGTCTCGTCCGCGGTCAAGGTCAGCTCGATATCTTCGCGTATCAACCTCGTCAGCATCTTTTCGACATTCCGAACTGCATTGTTCAGATCGACCGCGACCGGCTGGACTATCGCCTTGCGGCTGAACGCCAGCAGTTGGCTTGTGAGCGCCGCGGCTCTTTCGCCGGCCTGCTGGATGGCATCGACCGGCTTTCGCCTTGCGTCGTCCGGCGGCAGAGACCGACCAAGCAGATCGCTGTATCCGTTAATGACCGTCAGAAGATTGTTGAAATCGTGAGCGATGCCGCCGGCCAGCGCGCCAACGGCCTCCATTTTTTGAGCCTGCAGGAATTGAAGTTCAAGTTGTTTTCGCTCTGTTATGTCCGTGACGATCCCAATGAGCCGGATAAGCTCACCGGCGTCATCGCGAACCTGATAGCCACGCAGATGTACCCATCGGATCTCACCGTCGGGCCGCATTATGCGATAGCCAACATCCACGGTGGGAGCGTCCCGAGTGAGTGCTTCAAGGCCGGCCACGGCGTTTTCGCGGTCTTCCGGGACGATGAACTCGGTCCAATCGCCCGGTGTCTCATACCTGCTTTCAACGGAACGTCCCCAGATCTTCTCGTAGGCCGGACTAATGTAATAAAGCTCTTTCAGGTCCGGCGAGCGCATCCAGAACACATCGGTGATCGTGTCCGCCAACTGCCGAAATTTGTCATTACTCTCGCGCAAAATCTTATCCGCGAGTACTCGCTCGGTGATATCGACGTTGACTCCGATCATCCGAACCGGAGTTTCGCCGTTCGCTCGAACAACAATTGCCTGGCCTTCAAGGTGACGTATCTCGCCGCCGGGCCACACGACACGAAACGTGAGGTGATACGGCGCGGAACCATCGAGAGCGGCCTTGATCGCGTCATCGGCTTTTTTGCTGTCGTCCGGGTGCACGGCTTTAAGCCAGGCGTCATAGGCTCCGCCAAAATCTTCTTCCCTTATGCCGTGAAATTCATACATCCGCTTGTCCCAAATGAGTGTATTTGAGATCAAATCCCAGTCCCACACGCCGAGGCCCATCGATTCTGTTGCTAGTGTAAGCCTCTGTTGACTTTGAGTTATTAGTTCATCAGCCAGCCTGCGTTCAGTAATGTCGCGCGCGATACCCTGAACGCCGACCGGAACACCGTTTTCCTCAATTATTCTTGAGTTGACTTCGACGGCGACGCGATGGCCGTCCTTCGCTATGAGCTCGAGCTCATAAGCGGTCACATCCTTGCCTGCCAGTTTGGCGGCGGTCATTTCCATGGCCGTTTCGAGATACTCGGGGGCGACGGTGTCAGCGAGACTTATTTTGAGCGACTCCTCTTTCGTGTATCCGGTAATTTCCTCGCCGGCTCGGTTGACGGATGTGTAATTGCCCTGCAGATCGTGAGTATAGATAATATCGATCGCGTTTTCGACCAACTCCCGGTATCGTTCCTCGGACTCACGAACAGCCTCCTCTGCCCACTTCCGCTCAATTGCCAGGGCTATCTGATCTCCCACGGAGGCCGTGAATTCCAGATCGCGTTGGCTAAAGGCACCGTGTTCTTCGTAATGCTGCAAGACGAGCACGCCGATAGTTCGCTCGGGCGTACGCAGCGGAACACCGAGCCATGACGGGGACGGGCTTCCGACGTGTTCGGCATCGCCCGTTTCCTGCATTTTGCGTGTAGATTCCTCGTTAAGCAGCAACGGCTGACCAGTACGCAGAACATAACTGCTAAAACTTTTGCGTGCGAGGTGCGGCGGCGGCGGCGGGTCATATTTGTCAGCCCAGAACTCAAAATGGGTCATATCGTCTGCGGGGTCATGCAGCATAACAAAGCAATTCTCGGCATAGACGATCTGACTGATAAGACGATGAACGAGCTTCAGGAACTCATCCAGATTTGGCGCGGTAATGATCCCCTGAATGATCTCAAAGATCACCTGCCGTTCCTTTTCGGCCTGCCTGAGTTCCGTAATGTCGAAAAATACACCGAGGAGATAATCCTTGTTCTGTATCGATAGCAAGTGGCCGGAAACCAAACCTTTGCGGACAGCACCAGATCTATGCTTGAGGTCAGCTTCAAAATTTGTGACAGCTCCATCATCTTCAACCGATGCAAGGAACGTTTCTCTGGCCTGCGGATCTGCCCACATTCCCAACTCGGCGGTGGACTTACCTATCGCCTCCTCGCGAGTGTAGCCGGTGATGATTGAGAAGTTTTCGTTAACGTCGACCGTTTTTCCATCAGGTAGAGAAAACAGCATCATCGATCCCGGTGCTGCCTTGAAGATGGTCGAGAATCTCTCTTCGCTCTCTCGTACTGCGTCCTCGGCCTGCTTGCGCTCGGTGATATCAACCGCCGAACCGACTATTTGTGCCACCTTGCCTGATGAGTCCCGGAGCGGGGCAAATGTAGTGTCGATGGTTATAAAGCCGCCATCGGCGACGCGGATGAGATAATCGTCCCGCACCGTTTCACCTTTTGCCGCCCTCGACAATGCCCTAGTGACTTGTTTCTGTGTCTCGGTCGAATACGAGAACCAATATGAATCCGCAACAGTCCGGTCTAAAACATCCTCTCGTTTCAGCCCCGTGGCCGCAAGCGGAGATTCGTTAACCTCCACGATCTTGCCGTCCAGGTTCATCAGTGCGACGAAAACAAACATAGTGTCGAGGATATTCCTCAGCCGCTGCTCGTTCTCCTGCACGACCGTTTCCGCCTGTTTTCGCTCGGTGATGTCGATATGGCAGCCCATCATACGAACCGGCTCGCCGGCCGCGTCGCGGATCAGGTCGGCGCGGGTGAGTATCCATCGCCACGAGCCGTCCTTGTGCCTTAGGCGAAACTCGAGATCGTAATCCGCCCGTTTCCCGTCCCGAAATTCTCCGACCGCAGCTTTCGTTCGTTCCGCGTCCTGCGGATGAAGACGGCTTTCCCATTCGCTAAATTGGCTAGGCAGTTCGTTATCTTCATAACCGATCTGCTGTTTCCACTCGGGCGAGAAGTAAACCTCATTGGTGACGAGATCCCAATCCCACAGCCCAATGTCCGATGATTTGACGAGAAGTTGCGTGCGGGCGATGCTTTCGCGCAGGGTTGCTTCCGATCGATGCCGGTTGATGGCGATGGCGGCAAGGTTCGTCGCCAGATCTATGCACCGACCGTCGAATTCGGTTGGCAGGCATGGCTCACGATAGTAGATCGCGAACGTGCCCAATAGCCGTTGCCGACTATCAAATATGGGTGTCGACCAACAAGCACGCAGCTTGTGCTCCAAAGCGATGTCGCGATAATCGGCCCAAAGTGGATCGGAGGCGATGTCCTCGACGACCACTTGCTCGCGCCGAAATGCCGCTGTACCGCACGAGCCCGAGCTTGGGCCCATCTGTCCGCCGTCGATGGCATTCGTAAACGATTCGGGCAGACTCGGTGCCGAAGTGTGGCGCAGGGAAATACCGTTTGCATCAAGGAGCAGTATTGAGCAGAGCATTCCGGGAGCGAAGCCCTCGAGAAGCCGCAGCAAAGTGTCAAGGGTCTCCGTTAACGGGGCACCCACAGCAATCATTTGGAGGATTTTGTTCTGACACGCGGTGATGGCCTCGGCCTGCTTCTGCGATGTAGTATCGCGGGTGATCCCGAGCAGAGCGGTTATCTCCCCGTCCCCGTCGCGAAGAGGACTTGCGTGGGTCTCGAGCCACCGCGGCGTGCCTTTAAGGCCAACGATCTGGAATTCCAGAGTGCCGGATTCGCCCTGAAAAACCTTTCTCGTCAGCTCGCGAAAGGCTTTGCGATGCCCTTTAACCACGAGGCGATCCATCTTCTGAGTCTTTACGTCCGCGAAGTCCTCGGCCTCGATCATTCGCAATCCGGCGGGGTTCATTTCCAGCACCGACCCATCGGGGGCCAGCAATTTCACACACTCCGGCTCGGTGTCGACTATCGAGCGGATGTGGGCTTCACTCTTGCGCAGCGAGTTCTCCGCTATCTTGCGATCGGTAATATCGACAAACGTGGCAACAACATGCTTCTCGCCAAACATTTCGAGCAGAACCATCGAGAGAAGCACGTGGTGGATTTCTCCCGCCTTGCTCGTGATGTCGATCTCCTCAGCGTCGACCTGGCCATCCAATTCGAGCTGAGCGCGGATCTCGGCTCCGTTGATTTGAGTCGCGGCTCCCAATTCGACCATTCGCTTGCCAAACGCCTCATCGAGCCCCCAGCCGGTGAGTTTTGTAAACGCCTTGTTCAGGTCGACGACCGTTCCGTCGCTCCATCTATGGATCGACATGGCGACCGGTGCGCTACCAAACACCGTAAGGATCAGTTCGTCCGATGCTGGTTTTCCTTGTTGAGAACCGGAACCAGTCTTTTCGGTCGGATTAAACATCGTGGATATATCGCGGATGATCTGCCCCGCGGTACCATCTTTCCAGCTGTCGGGATGTCGCAAGTGAGAACGGCGATAGTGTCGATCGAGGATGCTTGCGCGATGACGAGGCTGTCCGACTATATCAGATACGATGACAAAACACGAGAAAAAGTGGGGAAGTGTGGACCCGCGCCACGGATGTGACGCCATGGCGGCAAGTATGACAGAAGAGATTCGGCGAGCAGTTCCTAGTGTTTACCCGGTGGCTCGGCGGGCGGACGGTAAATTTATCGAGCCGAGCTAAGCTTGCGCTTGTTTCGAAGAATTTGAAGTTATAGTCGCGCCGGCTGCGACATAATGGTCGCCCCCTGCGTCGGCCGTGGCTCTGAGCCGTCGCGTTGCGTCTTGACCTTGTGAAAAATACATTTCACGCGACGCCATTTCGGTTCCTTAGGGATTCGACGGATCAGATCTTCCGCGCATCATACGCCCAGCGCAGGATCGCCTGGCGCTGTCGTGCACGACAAATCAAGAGTTTCCGGTGGATGGCCTGCCATCGCCCGAGTTGCCGGTCGTCATCGACCGAGCGCCGACCGTAATAATACCCGGCAGTACCACTGGAACCAGCCACGGGGATCTTCGTGGTGGATCCACCGTTTCTTTCGCAACACCGACAAAGGCTGTGATGCATTCACGCCAAAAAGATCTAGCTTCGCATCGATACGTTCCGGACAAAGCTTTGCCTTTTCAAACCACGCTACCGGGAATTCCCCGCGGCAGTCGGTCATGCATCTGCCGCCGAACATACCCAAACTTAGCATCTGTTGAGATTTAGATTCGGGGGTGAATCGCGCGTGAAAATTATGCCCTTCAGGTTCGGTGAGAAGGTACCCGTAATTCCGCTACATCTTGTCATTAACTTCGATCCAGCGCGGTTTCATTGGATGGTCAGGCTGCCTTGCTGTTGGCGATGAGGGTGGGATACTTCCCGCTCCAGCAAGCGGTACAGGACGAGGTGGATTCGATGCCGATGGCTTCCAGCATTCCTTCGAGCGAGAGGTAACCGAGCGAATCCACTCCGATGTATTCAGCGATCTTTTGCACATCTACCACCTCGTCAGCGGACGCGGCCGCCACTCCACCGACGAGAGGAGGTGAGCTCAGACGCGACGCGATCAGGTCCTGGCGATGCGGAGTGTCGACGCCGTAATAACAAGAATGCGTCGTCGGCGGACATGAAATGCGCATATGCACTTCGCTCGCACCGCATTCGCGCACCATCTGCACGATCTTTTTCGACGTCGTTCCGCGAACGATCGAATCGTCGACGAGTATCACACGGCGACCCTGAATGAGATCTTTTATCGGATTCAATTTCAGACGCACGCCGAACGAGCGGATCGACTGCGACGGTTCGATGAACGTCCGGCCGACGTAATGGTTGCGGATGATCGCCTGGCGAAACGGAATGCCGGACTGGCTGGAATAACCGATCGCGGCAGCGACGCCGGAGTCGGGCACGGGCACGACGATGTCTGCATCGGCGGGTTGCTCAAGGGCGAGACGCTTGCCCATCTTGTGCCGAGACTCATTTACCGAACGGCCGAAAATGGTCGAGTCCGGTCGCGAGAAATAGACGTGCTCAAATGTGCAAACCGCCGCAGCTTTCGGTTCGAATGGTTTTTTCGAGTGCACTCCGCTCGCGTCGATTACGATCATTTCGCCGGGCTCGACTTCGCGAACATACTCCGCGTCGATGAGGTCGAAAGCGCAAGTCTCACTGGCAACGCACCACGCATCGTTTAACTTACCTAGCACCAGCGGCCTGAATCCGCGAGCGTCACGAACCGCGACGAGAGATTTCGGGGTCAGGAACAGGAGCGAGAAAGCCCCTTCGGTTTCTTTCAAAACTTTTTCAATCGCATCGACGACGTTATCGGCCCGTGCTCGGGCGATGCCGTGCAGCAGAGTTTCCGTGTCTGAGGTGGAAGAGAATATCGCACCTTCCTTTTCAAGCTCGCGACGCCGGGCGGCGGCAAATGGCAGGTTGCCGTTATGACAGATCGCGATATCGCCATGCTGACAAGTCACGGAGAACGGCTGTACTTCCTTGATCGTGTTCTTGCCCGACGTCGAATAGCGTGTATGGCCGATCGCACTCGACCCCCTTAGCCGTGCTAGCACATCTTCGTTCAAAACATCCGCAACCAAACCCTGCGAGCGATACTGGTGCAGATCGACTCCATCACTCGAAACGATACCGCAGGCTTCCTGACCGCGATGCTGCAAAGCGAACAGTCCGAGCTGCGTTAGCGTCGATGCCTCGGCGTGGCCGAATATCCCGAATATGCCGCACTCTTCTTTGAATTTATCGAGAACTAATTCCATCCGCCTACTATTTTGCCACAAAAGGAAATCTGTCACGAACGGCCGGGATAAACGAGTTCTTTCACGCGTTCAAAGCGGCTTCTCCCGGATGTTTGGTATAATTCTGCGACCTTCCGAAGCCGCCAGCAATTACAAAATGACCGCTGAAAGAGAGAGCTTTTCCGAATCGGGGCGCGACGCGTTGGTGGTCGTGGGCCTGGCCATTCTCGTTTTTATCATTTACGGACAGACGACTGGTTTCCAGTATATAAATCTCGACGACAATCATTACGTTTATGAGAATCCAGTCGTCATGTCCGGTCTTAGTTGGGAAACGGTGAGCTGGGCATTCTCGGCATATCATGCAGGCAACTGGCATCCGCTCACGTGGTTGTCGCTCGCGCTGGACGTACAGGTTTTCGGGGCGTCGCCCGGGATGCATCACGTCGTGAACGTGATACTCCACCTCTTGAACTCTGTCCTGGCGTTTGTCGGTTTCCGCCGGATGACCGGAGCATTTTGGGCGAGCGTCGCGATCGCTGCTTACTTCGCGGGCCATCCGTTACACGTTGAGTCTGTAGCCTGGATCTCTGAAAGAAAGGACTTGCTCTCGACCACTTTCTGGTTCCTGTCGATCTGGTTCTACATCCTTTGGGCAAAGGACGGAGCAAAGCC
>JANPJL010000205.1:0-7072 GCA_031425495.1 Acidobacteriota bacterium
GCCAGATCGAGCGTATTGCGCAAGCTATTATCAAAGGTCTTGATCCCACGCTCGCAGAGCACTACGTCTCCATTCCCACCGTGCAAAAGATATTCGGCGTAAGGCCACGAAATAGTCGGGAGGCTCCGCCTCCATCGAGGCGGAGCCTCGTAGAACTCAAGGGCCTCACGGAAAGGCACAGCCTTTCCGCTCATCGGGCGGCGCAGCCGCAAAGGCAGGAGTGGTTGTGCAGTCTTCTACCGTCTCTACCGTGCCGCCCGCGGTTGGCTGATCAAATTTGCCAGTAACCTGTAAGCCCCGGGAACGCCAGCGGGCAGCTGACGAAAGAGCGAGTAGCTGCAATAAACATACTTCCCTTTTCCGATGTCGGCGACGACAAGCCCGCCCTTGTTCTCCGGGTCGCCCACATCGTGCGACTCGAGCAGCCCGACGTATTTCGGATCCATTTGAACAAAGTTATAGAGATTGCGTTCCTGCACCCAACCCTTAAAATCCTCAGCCGTGATCTTGTTCGGAAAATTCAAAATCGGATGCGCCGGTTCTGCTATCGTTACCGACGCATTTTCATCGACAACCCGCGGGCCCATCTGCGTCGGGAATGGCGTCAAGTTTTGTTGAGAATAGGTTGGCGGCAATTGGTATTGCACGATCAGCGTCCCGCCGTCTCGGGCAAAGTCGAGTAGACGCTTGTTGTACGCCACAACGTCCGAACGGACCTGGTAGGCTCGAATGCCAACGACGATGGTGTCGAACTTAGATAAGTCACCGCTGGCCAGTGTTTGAGCATCAATTACCTCGACCGCAAGCCCGACCTGCGTTATCGCCTCGGGCACACGATCGCCACTCCCTCGAATGTACCCGACTTTGACTGGTGACGTTTGAATGTCGAACAGATTCACCACGGCCGTCGCAGGATTGTAGATCCGGTGCGTCTGGATGTGTTCGTAAGCGATCGTTCGCATGGTCTCGGAAAACGTTTCGCCGTTCATGGTCGCTTCAGCGGAGAGTCGATAAGCTCCTGGTGCAGCAGTAGCGGGAATGTTAACGGAAAACTTAAAGGGGCTCCTTTCGCCTTTTCGACCAACGGCAAAATCGGCATCCTGAGGCACAACTCTCCAGCCGGCCGGAACCACTAATCGAAGCTTACCGGCTACCGCGGCGTTGACGTGATTCGTTAGGTTCACATTGACCTCGAGCGTCTTTCGTCGCTCTTTGGTCGAGACCACTAACAGCTGCCGATCGAGATCAGCTGTAAGCTTCGGTACGATACTTAGGTCGCGTCTGATCTCCCCGCGGATGTCGTCAGCAAAGCGATATTCGACAGGCTTTCGAATACGGAACTGGCGGCCCCCTATCTCAAGCGTGATCGTCGCTATGACCGAGGGATCAGGTAAAGGCTTGCTAGGCGGCATTCCATCGGGGACTCGGAAGATCTCTCCGTTTCGTTTCTCGAACAGCCAGTACGGTCGTGTTGTCGGTGCGTTCGTGGGAACTGTGAGATTAAAATACTCGGCGACGCTAGCCGTCTCCCGACGAAACGAACCTTGACTGCCGGTCGGCGGCTCGCCGACTTTAGCGCTGGGTAAACTAAACTCGATTCCCTTGATTGCGAGTGGGGTCCCTGGCGGCGCGAACATTCGAACTGTCGTCGCAAACGTCTCACCCGCAACGACGGTTTCACGATCCGCGAGAACATCGATTCTTACGCCGCTGGCCCGGAACAGAGCGTCTGTCGCCGGACCAAAGTCGACTGGATCTTCGGATCGGGTTACCAAATCGGCAAGCTTTGGAATCAGATCATTCTGTCTGGATACGCCCGATACGTCAGCGTCGAATCGCGGTCGAAGAACCTGAAGACCGTCGAAAATGCCGGTATCTCCTGCCGCTGGCTTGGGGCCTGATATTAGAGTTAAATTCGAAAACTGATCGCCCTTCAATTCAAGTACGCCCTGCTCCTGAGATCGATGCTGGCTCCGTGCGTGCATCGCGACTTCGAAGTAACTGCGGCCTAGCAGAGGATCGTACCTACCCGTGTTTATTCGCAAGGTAGGCTCGCCGGTCCCGCGGTGACGGACATAGAGTTTCTTTACTTCCCATACAGCACCCGCCTCCGAACACTGAGCTGGATCGGCTGCGGCTTTCACCGCAAGCGGGGTGATGTAGCCTGCATACTGATGCTGACCATGCCCGTCTGCCGCCGTGCCGGAAAACTGCGATATGACTACGAGCGGCCGGTAAGAACGAATCACGCGGACGACATCGCAAAGGATGATCTTCTCATCCCACTTCTCTTTTGCTTCGGCAAGTGTCTTGGAAAATCCGTAGTCGTATGCACGCGTAAAAAACTGGTCGGCCCCATCAAGCTTGCGTGCCTGCAAAAGCTCCTCGGTCCGAATGACACCTAGTGCTTCGCCGAGCTCAGGCCCGATGATGTTCTGCCCGCCGTCGCCGCGAGTCAGTGAAAGATACGCCGTCCGCGAATTTTCGCCCCGAGCGAGATAAGCGAGTAGCGCTGTGTCCTCGTCATCCGGATGCGCTCCGATCATCAACGCACTTGCGGTCGTATTGAGGCGTTTCAAAAGCTGAGTCAACCCGAGGGCTCCCTGATCGTAAACCGGCCGGATCTGCGCTGGAGTATTTAACCGCTGAGACGTTGAGACGCCGACGAGCACAATCAACCATACGAGTCGGAAAACAGCAATTCGTTTCGAGGCATCAAGCATTTTTTGAGAATTAATTACTAACTACTAATTACCAATTATTAATTAGCTTCCGAAACCGGATCACGGTCATCGTTCGTGACTGTTAACGAGATCAAATAGCCGACGAGCACTGTCACCAGACATCCGATGACATTGAACCAGAGGAATTCGATGTCGGTATACCGGCTCGCTATCCAGACGGACGCGATGCCGAACAACAGACCGAAGAAGGCCCCGCGTGAACGAGCTCGCTTCACAGCAAAAGCTAAAACGAAAACGCCAAGCAGCGAGCCGTAAAAGAATGAGCCGAACTTGTTCACGACCTCGATCAGCGAACCGAGATTTGTGGCGAAGATCGCGACGATGCATGCGAATATGCCCCAGATGAAAGTCGAGATCCGACCGACCATGACGTAATGACCATCGTTGGCTTCAGGAGCGTATAGGCGCCGGTAAAAGTCGATCGTCGTGGCGGTCGCAAGAGCGTTCAACTCGGCGGAGATCGACGACATCGCAGCCGCAAAGATCGCCGCGATTATCAGACCGATCACCCCCATCGGCATGTTTTCTAGCACGAACGTTGGGAACACGTAATTCACATCGTTGAAATTCCTATCGCTCGTGCTCCGGATGAACGCCACGGCCTCTTTCCTGCTCTCGTTGAATTTCTTGTCCGACTCAACGTACGCTTCGCGCGTTCCGCCTTCACCGGAGGAAAACGCGATCGCCGCCTCGCGTCGGGCTGCATGAGCCGTTTGGTAATTTTGGTTTATCTGCTGAAACTGCGCACTCGGTTGGGCCTTTGCCACCTCATACGTGTTGAATACGATCGGCGGCGCTGTGAATTGGTAGAACACGAATACGAGAATCCCGATCAGCAGGATGAAGAACTGCATCGGGATCTTTAGAAAGGCGCTCATCAGAAGTGATGTCCGTCCTTCGTCGACTGATTTCGCCGTCAGGAAGCGCTGCACCTGGCTCTGATCGCAGCCGAAGTAACCGAGCATTAGGAATAGCCCACCGATCAGTCCCGACCAGATCGTATATTTCTCTCGAAGATCGAAGGTGGTGTCTACCGTGTTCAATTTCCCGAGACTGCCCGCGAGATGAAGCCCGTCAAAAAGCGTGACTCCAGGTGGAAAGCTCCAAATGATCACAAAGAAGCAGACGCCGAGACCGACAAAGATGACGACCATCTGTTTGACGTCCGTCCATGTCACGGCCTGCACACCGCCGAAGACTGTGTAGATCGTGGTCGACATTCCGATCGCAAATATCGTTGCGATCAGATTCCAACCGAACACGATCGAAAGTACGATCGCCGGCGCAGAGATGATCGTGCCAACGCCAAGACCGCGCGAGATCAAAAAGAAAAAACTGGTAAGGGTCCGGACCTTTACGTCGAAACGCTTTTCGAGATACTCGTAGGCCGTGAAGACATTTGCCCGGTGAAAGAATGGCACCACCGTGACGCAGAGAATGATCATCGCGAACGGCAGCCCGTAATAGAACTGAATGAACCGCATCCCGTCGCTGTACGCCTGGCCGGTTGTTCCGACCAGCGTGATGGCCGAGAGTTGAGTGGCCATCACTGAAAGACCGACGGCCCACCACGGCAACCCGCGATCCGCAAGAAAATATCCTTCCTTGCTTCCCGAGTATTTCGTCATGCGCACGCCGTCCCAGATCACGTAGGCGAGGTAGGCGAAGACGATCAGCCAATCAAGAAGTTGCATAGGATATGGACAGCGTGTCGCCGCGGACTGAAGAGACCGCCGTAATTAGGAAAAGAATCGCGAGAACGCCCACAGCAATGTCACAACGATCACGGTATTCACGATCACCGCGATATAGACGCGATTCCAAAATTTACTGGGCCGTTCAGTGGGCTCCTCGTTCATAATGATGTCCTAAAAATCTACGGGGACGGACTAACAGTCCGTCCTACGTTCGGTGAAATCCGCGCTCGATGTCTTTCATCGTCAGCCTAAGAATGACAGGTCGCCCGTGCGGACACGTTGTGGGTGACGAAGTCTGGAGCAAGCGGTCGATCATCCACTGCATTTTCTCGTGTGTCAGTTTCATGTTTATCTTGACGGCCGCCTTGCACGCGAGGGTCGCGGCAATGTCCTCGCGGAGTGTCTGCTTTGCTCGTCCGCGTTTGTCGAGATCTATGTGATCGAGTATCTCGGCAAAAAGATTTCTGGAATCAGCCGGAGCAATATCGGTCGGAATCGCTTTGATCGCCACGGTCCGGCCGGATAGTTTCATCACACCAAACCCGAGAGATGCGAGGTCTTCCTCGACGAGCTCGAAAGCCTGTGATTGAGCCGGCGTCAGATCGAACGTCTCCGGGAGCAAAAGATTTTGTGATTCGATCTGCCGTTCGGTTTCGCTCTTTCGGAATTTGTCGAACAGTATACGTTCGTGAGCCACATGCTGGTCGATCAAAAGCATCCCCTCATCGTCGACCGCGATGATAAAGCTGTCGTGAAGTTGGGCGATAGGGCGTACCTTATAGGCGGCGATGCTATCTACCTCGACGGTCTTCACAAGCCGCTGGGCTGAGTTCACTGGCGGAAATTCGAACTTGCTATCGATCTCCTCAGTATCGGCAGACGCGGAACCGAGGTCCGGCATCAAGCCCTCTGATTCGGGACGCCTATCCAGTGCCAGCAGCTCGAATTCGGCAGCGAAGTTCTCGACCGCAGGATGCTCGTCCGCTCCAGCTACACCGTTCGCACTCTCAACATCAACAACCGGCCCCGCATTAGTATCCGCCGTCGGGAACGACGCAGCTTCGTCGATCGCACGAAAGTTAATTGTCGGCTGCGGCTCGATCGGAACAGCAACTGCTCCTGCAGCCGTCGTAAGGACCCCGATACTTTCCGACCGCTGCGACGGCTGTTCGGGTCCGACGCCCGCCTTTGTAAGGGCCTCACGAATTGCATCGGCGATCACATCCTTGACGGCCTCGGTGCGCCGGAAACGGATCTCGGTTTTTGCAGGATGCACGTTGACGTCTATCTCCTCCAGCGGGACCTCAAGAAAAAGGAATGCAACCGGATACACGCCATGCGGCAGGACCGAACGGTAGCCCTCAAGCAGACCGCCGGCGATAGTCCTGTCTCGGACAAACCTTTGATTGACAAAAAAATACTGTCCGTCGCGCGTTGTACGGCGCTCGCGAGGCGCCGAAACAAATCCGGAAACTTTCGCAATGAAATCGCGCCCGCCTTTCACGGGCAGCAGGCTGTCGAGCAACCCCGGCCCAAAGATCTGAAACGCACGTTCGCGTAGATCCTTTGCAGGTGAGACTCGTACAACCTCCCGACCATTGCTCGTTAGCGTAAACGCGATCTCGGGATGCGCAAGGGCATAGTGCGTCACGATGCTGGTGAGATGATAATTCTCCGTCACCTCCGATCGCATGAACTTCCGGCGCGCGGGCGTGTTAAAGAAAAGGTCGCGAACAGAGATAGTCGTGCCGGCGGCTCGTGCCGAATCTTTCACATCGATCAAGCGGCCACCCTCGATCGCGACCCGAGTCGCCTCATCTCTGTCTTCCACCTTTGTAATGAGCTCGACCTTCGCAACGGACGCGATCGACGCGAGAGCCTCGCCGCGGAACCCGAGCGTCCCGATCGCGGCCAGATCCTCGAGAGTGCTGATCTTGGATGTCGCATGTCGCTCGAACGCGAGGATCGCGTCATCGCGAAGCATTCCGCCGCCGTCGTCCGAAACGCGCATCAGACGTCTACCGCCAAGCTCGACGTCGATTTGAACGCGCTTCGCACCGGCGTCGATCGCATTCTCGACCAATTCCTTGATCACCGACGCGGGGCGCTCAACCACTTCGCCAGCCGCTATCTGGTTCGCTAGATTGTCGGAAAGGATCTTGATCTTATTCATTACAGGTACAGTAGGCGATGTCCACGCTCGTCCAGATCCACCGAGTCGTAGATCCATTCGATCATCTGCGGTCCGTACCCCAGCAGAAAACTACCCACATTCACTTTTCGTTCCTGCAAATGTCCATCGGGCAGAAGTGATCCGAACAGCGACCGCAGACGGCGATCGGCGATCTCATCGCGTTCGAGTTGGACACGATGAAACTTCTTCCTGAGCGCAGCGAGGTGGTATGCGATCTTCCTCCGACGCGTCGCGAGGTTGGCCGCGAGCGTCGAATCGATGCGAGACAGCTCCTGGTCAAGATTGTTTAGTTGGACACCGATGCCGTCCTCGGTCTCAGCAAAGAGTCGGGCCGTTGACGGGTTTACAAAACGCTCGACGATCTGACGACGAAGATCCTCAAAGCCGCGGAACATATCCGCGAAGTTTAGATCGTATTTCTCGAGCGCCCGCGAATG
>JANPJL010000206.1:0-12029 GCA_031425495.1 Acidobacteriota bacterium
AGATTTCTCGTCACACCAAACACGATCAATAAACAGAAAAATACCCAGAGCGCATTGGGATGAAGAAGATCTATGCTTGTCCGCTTACCCCGCACCGCAAAGTAAACCATCGATAGAAATCCGAATCCTATCAGGGCTGCAAACAGCGGCAGAAGAGCATTGTAATCGAGAGCGGTTAAGACGTCCCCGTGAGATAGGGCGTGGAAGCCGCGCGTCAGTCCGCAACCGGGACAAGCAAATCCTGTAAGCGCATAAAGCGGACAGACGGGAAAAAACCCTGCCTTCGCTGGATCGAAATACCATACTGCGCCCGCCGCGGCCAGCATCGCCGAGGCCCCGATGCCTGCGGCAGCTCTAGCCGAGAGCGGCGAAATATCGGGATCGCCGGTGATCACTTCCTCAGCCATTATTTGTCTTCCAGCTCGGCAAAAAGAGGTGCGATAGCATCAATCATTTCTGCAAATTTGCCGTCCGTACCAAGGTTTGTCACTTCGGAAAATGCAGCGATGCGCCTGAAGCGACCCTTCGATTCAAGTGAAACACCGGATGGAGCGGTCGCGACAAGATCAGAGACACGTCTGAGATGTGTGCGAAGAACGTTGGCATCGTAGGCAACTCCGGTTTTTACATAGAGCAGCTTCTGACGGAGCAACTCAGACAACACAAAGCCGACCTGTTCGCCAACATCGATTTGCCAGTTTTGCTCGCCGTCGAACTCTCTCCTCGCCAGCCGCAATAATTCGCGAGCGGCGTCCGCCCTAATGCCAATGTCAGGTGAGCCAAGCTTTTCCAAAGTGGGTTTGTATTCCGCCGTGCCGGCTGAAACGCTCGAGGAAATATCTTTGAGCATGGCGTTAAACTCCTGTTCATCACCAATCAAGCGGACCGCTTCAACATCGGCGGTCTGTATGAAAGCGCAAAAGAGCCCAAGTGCCCATATATTGTCGCGATCGGTAACCGGTATCTCCGAAAGGAGCCCCTTGTCACCGAGCTTCTCAGGGGCAGCGGCGGGAACAAAGTTATACGTGATAATGCCGGAGACTTTTACTGGCTGGCCGGACAGCGTCGTCGGGGTGAATTTCGCGGACCTCGCCGCTTCGACAGACGATGCTGCCAGAAGCGGATGGCCCGAAACTGCCGTTGCGGAGACTACATCCCCGTTCTCATCGATCAATACCTGCACCGACACAGCACCCGACGCTCCCACCGCTCGAGCGGCCGCGGGGTACGGAGGTTTTGGCAGCGAGGTCGCTTTACCGTTCAGTACGCCGCCTTGTATCTGCTTAGCGGCCGGGTTCTCCTTGTAATCCGGCGGTAAATCAGTTTTGGCGGGTTGAGTTTGAGCGGCGATATCGATCGCCACAGCAAGCGTGACCAGACAGAGAATTATAGTTCGTTGCATAGCGGACCTCGGGTTTGAACAAGCAGATTATAAACGGTGAAGACTTGTTATGGAAGAGACCGGATCAGGCGGCCATTCCGACCAGTAGCGCATCAGTTGCGACCTTGCGATTGATATTCACTATGAAACTTTCGTACATCGTCTCGATCTCTGCCATCCAGTTGGCCAGATCGGTAGACTCTAGCCGTTCCGACAGGTCATTCAGATCCGCTATAAGATCCGCGTTAAGAATATCCTGCATGCGGCCGCCGTTCTTCAGTAGCCACATGTCGTGTATCACTCCGCGAATGATCTCGAGCTTAGATTCGAAGTCCTCTTTGTTTTTCGCGTCATTCATTTCCTCAGACGCCGTAAGCAGCGAACACTTATCATCATTTGCTGCAGCATTGAGAGCTCGCAGCACCAGACTTCGCTGAATGCGAAAGGCGGCGGGAACGGTGTCGAGCGCTCGCGTAATGCTTCCGCCGGAGACGCGAGCCGCGAGTGCCGCATCTTCCGGCGAGAAATGGCCGCCTCCTAGAAGAAGGAGCCGGATATCTTCGCTCGGCACCGGAGCAAATCGCATCATCTGGCACCGCGACCGAATGGTCGGCAGCAAGCAGTCGGCACGTGATGCGATCAAAATAATGTGTGATGTGGCCGGTGGTTCTTCGAGTGTTTTTAGAAGCGCGTTCGACGCGGCATCATTCATTTTGTCTGCGTCGTCCACGATGAAGATCCGCACGCCGGCCTCGTACGGGCGAAAGTTCGCTTCCCTTTCCAGATCTCTGATCGCTCCGACACGCAAGTTTCTCTTGAATGGAACTACCAGGCCGACGTCGGGGTGCTGGCTGAAAAATACCCGATCGTAGTCGTCGCCCTTATCCGATGTCGGCAGTGAAAATACATCGGTGCGGGAACACGCCGGGCATTCGCCGCAAGCACCATCCGCATTCGCATGTGGGCAAACAAACATTCGGGCAAGTTCAAACGCGAATTGCTTTTTGCCAACACCATCGGGCCCGGCGAACAAAAGCGCATTCGGGATCCGGCCCTTCTGGAACAAGCGAAGCAGCGCGGCCTTGACCTCATTGTTTCCGATAAGTTTCTTCATCCCAAAAAATCGGTGATCTCGCGGGCCACGACCGCGTGGGTCTCTTCGATCGACCTGTTCGCGTCGAGAACTATAAAGCGTTCGGGTTCCGCGGCGGCGATCCGCAAATAAGCATTTCGCACGTCCGAGTAAAATTCCGCCGTCTCGATGTCCATCCGGTTTCGGCGTTCGCCGGTCTCGTGCCGCGAATCCATCCGACGCAAGGCATTGTCAACCGTAAGATCGAAGAAAAGCGTCAGGTCCGGTTTCAGACCTCCGGTGGCAAGCCTGATTATCTCGTTGACCGTGTCCTCGGGGAAACCACGCCCGGCACCTTGGTACGCGGAGGTGGCGTCGGCATACCGGTCCGAGATCACGATCCGGCCCTCGGCCAAAGCGGGTTTGATCAGAAACTCTACGTGCTGTGCCCGGTCGGCGGCGAACAGGAGGAGTTCGGCCATGGGCGCGACCGTTTCCTCGGTTTCCAGAAATGCCTCGCGCAGGCGCCGTCCGAGGGGCGTTCCGCCAGGTTCGTGGGTCGTAATAACGTCGATCCCGCGCTGGCGCAGGTCACCCGCCAACATTCGCAGCTGTGTGGATTTCCCGCTTCCGTCGATTCCTTCGAAACTTATGAATTTTCCCGGCAAGTTAGCTTTAAGCGGAGGCGTGTTCACCCTTACGTTCCTGCGAGATGGTCGATATTGAGTGTTTGAAGATCAGCATGTCCTGACCGCCTACATCAAGTAAAACGGAAAATTTATCAAAACTTTTGATGCGGCCGGCCAGGGTGGACCCTTGCAGGAGATGGACGACCACATTGATTCGTTCACGTCGTGCGGAGTTTAAAAAGGCGTCCTGAATGTTTTGGGCGGCTTGTTTTTCCATAACATTTCTCGTTTATTTACTTCACCTTACAATCGAGATTACGAATTATATCAGATTTGAACATGCCGACAAGAATTTTCTTATCCGGGTGGCCGAACCCCTCATTTGCCCTTGATTTCGCCCTCGATAAGACCGATCGCTTCACATTCATAGCCGAAAAGCCCTACCCGGATCCATGCACTTTCGCGGCGGAACCAGGTTGACTGACGCTTGGCATAGTTCCGGACGTCCTGCTTTGTCTGCTCGATCGCCCCCTCGAGCGTACGCTCGCCGCGGAGATGTTCACAAACACGTCGATAGCCGTGCGATCCGAGCGCGTTCCTGTCATCTTTTACGCCCGCGGCCCGGAGTAGTTTCACTTCCTCGACCAGCCCGGCGGCAAAGTGCTGGGCTGTCCGGCTATTAATTTTCGCGTAAAGCTCCGGGCGCGATGGCTCGAGTACGACCAACCGGATCCTGGATGCAAACTCCGGCGGTTCGACACGGTTTGGTTGATGTTCCGAGAAGATCTCGCCGGTCTGAAAATAGTATTCGAGTGCACGCGTGACTCGAACGTAGTCGCGTGCAAACAAACTCGCAGCCGCGGTCGGATCGATCTTTGTCAGCAGCCGGTGAAGATATTCCGGTCCGCGCTTCTTACGGATCGAAGTAAGCCGCTCGCGGAGCAAGGGATCCGTCGGCGGGCTGTCGAACAGCGGCTGCATAAGCGTTCGGAGATAAAAGCCTGAACCGCCGACAAGAATCGGAACTTTACCGCGCGATTCGATCTCGAAGATCTTCTCTGACGCATCGCGTGCCCAATCGGCGGCGGTAAAGTTTACGTTCGGGTCGACGTAATCGATCAAGTGATGTTCGACACCCCGACGTTCCTCGGCTGTCGGCTTTGCGGTCGCGATCTCGATCCCGCGATAGATCTGTACGGAATCGAAGTTGACCACTTCACCGCCGAAGCGAATAGCGAGTTCGACAGCGAGCGCGGTCTTCCCTGACGCAGTTGGACCGGCGACCGCGAAAATATTGGTTTGACCGAAATCAGGCGTCACGAATTGTAAAGATTATCACAGCAGTGCCGGGGTATACGGGTTCGTCTTTCGGTCGGCTGCGTATATTATGAGAACAAAATTGCCTTCGATGAGCGTGTAGAAATGAAACTCATATTTACTTTAATTGCGACCTTAACCCTTTGTGCCTCCGCCGCTCCTCAAAGATCGCAGAACTTTATCCGGCATGTGAACCCACTGATCGGGACACAGAAAATGGGGCACACATATCCCGGAGCGACTGTACCGTTCGGGTCGGTGCAGCTTTCGCCTGACACCGATCAGCAGCCGCATAATATCGGGGGCAAATACAACAAAGACGCGTACAAATACTGCGCCGGTTACCAGTACGACGACCGCTCGATCGTCGGATTCTCGCACACGCATTTCAGCGGCACCGGCCACTCGGACCTTGGCGATTTTTTGATAATGCCGACTGTCGGCGAGCTTCAGCTCGAGCCCGGAGCGAAGTCGGATCCGTCGACAGGTTTTCGCTCGGCGTTCTCGCACGCAGACGAAACCGCACAGCCCGCGTATTACAAGGTCCGTCTCAACGATCACAACATCCTTGCCGAGATGACCGCCACGACACGCGTCGGATTTCATCAATATACATTTCCGCGATCCGACAATGCTCACATTATTCTCGACCTGATGCACGGCATCTACAATTACGACGACAAGAACGTGTGGACATTCGTTCGTGTCGAGAACGATCACACGATCGTCGGTTACCGGCAGACAAACGGCTGGGCTCGCACGCGGACTGTATATTTCGCAATGGAGTTTTCGAAACCGTTCACATCGTACGGCTTTAAGAATTTCGGTCAGGAAGACTACCGCGGCTTTTGGCGCAAGTTCGATCAGACGAAAAACTTTCCCGAGATGGCGGGTAAGCAGATCCGCGCATATTTCGATTTCAAGACGGCGGCGAATGAAAAGATCAAGATCAAGTTCGCGCTATCGCCTGTGTCGACGGCGGGAGCATTGTCGAACTTGAGATCCGAAATTCCACACTGGGATTTTGAACGCGTTAAGCGGGAAGGTCAGGCCGAGTGGAACCGCGAACTGTCGAAGATCGCTGTAACGACGCTCGACGAGGGCGAGATGACAAACTTTTACACTGCCCTCTATCACACGTTCCTCGCGCCCACTGTTTACATGGATACGGACGGCCAGTACAAAGGCATCGACCAGAATGTTCACAAGGCACGTGTCAGAAGCGGGAGCGCGAGCGGGAGCGCGAGCGACCGGGCAGCCCGGTCACAAACCGAAATACCGTTCACCCACTACACTACGTTCTCGCTTTGGGACACCTACCGCGCACTTCATCCGTTGCTCAACCTAATCCAGCCTGCACGCAACCGCGACATGATCCGCTCGATGCAGGCGCACTACGATCAGAGCGTGCACAAGATGTTGCCTGTGTGGTCGCACTACGCGAATGAGAATTGGTGCATGATCGGCTATCACAGCGTATCGGTGATTGCCGATGCGATCGTGAAAGGAAACCTGACGGGAGTCGAAGCGAACAAGGCTCTCGACTCAGCCGTCCAGACCGCAAAAACAAAATATTACGATGGTCTCGAGTACTACATGACGACGGGATACGTCCCCGAAGACAAGAACTCGTCGTCGGTTTCAAAGACACTTGAGTACGCGTACGACGATTGGGCGATCGCGCAGATGGCGAAGAAGCTCAACCGACCAATTATCCACAGCGAATTTATTAGGCGCTCAGAGAATTGGAAAAACGTTTACGACAAGTCGTCCGGATTTATGCGCCCGCGAATGAGCGATGGAAAGTTTCGTGTGAAGTTCGATCCGCTGCAAACTCACGACCAGGGCTTCATCGAAGGGAACGCGTGGAACTACAGTCTCTACGTCCCGCAAGATCCCGACGGACTGGTCCATGCGATGGGGGGCAAGGCGAAATTTACTTCCTATCTCGACGAGCTATTCACGATGCACCTGCCTGACGAATTCTTTGCCGATACCGAGGACATCACTCGCGAAGGCATCATTGGCAATTACGTCCATGGCAATGAACCGTCGCATCACGTCGCCTATTTGTATAACTGGACCGACGAGCCATGGAAGACACAGGAACGTGTCCGGATGATCCTAAAAAATCAATATCGGCCGACTCCCGACGGACTCGGCGGCAACGACGATTGCGGGCAGATGTCGGCGTGGTATTTGTTTTCAGCACTCGGATTTTATCCAGTTGCCCCCGGATCCGACCAGTACTCACTCGGCAGTCCACTGATAAAAACCGCTGTCGTGAAATTCGAAAACGGACGGTCGCTTGCGATCGAGGCAAGGGATCAAGGCGAGAAAAATGTCTTTGTAAAAAGCGTGACGCTTAATGGCAGGAGATTAGAACAGGGATACATCACACACTCTGAGCTTACAAAAGGCGGCGTGCTCGTCTTTCAAATGGACGATGCCGCAGCGAAGTGATCTAGGTCAGGACAAACCTGACAACTGTGAAGATGACAATTGCGGCGAAGAGAAATAATGCTCCTATGATTTGATTGCGAGAGAATTTCATTCGCCATCCGAGCGTACACGTTCAAGATGTACGCGGAGGCCGAGAGCTCGCGTCTGCTGATGGGTCGGAGAATAATCTCTTTTCGCGCGCTCGTCGGGTACACTAACAATGTAAAGCAGTTGCTTGGATTTCTGAAGCCGTTATGAAGCCGGACACGAGAATAAAATACAGGTTGGATTCTGACGATCGGATAGTGGGCGTAAATGACGAATGGGATCATTTCGCTAATCAGAACTCGGGCGACGAGGTACTTTCGGCCAAGGTGATGAACCGTCCGATCGAAGACTTTATCGATGATCCGGAAACGAGAGATTTCTATTCCCGGACGATTGATAAAGTGCGTAACGGAAACATGTCGATCTTTCAA
The DNA here is from genome assembly GCA_031425495.1 of Acidobacteriota bacterium. Lineage (GTDB taxonomy): Bacteria > Acidobacteriota > Blastocatellia > Pyrinomonadales > Pyrinomonadaceae > OLB17. Next base: position 7,321 of record JANPJL010000206.1, read on the forward strand.
TTCAGATGCGACAGTCCTGAGCGTCGGCGGCTGCTCGAGATGAGAGTTGAGCTCACAGATGAAGGTTTGGTCGAATTTACGTCGAGGCCCATCTGGATCCAGGAACGCTCCCGCGAGGTCCTGTTCGATGCGTCGGCACCACGTACGTCAGCGATGCTCCGCGTCTGCAGTTGGTGTAACAGGATCTTTGTGAATGGCTCGTGGATCGAAGCCGGTGAAACCCGACTCATCGATGGACCGGACGTCCCTTCTCTTACGCACGGTGTCTGCGAGGATTGTAATGCAAACCTCCGTAGTAATTTCGCCTCGCTGCCTAGGTGACAATCTCTTGATACGTCATCGCGATTACAAAGTCTGACGGATGAACGCACGAACCCATTAATGTGGACTAAGGTTTTACTATGAGCGACGAGGCGAAAGAACAAGTTTATGAAAGAGACGTCATCACCGCGACCGAGCGAAAGCGCGTCTTCTTATGGGCGATTGCCTTGGTCGTAGTCTTTGCTACCGCGACGATCCTAACCTCGTGGTCGATCTATTCGAATAAGATCGCCGCTATCGATCGACACAATGACAGGATGAATCCGGAGAAAGGTGAGGGCGGGACCAACCCACCGGCTGCCGCAGCAGACCCCTCCGCCAATCCCGTCCAGACCGGCATATATGTCGACCGCGTTGTCGATCTGTCGGTGAAAAACACGAGCTGGACCGTCGACTTTTATCTCTGGTTCCGGTGGAAGGGCAACGGCGCCGATCCGGGCGAGAAACTCCAGATCGTTGATGGAGCGATCGAATCGAAAGAAAAGGTGGATGAGTATTTAGGCGGCGGCGAGCATTATGTGCTTTACAGAGTGGTTGCCAAGATCACTAAATTTTTCGACGTGTCCCGCTTTCCGCGCGACGACCATGCACTGACGATCAACATTGAGAGCCGTGACGGCGAGCGACGCGAGGCGCTGTTCATTGCGGATACTGAGAACTCCGGGGTAAGCTCACGCGTCCGGATTCCCGGATATTCGATCTACAAGCATGCGATCATCGAGAAGCCACATGCCTACACTAGCTCGCACGGAGATCCGCGGCTGGCGGACGGAACCGAGAAGGTGCAGTCACAGGTCAGGATGGGTCTCTGGATCCACCGCCTCGATTGGGGATTCTACTTGAAAATGTTCGTGGCGCTTTTCGCGGCGGTGGGGGTGGCACTGATCGCGTTCTGGATCAAGCCGACCGACGTCGATCCGCGCTTCGGCCTCGGTGTTGGAGCTCTCGGAGGCGTCTTGGTCAACACATACGTAACGTCTTCTCTCGTGCCTGACACCGGGGTGATGACGTTGGCGGATATGGTCAACCACGTTGCCATCGTCACGATCTTCGTTTCACTGATCCAGTCGGCAATCTCCCTTTACCTGTACGAGAAGAGGGGCAAGAAAATTCTCTCGAGGCACTTCGACAAAGTTTCGTTCGTCGTCCTACTCGTAAGTTACGTGGTGATCAACGTCGCCCTGCCATGGGCCGCCACGCAGTGGGGGATATAGTTACGTGACTTAGAAATCGACACCTGTCTGCCACAGAGCTGCGCCGGCGGCCCGGCGACTACGGTCGCGTCCGCCTGTCACTCAGTACGCTTTCGTCACATCGACACCGGTGTAATAGTGCTTGATGATCTCGTCGTATTTCACGCCCATTTTTGCAAGACCGTAGGCGCCGTATTGGCACATTCCGACACCATGGCCCCAGCCTCGACCGGTGAATGTATAAGAGGTGACTTGATTTCCGGAATAGCGTTTGTTGATGACAAAGAGTTGTTCGCGGAGACGCAGCGCCGAGCGGATCTTTCCGCTCTTTAGAGTTTTCACACCGTTCGATCCAATGATCTCGATCTCGGCCGCTCGCCGCGAATATCCTTTTCGTTTTATGTTCACGTCGTAGAGCGTGCCGATACCGCGGACATACCTCGATAACCGGGCTTGAACAGCAGACGACGAAAGTGATGTCGTCCAGTTTGTAAATGGTGACATGTTCTCGGCGACCGTCGGTGTGTCGGTCGGTTCGATCTCGAGATATGTGACAACGCCGCTCGCATCCGCGTGATAATTCACCACCTCGCCGCCGACCAAAGCAGCTTCCTTGATCGGGTAATAGTTCGCTCCGAACTTCCGAAACAAAAACACGTCGGGCCGTATGGAAATTGAGCGGTCGGTTCGGCCCGATCGAAGAACCAGCTTGCCATCGACCGTCGCTTTTGTCGTTCCACTTTGCAGCACCGGCGTCCACTTTTTCTTCTCGTAGATCTGCCGGATCAATCGAAGAAGATCGCCGCGTCGATAATGTTTCTGCGGCTTGAGCGTCAGATCCGATTGAAGTGTGAACAGACCGTCGCGCATGAGCATCGCAAGTTCGGCTCGCCGCTCTTTCGGAACCTCGGACGCGTCATCGAAAGCGAGGTGATAGTTGATGTCCGAGTCGCTCAGTAATGTGTCCGGAGCTCCGGGCGTGTAGGCAAGTGAAGCGATCAAGCGAGCAAGCTCAAGCGGCTTCAAGGTGTCTTTTGTCACATTCGGAAACGGTTTCCCGAATCGGGACGCGATCTGATTAAGCCAGTTTGAGATCTCACCGACGGTCGGTTCTTCGTCGAACCAGTCGTCGGTGAACGCGCTGGTCGTGAGAGAAAATCCGTTGACCGCGTACTGTGACATCAGTCGGACGAGTTCGAGGTTTTCCTGATTCCGGATCTTGGCGGGTGTGCGAACGGTTCTGATCATGAACGGTTCGAAATGCCGCTGTCCCTCGAGCGAGCATTCGACGCCTCTCAGATAAGGCTCGTTCGTGTCGAATACATTCTCGACATTTTCGGTGCGTCCGCCGCACGTCGAGGTGAAGTAAGCCATGATCGGCTTTCCGGCATGGGTCGCTATCATTCCGTGCGTTTCGCGCACCGCCTGCGTTCCCATCTTTGTTTCGATCGCGACGCCTTTGTACACTTGCGACCACACTGTCGGCACCATGTCGAAACCCTTGGTCCCGTACGTGTTCTCATTGGCGACAGCATAGGTACGGGCGGCGATCGCCTGCGCCTTTTGCGCCTCGAGCTGCGGCAGCGAAAGTTCCGCCGGTACTACGCCGAGCAAATATTCTTCAAGCGGGACAACATTAACGACGGTCAGAGTGCCGCGCGAATTGACGAACACTTCGAGCTTGCCGCGGTATGCTTTGCCATTGAGACGCACCGGATTCGCACGTTCGTTGAACGACCCGAATGATACCGACTTTAGCGACGCATACTTTGCCGCTTCGGTGGCACCCGAAACGATAACTTCGCGCAAATTCGGATTGACGACGTCGGGGCCTATGACATTCGAAACGCCAGTGGTCTTGATCAGGCTGCGGACCTCGGATTTGCCGGCTGTGCGCAATTGCCGCGAGAGCTCGACCGCGTCGTCCGAATGGATAACCTGCTTATCGGACACCATGACGACATCCTGAAAACCCTTCGCTGTGAGCATCGCCCGGAACGCGGTAGCGTCCTCGATCGTCTCTTTCATCGGGCCGATCCAAACCTTCCAAGTATTTGTCGCAGGATCAACACTCACGAGAGCCGTCTCGCCCGTATCTTCGCGGACACCTTTTGCCAATTCGTCGGCCTCGGTCGATGTCGGGATATTTTGAAGCTCGAATCTGTACCTCTCAACTTCGGGTGGCCGGTACGCTCGCGCCGAAACTGTAACCCGATTCGTCGCCAGAAATCTTGCCGGTTCGTCGAGGCTGTATGCCGCGAGCTGACTATCCAACGTAGTTATTGCAACCGAGCTCGCGTTGGTCGTCAGACCGATACGGATGAGCGGTTCCTGGCCAAGATAAAAGAATTCACGGGCGTGGGAAGATGCCGAGCAGAAGATTATGGTCGCGAAGATAAAGAACGTCAGGCGGGCTTTCATCAGACCAATCATAACAAATAGGTAATCCAATCCGGCACCATTGCAGTATAAACGCAGACTCGCCGCAGCCGGTTGAGACTCGCTCGATCAATTCTTAACGATACGCGGGCGCGTTGACTGGGTACTCTTGCCAGCGGCCGACGATGATGCCTTTATCGTCGATCGTTTGGTGGACTCGGCGTTTGTCCGAGCGCGTACGGCTGACGACAATATAGCTTCCCGCTTATTCTCGGCGGAAGTCTTTGATCGATCGGTTGCACTGACGCCGCTTGAAATCTTTTCGGACTTTGTCTTCGTGCCGGTCTTCACAACGTTTCGCTTTGCCGGCAACTTCAACCGGGAAACAGGAGGTAACGATGCTTCCTCCGTCGCTGGTGCTGTCGCCGAATCGGCGGAGCTCCACCTCTGGAAATACCGCGTCACCGAATCGTTCCCGAACAAGAATAATCCGATCAGCAATGAGAATCCGCCACCAATCACAATCGATCGCCGGTGAACGGCTAGCCTCGAACGCGGCGGACCGTCGAAGGACGCGAACATACCTTCTCTCTGCTCCGGCTCGGCCGCCTCTTTGCGCGACGCGCCGCCCAGAATTGTCGGAACAAACGCGATCTCACCGGCGACCGAGTACGACCGCGATGGTGCCGGCAGAATTGTTGCAAGATCCGGTCGCGCGACGACTCGATCCCAATCGATCCGTATCCGTTTGCTCGGCGCCCGTACGAGCGTTATTTCTTCCGCATCAAACTTGATCCGTCGGACCTTCTGAACCTT
>JANPJL010000207.1:0-34230 GCA_031425495.1 Acidobacteriota bacterium
GAGCTGATCATCATGATCGGTGCCAATCTTTCACCCGAAGCTCAAACCGCGATCACATCAGCCGCGTCGAATTACTCGTCGGAGAATCGTCGTGTCACGCTCCTACCGCTTGTGCCTTATAACAATTCGGTCGGTGCGAACGACATGGCGGCAGGCAAAAAGGCGCTCCTGGATGTCATAAACAATTCGAAGGCGTTGTTGATCGGGGGAAGCATTGCTGATCCGGCGTTACTTCAGAACAAGGATTTTGTTGTTGTCCAGGAACTCTTTGAAACTGAGACGACCGCCTTCGCGGATGTGGTATTCCCGGCGGCCTCTTTTGCCGAAGTGGACGGCACTTACACCAACAACACGGGATTCGTGCAGCGGGTCCGCAAAGCGATCGAGCCGATCCATCAGTCTAAGCCGGACTGGATGATCACGAGCATGCTCGCGAAAGAGCTGGGTGTCGACTTTGGATACAACATGTCCGCGACCGGCGTTTTCAAGGCAATCGCAGATAGCGTTGGTCCATACTCAGGAATTCGGTATCCGGATTTGAAGGACGAATCAAGACCGGTGCAAGTAAAGCACGAGATCAAAAGCGGTACCGCGACCGGAGTGATCGACGTCCTCCGACAGCGTGTCGATTCCCTGCCGGACGCGGGTGAGAAGAATACAGTGACGCCGAAGGTCGGGCACAAGCTGCACCGACTGACGACGATGACGAGCAAGACCGCGCAGTTTCATTTACTCGCGCATGGAAATCCAAAGCCGGAGAATTTACTGCTCGCACCGTTGAAGCAGTTTGAGCTTGATGGATCGCCGAAAAAAGGATTGGCCGAAGCGGTCAGTGCCGGCGACCGCGCTAATCCGGGTGGAAGGTAGTAGGGCGGACAGTTAGCCCGTCCAATGTTCGATAGAGTTCTCCCGGCACCGACTGGGAGCGACGGAGTAACAGTCCGTCGTACGTTTACTATGGAATCTGTTCTTAAAACGGCATTTCCGTTTGTGGTTTACTCGGTAGGGATCTTGCTCGCCTTTCAGGGCGTGTTGATGATCGTCGCCTATACGGTGCTCGCCGAGCGAAAGGTTCTCGGCTGGATCCAGGGTCGCATCGGCCCGAACCGAGTCGGTCCTTGGGGTGTCTTGCAGCCGTTCGCGGATCTTCTGAAATTCATCTTCAAGGAAGACCTGGTACCGGATAAGTCGACAAAGTTCGTTTACTTTCTCGCGCCGATCGTCGCACTAACATGCGCGCTTCTTCCGATCGTTGTCTATCCGTTCGGACCGGCGATAACAACGGTTGACTGGACTTTCCTGCCGTACGATCTGGGTGTAGGCGTAACGCAATTGCCCATGACGATCGCGAGCATCGACGTCGGCGTGTTGTTTGTTCTTGGAATCACATCGGTCGGCGTTTACGGGATCGCTTTGGCCGGCTGGTCGTCGAACAGTAAGTACTCGCTGATGGGCGGTCTGAGATCGTCGGCCCAGATGATCTCTTACGAACTGGCTATGGGAGCTTCGGTTATCGGTGCAGTTATGCTCGCCGGAACCCTCGACCTTAATGGGATCATCGTTGCCCAGATACGTTCGCCGTTCAAGTGGTTCATCATTCCCCAGTTCATCGGCTTTGTAGTATTTCTGATCGCAGCGTTTGCTGAGACCAATCGCGTCCCGTTCGATCTGCCCGAGGCCGAGACCGAGCTCGTTGCCGGATTTCATACCGAGTACAGCGCACTGAAATTTGCACTGTTCTTCATGGCCGAGTACGTGAACATGTTCACGGTGTCGGTAATGTGCACGGTCCTGTTTCTCGGTGGATGGTATGTTCCCGGGCTGGGCCGCCTTATCGAGCCGGGCTCGATCCCTTACGCACTCGTAAGCCACGTGGCGTTCATCGGTAAGATCTGTGCATTCCTGTTCTTTTACATTTGGGTGCGCGGAACGCTGCCTCGTTTCCGATTCGACCAGCTGATGAACTTCGGATGGAAGTTCCTGCTGCCGCTGGGGCTGGCGAACGTGATTTTGACGATCGTGATCGTCTACTTTTTGAATAGCTGATTTTCACCGCCGAGACGCGGAGACGCAGTGATTTTAAGAGCGTGTCGCGTATTTGATTAGATTTCTTTCTCGGCGTCTCCGCGTCTCTGCGGTAAAGATTTATGGCCGGTTCAGTTTTATTTTTCTTATTCGCCGGACTCGCGATCGCGTGTGCGATCTCGATGGTCTATCACAAGAACCCGCTTTACAGTGCGATCTCGCTGATCGGCGTGTTTATCTCGCTGTCATGTATTTACGTGACACTCGCCGCTCCGTTCATCGCCGCAGTGCAGGTACTGATCTATGCGGGTGCGATCATGGTGCTCGTCGTTTTCGTCATCATGCTTTTGAATCTTGACGAAGCCAAAACGCCGGCCCGGCTTAAGTATCTTTACTTCGCCGGCGGTGGGCTCGGTTTGATACTGCTGGCTCAAACGTTCTTTATCTTCTACGCGGTGATGAAGACCCCGCAGCATGCGGTAGATATGGACCAAACGGTCGGGCGAACCATGAGCATCGGCGAGGGAATGTACACGGAATATTTGCTGCCCGTCGAGATCGTCGGCGTGCTTCTATTGATGGCGATAATCGGCGGTGTCGTCCTGGCCCGCCGTCTGAGCCAACCGCAACTCGAACTTGTTGTCGATAACGAACTGGAAGAGCGCGGAATGGAAGAAGAGAAGGGAGATTACCGAATTAGCGTTTAGATCGGGGTCCCGAATCCGGTCTTTGGTCTTCGGACTTGGGACTTCGGACTTGGGACTTGGGACTTAAAATGGAACCAAGTTTAGCAAGCTACCTGGCATTGTCAGGAATTTTATTTACGATCGGAACGGTCGGCGTTATCTTCAAGCGCAATGCGATCGGGATGTTCATGTGCATTGAGCTGATGCTCAATGCCGTCAACCTGACTTTCGTAGCTTTCTCGCGCTACTACTCCGACGTGACGGGTCAGCTTTTTGTATTTATGGTGATGAGTGTCGCGGCGGCCGAGGCGGCCGTCGGCCTCGGTATCATCATCGCGTTCTTCCGCAACCGTCAGTCGGTTGACGTCGACGACGCGAGTATTTTGAAGAATTAGTTTAATGAAGCGTTCTTGTGTCCATCATTTTGCCGGTGTCCTGATCTTTCTTATTGTGTCTGCCGGACCCGCATTTGGCCAGACTATCGGATCCGGACCTTGCATCACTCGTTTCGGTCAGCGAGAGTGGGCGATGTTGTTAGAGGGCGTGCCATCGGCGTCCAGAGCGAAGTTCCTTGAAGATGCGGAGGTGAGGAAACTGCAGGCCGCCAATCTCCGTCACCTTTTGGCTCTCGCGTGTGACGCGGTCAAAAAAGGAGTCGCCCGTGAAAAAGGGAATGCCATTGAGCTGAGGTATATCAGGTCCGAGACGTTAGGCGTAACTTATGATCGCGAAATTGCGAAGGAAAAGACCGGTATTCCTTTTTCGACGATCACCGATGCTCAGGTTGAGAAGTTCTACAACGTTGCGGGAAACGTTTCTCAGTTTGGCGAATTTCTGGATACGAAGATCGCACTTTTGAAAGGCTCGAATCCCGATCTGTCAGATCGAATCCCGACCGACGATGAGAAAAAACAAGCTCGTGACTTGTTCGCTAAAATAAAGATCTCTGAAAGCGCGTTTCTAAATAGCCCTCTCGTTAAGCCGCAGATGCGGTCGGCAGCCAACCTCCGGGCTCGTTTGCAGCAGGCGCAGTTCTTAGCAAGTGTCTCGGTCAAGACCGGCTTACCGGACATGGTTGCTAGCGACACGGATATCGATAGGTATATCGCTCTGCATCCCGAGTTCGACGAGTCGGAGAAACGCGATCTCGCCGCAAAGCTGCTCGCACGAGCGATCGCAGGCGAAGATTTTGCGACCTTGGCGAATCAATATAGCGAAGATCCCGGGAACACCGGTTCCGACGGTAAGAAGCAGGGTGGACTATACACCGGCATTAAGAAAGGAGTGTTCGTACCGACGTTTGAAAAGGCGGCGTTGTCTGTAGAACCCGGACGATTGTATCCGTCGCTTGTGGAATCGGATTTCGGGTTTCACATTATCAAACCTGAGAAAGTGACTGGTGAGGGTGAAGCTCTACAGTACGACGTCAGGCATATTCTTATTTCCACCGGTTATAAGGATCCGGAAAATCCGGGCGGCCGCGAAGTGCCCGTCAGAGGGTATGTAAAGGCGAAACTCGAAGGCGAGAAGGAGACGGCGGCAATGAGTAAGGTACTTGCGGCCAACCCGGTAGTAGTTGACGAATATCAACTCGTCGCCAAGCCTGCTGCCAGCGTTAAGGCTGCAGCCAAAAAACGTGCTGTTCGCAGACCTGTAAGTCGAAAGCGATCGTAATATGGCTCTCGAGATGCGTGCGAAATGCGAGCGTTGCGAAACGCTGTTAGGTGCCAAAGGCGAAGCGTACATCTGCGCTTACGAATGTACGTTCTGTGAAGGTTGTACGAACGAGATGAGTGCGGTCTGTCCGAATTGCGGTGGAGAACTGGTTCGAAGACCGAAACGAAAAGAATAAATGGTTGAGAATAACCTTCTAAGCATAATCATCTTTGCCCCGCTCTTTGGAGCGGTGATCAACTGGCTGCTCGGCGGGTATCTAAAGGACAAGCCGTATAGCGAAACCTTCAGCGGTCTTGTCGCATGTGGTGCGATCGCGATCTCCACGATCGTCGCATTCATGATCGCTTTTGGGATCGGAACGCCGCATCCCGGTGCACTGTTCGCCGACAAACCGATCCTCGATCAGATCTGGACATGGGTCGAGGTCGCCGGATTCCGTGCCGACTTTGCGCTGGGCATGGACCGCCTCAGCGGCGTCTACGCATGCTTCGTCACGTTCGTCGGTCTTCTCATTCACATCTTCGCGACCGGATACATGCACGGCGACAAAGGCTTCTATCGCTTTTTTGCCTATCTGAACTTGTTCATGTTCGCGATGCTCACGCTCGTACTGGCGGACAACTATCTGCTTATGTTCGTCGGCTGGGAAGGCGTCGGGCTGTGCTCGTACTTGCTGATCGGTTATTACATCAAGCGTGACGAAGCTCGCGAGGCCGCAAAGAAAGCGTTCGTCATGAACCGCATCGGTGATTGGGGTGTGCTGATGGGGATCTTCCTGATCTTCACGCTCACCGGCTCGATCTCGTTTTTTGATAAGACGGTAGACGGCCAACAGGTTCAGAGTGTGTTCAGCTTTGTCCTGATAAACATGGCCGCCGAACCTTTTACGTGGGGAGCTATTTTCGCCGGCGGGCTGACTTCGATCGGCGTTCTCCTGTTCATCGGTGCGACCGGAAAATCCGCACAGATACCGCTTCTGACATGGCTGCCCGACGCGATGGCCGGACCGACTCCCGTCTCGGCCCTCATCCACGCTGCGACGATGGTCACCGCCGGAGTCTATCTCGTCGTGCGATCGAATGCCATCTATCAGCTTTCGCCGACCGCGATGTGGATCATCGCCGTCATCGGTGCGGCGACTGCGATCTTTGCCGCGTCGATCGCGATCGCCCAAAACGATATCAAGAAGGTGCTTGCGTACTCGACCGTGTCTCAGCTCGGATTCATGTTCCTTGCGGCCGGCGTCGGCGCATTTACCGTCGCCATATTTCACGTAATGACTCACGCCTTTTTCAAGGCCCTACTCTTCCTCGGCTCCGGCTCAGTGATCCACGGGATGCATCACGAGCAGGACATGCGGAAGATGGGTAATCTGAAAAAGTACATGCCGATCACGTGGATCACGATGATGATGGGCTGGCTCGCGATCTGCGGGATTCCGATATGGGCGGGATTCTTTTCGAAAGACGAGATTCTGTACAAGACTTTCGCGGCGGACCGGTATTTCCCGGCCGGAGCATTTCCCGGCAACGAGGTTCTGTGGGGCGTCGCCGTTTTTACAGCGATACTGACGGCGGTCTATATGACCCGGATGATGGTAATGACATTCTGGGGCACCGAGCGTTTTCAGGAAGATCTTCATGTCGCCGCGGTTCATGATGAAGAGCACGACGACGCTCACGACAGCCACGATGATGACGAAGAAGAGCATCATCACGCGCTGCCCTCGGATTTTAAGCCACACGAATCGCCATGGGTGATGACAGTGCCGCTGATCATACTCGCGTTCCTTTCAACGGTCGGCGGTCTGGTCGGTGTGCCGTATGCGATGAGTTCTCTGGTCGGATTAAAGGACGCGAATGCGTTCGAGCACGTGCTTGAGCCGGTCATCGCGGAGACGAAAATGCCGACCGCTATCGCCGCACGCGAAGCCGCAAAGTCGCATGAGCCTGAGGTCATAAACAAAGAGCGACTTCTTGCTCTGCTATCTGTCGTCCTGGCCGCTCTTGGTATGGCGATCGGCTGGTTCGCTTTCCGCGGTCAGCCTCTGCGGAAGATGCCAAGGATACTAGAAGAAAAGTGGCGTCTCGACGAGTTGTATAACGGCTACATTGTCGATCCGCTAACAAACCTTTCGCGTGAAGGTCTATGGAAGGGATTCGATCTCGGATTCATCGACGGCATCGTTAACGGCATCGGATATTTTGTTACCGAGGTCGGCAAGGGCCTTCGACAGGTCCAGGTCGGATTCGTTCGCAGTTACGCGGCGATGATCCTCCTCGGAGCGTTGGCCGTACTCGGATATTTTATTTATTACGGTTTGAAGTTAGTAGGATAGCTGTCAGTCGTCAGTCGTCAGTCGTCAGCAAGAACTGACAACTGACAACTGACCGCTGACCACTGGCAAAATGGATTTCATTTCAGAAAATCTCTTAACGATCCTGATCCTGCTACCGGTTTTCGGTGCGGTGGCGACGCTTGCTCATCAGATGTTCTGGAAACAGGAGAGCCAGCTCAAGTGGATTACACTCGGGTTTACGCTCGTCAACTTTCTGCTGTCGCTCCTGCTGCTCGCGGATCAGGGCACGCCATCGGCGAGTGGATTCTTTTTTGAGAAGAACGTGCCATGGATCGCGGCGATCAATTCGAATTTTCATCTGGGCGTCGATGGACTGAGCCTGTGGCTCGTCATTTTGACGACGTTCATCATGCCGATCGCGGTTATCTCGACCTGGAACGCGGTCGAGAAACGACCTACGGCCTTTTACATATTTTTGCTGCTGCTCGAGTCGGCTATGATCGGCGTTTTTGTATCGCTTGATCTGCTCGTCTTCTATCTCTTCTTCGAGGCGTCACTAGTTCCGATGTTTTTCCTGATCGGGATCTGGGGCGGCCAGAACCGGATCTACGCCGCTGTTAAGTTTTTTATCTTTACCGCGCTCGGCAGCTTGCTGATGCTGGTCGGGATCATCGCACTTTACTATCTGCACGCTGATGCGACCGGGACGGGAACGTTTGATTACGTCACACTTCTCAATTCGCTCAAGGCCGGAGACCTCGTCTTCGCCGGATCTGCCGGTACGCTTTTGTTCCTCGCATTCGCACTAGCCTTCGCGATCAAGGTTCCGCTGTTCCCTTTCCACACTTGGCTTCCGGATGCGCACACCGAGGCCCCGACAGCAGGATCGGTGATCCTCGCCGCTGTTCTTTTGAAGATGGGAACGTATGGGCTGATGCGTTTCAACTTCACACTTTTCCCGGAAGCGAGCCGCGAGTTTGCTCCGCTGTTCATCGTACTCGCTATCATCGGCATCATCTACGGCGCGCTCGTCGCGATGGTCCAGCCGGATGTGAAACGCCTGGTCGCGTACTCGTCGGTCGCTCACATGGGATTCGTGATCCTTGGAATGTTCTCGTTCACCGAGTGGGGAATGCAGGGGGCGCTCTTCCAAATGCTGAGTCACGGCGTTTCGACCGGAGCTCTGTTCCTGCTCGTTGGATTTATTTACGAACGCCGGCACACGCGTCAGATCTCGGACTTTGGCGGGCTCGCCAACGTGATGCCCATCTTTGCGACGATCTTTGTTATTACATCGATGTCGTCCGTCGGCTTGCCGTTCCTGAATGGCTTCGTCGGTGAGTTTCTGATCATGGTCGGTATGTGGAAGTCGACGATCCTAACTGTTACGGCGTCGACGAACTGGAACTATATTGCAACGATGCTTGCCGGAACCGGTGTTATCTTTGCCGCGGTCTATCTTCTTTGGATGATCCAACGGGTCTTCTTCGGAAAGGTAACGAACGAAAAGAACCGGTCGCTCAGCGATCTGAGTTGGCGTGAGATCGGCCTGATAGCCCCGCTCGTTTTCCTGATGGTGTACATGGGCGTATATCCAAAGCCGTTCCTCGAACGGTCCGAAGCGTCGGTCAAGGCGATCCAGGAACGCGTCGTTCACCAGGCCGGCGGCACAGTTGCCGAAAGCAGAAAACTGATAGAATCTCCGTAAAGGAGTACCGAGATGAACAGTGAGTTTACCGCTATCATTGAACGTGACGACGACTGGTTTGTGGCCTATTGCGCCGAGATCCCGGGTGCTAACGGACAGGGAAGGACGATTGAGGAGTGCCGAAGAAGTTTGGCGGAAGCGATCAGCTTGATCCTTGAGGATCGTCGCGAAGATGCCCTACGTGGTCTGCCGCCTGAGGCAATCCGCGAGACCGTTCTTGTCGGATCATGAAGCGAACTTCCCTGCTTCGGCATCTTCGCAAGTACGGCTGCTACCTGAAACGCGAAGGCGGGTCCCACTCGCTCTGGTGTAATCCTGTGACAGGAGCAACGGAAGCAATCCCGCGGCACGCCGAGGTGCCGAATCTTCTCGCCAAGAAGATTTGTCGCAATCTTTCGATTCCGACGCCATAACTTCGGCGCCGATTTTTTTTATGGAATTAGTTACTCCGAATGTAAACATGACCATCATCCTGCCGGAGCTGATCCTGGCTTTCGCAGGAATTATCGTGATGGTTTATGACAGCTTCTTTCCGAAGGACCGCACAACGACCGGGATCATCTCACTCGTCGGTATCGCCGCTTCCGGAGTTCTGCTCGCAATGCTTTGGGCAGATCCGCAGCCGTCGGGAACGTGGAATGGGATGATCGCCCATGACAATCTTCGCCTTGGATTTTCGTTCGTGTTCCTGCTCGTGTCCGCAATGACCGTTCTCATTTCGACTGTATGGGTCGAACGAGAGGATGTCCCGGTAGGCGAGTATCATGCTCTGCTCTTGTTCGCGACATTTGGGATGATGCTGATGGCATCCGGCAATGATCTGGTCGTCATCTTCCTCGGTCTCGAGACGCTGTCGATCGCGACGTACGTGATGTGCGGTCTGCGGCGCGGCGATCTTAAGTCAAACGAATCTGCGATGAAATATTTCATCCTCGGCTCTTTTGCGTCCGCCTTTCTTCTCTATGGAATGGCCCTCATCTACGGTGCCACCGGGTCGACGAACATTACCGAGATCGCGGCACGCGTCGGGAATGCGAACTTCCCTGCGCTGCTTCTCGTCGGCGGGGCCATGATGGTGATCGGTTTCGGATTCAAAGTCGCGACGGCTCCTTTTCACATCTGGACTCCCGACGTTTACGAAGGCGCCCCGACGCCTATAACGGGTTTCATGGCGGCGGGGCCAAAGGCCGCGGCGTTCGCGTCGTTCCTACGAGTTTTCGTTCTTGGTTTTCCCTTGGTCGCCGGTGTACAGGCGTCCGGCTATCTACACGATTCGTGGATGACGGCCCTGACCGTTATGGCCATCCTCTCGATGACCGTCGGGAACATCGTAGCCATAATGCAGACCAACGTAAAGCGAATGCTCGCTTACTCGTCGATCGCACACGCCGGTTACGCCATGGTCGGATTCGTCGGTGCAGGAGCGGCCGCTGTCGGCGATCGCGACGCGGCGATCGCGTCGGTCGCGTTCTACATGCTGACATATGCGATCACGAATCTGGGTGCGTTCGCGATCGTCACCCTCCTCGGACAAAAGAACGATCGTCGAACCGAGTTCGAAGATTACAACGGCATAGGCTTCAAGGCTCCAGTCCTGTCTTTTGCACTTTCCCTGTTCATGCTCAGCCTGCTCGGCCTGCCGTTGACGGCCGGGTTTATGGGCAAGGTGCTGGTGTTCCGACCGGCTCTCGATGCCGGTAGTACGATGCTCACTTTGCTCGTCGTCGTTGCGGTCATCAATACAGCGATCTCTGCCTACTACTACCTTCGATTGATAGTCGTCATGTTTTTCCGCGAACGCACGTCAGACTGGCAGCAGCCCAGGATGCCGATCGGCCTCGCCATCGCGTTGTTCGTTGCGATCGCCGGCGTGCTCTACCTTGGCATCTTCAGCAACAGTCTGATCGAACGGTTCTCCGCACCCGTTAGAACGATCGGCGCTGTCTCGAAATGACAAACAGAACGATGTATCACGTGGTGGACATCGACACTTGGGAGCGAAAGTCGACGTACCAGTTCTTCCTGGATTACGAAGACCCGTTTTTCAACATTTCGGCTAACCTCGATGTAACGCGCCTCTACCAATTCTGCAAGCAGAATGATCTGGCCTTCTCCATCGCAGCGCTCTATATTTCGCTGCAAGCTGCGAACTCCGTTCGGGAATTTCGGCTCCGTATGATCGGCGAAAAGGTAGTTGAGTTCGATCGTGTCGAAGCCACTCAGACGATATTGAACGACGACGACACGTTCTCCTTCAGCTACTTTGAATGGAGGGACGACATCTTTGAGTTCGATCGGGCTGGAAAAGCTGCACGCGATAAATACAAGTCTCTGAGAACATTCGACGTCGAAACTGACCGCATCGATCTTATCTACTATTCATCTATCCCGTGGATATCGTTCACAAGTTTCAAGCATGCAAGCAGTGGCGACAATCGCCAAACGGTCCCGCGCATGGTCTTCGGAAGGATCTTCGACGACGGGCGGGCGAAGAAGATGCCTTTCTCGGTCGAAGCCCATCACGCACTTGTCGATGGCGTCCACGTCGGGAAACTTTTTAATCTTTTTCAGCACAAGATCGATTCGCTTTGATGAACATTACCGACGAGATCAGCGAGGACATGGGCGAACAATGGCTACCGGTTGTCTATGCGCAAAAGGTTCGTAGCGAGCGCACCCGGAGCTACTCGCTCGACATACCCGAACGCGAGAATCAGGCGGAGATAATGCACACGCTGCTTGGCATTGAGCTAAAAGTTGGCCGGAACCGATTCGCCTGCCCCGATCTTGCAACAGCTCGGTATATGCGGGTGTTTGCCCGCATCGGCTGCCGGGAGTTCGCAGTACCCTACGACATTACCCGCATATCAGGAGTTGCCGACGAATTAGAGACGTCGTGGCAACGCATCTTACTACTCGTGGAAGCGAAGTCGCCGCTTCGAAATACCGCAAGGCTACGCTCGCAGGCGATAAAAATGGTACGCCTTGCACTGAACGACATAGGACCCGGCGAACGGATGCCGGAGTTCCATCAATCGACCAAGCAAAGAGGCGCCTGATATAATCATCCTAGTTTCGAAGATCGCTGTTGCGATCTCTGAAAATTGTTAGTTAGAATTAGTACTTATGTTTGACGCGGCAGTCGCAAATTCAGTTTCGGACGAGCTACCTTTTCCGTATAACAACCGGGCGTTCTGCCGGTACGAACCGATCGAGAAGCGTATCAAGCACGCGCGGGTACTGATCGTAAATTGCCTGCTTAGGTACGAGTCGGATCTTTCTCCGCTCGCCGTCACGGAATGGAAGGAATCTGCGGAACTGAAGCTTCGATTTGAACGACGGGTTTCATCTCTCGCCTGCAACAACATCGCGCAGAACGTTATTCGCCTCGTCCAGAATCCGAAGACTCTCACGGTTCATTTGTCCGAGGTTGCTGCGGCCGTCCGCGATTTCAGTCCGGACGCGGTCGTGCTGAGCGGCACATTCAGCGATTTCGATTACTACAATCCGGAACATCTAGAATCGTTTCGGCAGTTCGTTACCACCACCCGGATCCCGGTGCTCGCTATTTGCGGGGCTCATCAGCTAGTTGGACTATCGTTCGGTGCTCATCTGAAAACGCTTGACGATCTCGAACTAGATGAGAAACGCGCCAATCGCGTTGTCGAATACCAATACCGTTTTGTGAAGATCGTGGATAAGAGCGATCCGATCTTTGACGGCAACGAAGACGAGGCGTCGGGGGTTTGGCAAGATTACACGAAAGAAGATCATATACTGCGCGTCTGGCAGAATCATGGTGTTCAGGTCGACGGCGTTCCTGCCGGTTTCAAGCTTCTTGCGACGTCGTACCTATGCAAGAACCAGATGATGGTAAAACGCTCAGACGGACAGATGATCTACTGTGTCCAGTTTCATCTTGAGAAATCGTTTGAAGACTGGTCGAAGAATCCGACGCGTTGGGAGCATCCTAACGAATCCCGAGACGGTCGAATTCTATTCGAGAACTTTCTGGAGCTGGCTCTCTCGCATCGCTGATAACGCGGTGTTAAAAAACAAAATGCTGCCGGGCCTTTGCCCTGGCAGCATTTTTTTCGTTTGTACTACTCCTACTTCTCGACGACGCCGAGAACGAAGTTGCTGACTGCGACAAGACCGTCGTTTACAGCGGTTGAGTTGAACTGGATCGTCGACGCACCACCGCCCGAAAGGTCGTACTGAGGTGCAAGAAATGTTGAGCTAACGGGCTCCGACGCCGGCAGCACGCCATTGTTGACATAAGGTGCAATCACCATATTGCCTTCAACGGTTCCGTTACCAGCACCACGGCGGTCGACGCCTTCCTGGCCCGTCACGATGATGATCCCTCTAAAGCTGAAGTTACCGCGTAATGTCAGCTTTCCGGTGACGATCAGAATCCCGCCCCCCTCGCCTGTGAGCTCACAATTACCCTCACAGAATGTTATTCCCGTTCCGTTGGGGTTCCCGAT
Organism: Acidobacteriota bacterium; assembly: GCA_031425495.1. GTDB lineage: Bacteria > Acidobacteriota > Blastocatellia > Pyrinomonadales > Pyrinomonadaceae > OLB17. Next base: position 12,886 of record JANPJL010000207.1, read on the forward strand.
GGTTGCTGGCTGGACACCGTTCGCAAAGTAACGTCCTGATGCCGCGGCGACAGTCTGTAGTGATTTGACGGCGTTATCCAGGTTGAGGGGAGACGACAGCCAGAGCGGTGTGTCGCTCGTGATGTCGGAAGGAACCCCAGTAACTCTATTCCATCGATTCACGTCGTCGATGCCAGTGTGAACCGTGTCAAGGTTAGTGCCGCCCGAAGTTCCGATCGGCGGAATGATATCAGTCGACACCGCGTCTCTACCTGAGTAAAGCATCGCGTTGGAATTACCTAGAGCGAAGCGAAAGTTGGTTGCAGGTCTCGCGGGAATACACGTCGGGGACGCGCATGCTGTGGTGTTCGGTGGACCGATCAAGGTCAGAGTCGCGGGAGCGGTCAGACCGTTGAAGAAATTCTTTTGGATTATCGCCTCGAGCTTCTTAGTCGCTCCTCGCGGTCCGTAGCCCGTAGATTTGATCTGAAGACGGATAGGCTCGGGCGATGTGATCGAGCCGATTATCTGGCTGTCCGCGGCCACTCCGCCTATGCTCGCGACAAGGGTTGCAGCGAAGCCGCTCGGATGCAACTCCGTCCGCGGATTCGGAAGATAACTGGTAGAAACCGCGTTACCTCCAACAGTTTCTAGAACTATCTGGCTGCCTTGCAGAGTAAAGGTCCTTGAGTCGAACCGAACCGAAGGCATTGAGCAGACGCCGGCCACACACGTATTTGGAACGATCCACCCTCGAATGACACGAACACCCCAATAGGGATGTGTCATCGTGATATCGAGCGAGAACCGGTTGTAACTTATTATAGGAGCCCCAGTACCGTACCTCCTGACGCGGATCGTACCGAAGTCGGTGCTGACGGAACCCCCATCCGTGTCGATCTGCGCGGACGGGCGGGGCAGCATTTGAATCACGAACCCGTTCGTGGTGTTGCCATAGGTCTTTTGATTGGTCGGGCCGATAGGGATCGGTAGGTCAGCGTCACTAGCGCTCAGCCTTCCCTGCGACCGAAGTGTAACGAGCGAACCGGTGTGGTCGGGATCGGAGACCTCAAGGGAATAAGCGTAACCGGTCTGCGGTATATAGTCTTCACCCATGCCGATGCGATCAGGAAAGTCTTCGTCATAGGACATCCATCGCGACATGCGAGGGACAGCGTCCGCTCCCGTAGTAGTAAGGTTTGAAAACTGCGGATCGAGCGCACGGAGATAATTCATGCGATTGACCTTTGCCGTCGCCGGCTGACTGTCATCGAGCCGCAGATCGTCTGGAAGCGTGATGTTATCGCGGAGCGCGTAGACAGCTGCCTGGATCCCGCTTTCGGCGGCGTTGAACGCTTGCTGCTCGGCCGTACTATCGGTGACGTTCATCGTGTTGGCAGTCGATTCGAGGATCAAACCTGCACTGGCCACCAAGAGTAAAAAGGAAACGAGCAGGGCCATAATAAGGGCCGCGCCTTTTTCGTTTTCTCTCTTCCTGGATACGTTTGCTTTCTTATCTGTCATACGAGTTACTCCTCTCATTCAAGGAATGCTTAGTACTGCTGAAGCATGTAGCTGTTATTTCTTAAAGTGACTTCCGAGGCAAATATCACACTCTGATTGTCCGGCTGCCCCTTGACCGGTTCGAGTTCAACCTCGACAACGATCCGTACACGTCCCGTATTCGCCGTAGGAGTAGTCGACGCCGTAGACTCGGATGTACTGCCGGCGTAATCGTAGTACTCAAATGTCACGTTACTGATCTTGTTGACGACCACGGAAGTCTGTCCGACTCCTGCACCCAGGCCATTTGGATCAAAACGCACGATGGATCTTGTATCCGCGTCGAAGAAATAAGTTACGTCCTCCCCGGGCTCATTAATTAACAACGTCGACGGGCCCGGTGCTTCAAACGTACCGCCCGCGTTTTCAAGGTTCGCCCGGACGCGAATCTGCTGTTCGTTCGAATCGGCGATGACGATCCCGTTATTCGCGAGATCGGTAGACTCGCTGTACAGTCCGAAACCGGCATTGGAAACCTCGCGCGAGATAACGCCGATCGCAGCCTGCGCCGTCGCGAGAGCATCGGAAGTCTGAGATTCCCTCGCCTTGACGCTGAACGACCACGAGATCAGTGCCGACACGATCGCGAGAGCAAGCAGCATGATCACCATTGATATCATCAACTCGATAAGCGAGAAACCTGCGATGTTTTTTCTTTTTACGGGGTCCATATGAATCCTAGTTGCCTCGTACGCGGCGCAATACGATGCGTGCTGGAATAGCGCTTTGCCATCCGGGACTCGGAGCGGCAAGGGTTACCGATATGTTTATTTCTTTGATCGTACAGTCGACGAAATCGCCCTGAGGTGATGTGCAGGTCGAGCCGTCGTCCACCTGTGTATCGGGCGTGAACGGGTCGTCATCGACCGTAACATCGACAAGAAAGACAAAGCCATTTTCCGCGTTTACAACTCGCTGGGCTTTGACGCCGCCGGTAATATCGCGTCGGCCGTCATCCGGATCTCCCGGAGTGAAATTATCGGGTGCGCTGCCGGCATTAAATTTCGCAGCACGGTATCGTTCGACTTCCTGCTGCAATATCGTCAGGGCTTGGGAACGCGACTTGTTTCCCGCGTTGTAAACGATCGTGTAACCAAACACAGCGGCAACGCCGAGTAAGGCGATCATTATGATCAGCAGGGCGATCACGACCTCGATCAATGAGAAACCTGCTGCGTTCTTTGTACACTTTCGCCGACAGCTGCTCGGCTGCATAACATCCGTCGAATCAATGGTCTCTTCGGGCGTCAATTTCAATTTGGTTTCCATAGGAATCGTGGGCGATCTCGCCTACCTCGTCTGCCGGCATCGGCCACCTTGCTCATACTGTCCGGGACCGCACTGGCAATTATCCTGAGCAGGTCTACCTCCGAGCTGGCAGTATACGGGTGTTGGTGCCGGTGTCGGTGTCGGTGTCGGTGTCGGTGTCGATGTTGGCGTCGAAGTTGGTGTAGGCGTCACCGTTGGAGTTGGAGTTGGAGTTGGCGTTGGAGTTGGAGTTGGTGTTGGTGTTGGTGTTGGTGTTGGCGTCGGTGTCGGCGTCGGTGTCGGTACTGGTGTCGTTGTGGGTGTCGGTGTTGGTGTCGGCGTGTTAGTGTTGCCCGCGACCAAATCCCAGATAGCGAGTAGAGGATTCTGATAAATGTCTGCCGACGTGTTGGAGATGGTCGGAGCGGAAAAATCCGGAACAGTTGTTCCACCGGTGAGCACGCTTGCGGTGCCGGTCGGAGAAATGAAGACAAGGCTCGAATTCGACGAGTCCGGAGTGGCACATGGCAGTTGACAAAACGTCACGGCAGCAACGACTGCCGTTGGGGTAGCACAGGGTCCCGAAGTCACATGTCCGCGGTCATCAAATCGAAAAATAACTTGCGTCGATAAATCCGGAGCGACAATACCCAAATTGCCTCTCGATGCGAAATCAACAACTCGCGTTTCGTTTGCCAGATCGAGCGCACCGTTTTGATCCTGATCGGTAATCACGGAGAAACTTGTTGGGCCGTTTATCACCACTCGAGCTTGATCGGCACAATTGGCCGGACGGCGCTTCACCGAATCGAAACGCGCACGCTCGAGCGCGATCTTGAACTCTTTAGCGACATTCTGACGCTCAAGATTTGCCGCTGAACTTCCCAAGGCCATAATAGCGAAGGTCGTTAGAACGCCAACGATTGCTACTACGATGAGTACTTCGACCAACGAAAATCCATGCGATGCATGTCCGCGATTGTTCATTTTCTATCTCCGGGCTATGGTTATGCTGATGCGGGTATCTGGCCAGGGAAGATTATCCCCACTAACGTTTTAGCATAAATAATTTAACACAGTCAATGTCTGTTAACCCTTGTTAAACCTTGATAGGGACAGGTATGGGTCAGTTTTTCTACCTTACCCATTTAAACTAGAGGCGGATTGAGAAAAGAATTCCAGAAAGAAGCTGGGTCGAGAAGTTAGTCAAAACACTGTTCCGGCACGTTCTCCATTGTATTTTGGATCAACATGTCGACAACCGCATTGAAGTCGCCCCCCGATTGCTCGAACGTTCGAAGCTGATCGTCGGCCGACGTTCCGCGCTCGAGAATCGTATGAATATGTTCCACTTCTTTACGCGATCCGAGGTCGTCGAGAACATCGTCGACGAAATCCAGCAGCTCCCGTATTAGATCTTTGACGGGCACTTCTTTTTGTTTGCCGAGATCGAGGAGTTTTCCATCCAGGCCGTATCTGATCGCTCGCCACTTGTTCTCCTGGATCAGCCGACGGTCATATAACCGGAATCCGAGATTCTTGTCGATCAGGACGGTCAGTTTTGCGACGATCGCCTGAAACAGAGCGGCGACCGCGATCGTGTCATCAACCCTCGTCGGGATATCGCAGATACGAAACTCGAGTGTGGGAAACAAGTGATGCGGCCTGACGTCCCACCATATCTTCGAGCCATCCTGGATGCAGTTCATCTTTATCAAAAGGTCGACGTAGGCCTGATATTGCTGATACGACTCAAAGTGATCAGGGATCTCGGTCCTCGGAAATTTCTTGAAGACCTCGCAGCGGTAGGATTTCAAGCCTGTGTTAAATCCGAGCCAGAACGGCGACGAGGTCGTCATCGCAAGTACATGGGGCAAAAAGTAGGAGGCGGCGTTCATTATATGGATCCGCCGATCGAGATCCGGAACTCCGACGTGGACATGAACACCGAAAATAAGCAGGGACCGGGCGACCATTTGAAGTTCGTCCACAAGTAGCTTGTAGCGGTCACCGTCATAGATCTCTTGCTCGGACCATTTCGAAAAAGGATGCGTCGACGCCGCGACTATTACCATTCCCTTCTTACGAGCGAGCGACGAGATGATGCACCTTAGCTTGGAAATGTCTTCGCGTGCCTCCTGGATATTGGCGCAAACACCGGTTCCAACCTCGATCATAGATTGGATCATCTCCGGCTTGATCTTCTCGCCGAGCAAAAGCTTACCTTCTTCCAATATCTCCGAAACATGCGATTTCAACTCACGCGTTACGGGATCGACGATTTGAAACTCTTCCTCAATTCCAAGGGTGAACTGATCAAACATTGATTTAGGCATCTGTCGTTTTTACGGTCTGAACTGAGTCAATTGTAGGTCGTGGATCAACGTTATTCTATCCTATTTCATTTCTTAAAAGTAGATATGATAAGGACAACGGCGAATTTAATTGGCCCGCGTAAGCTTTGCTTTTTTCAGGGGGGCAAGTTACCATGAAAACTCGTTAAATCGAGGTCTTTCTGCGTAAAGAGCTTCAAGTTACGTTACAATAAGCTTTATATTTTCGATCAGTACTTCGGCTTTTTTATGGGCTTTTCGACAACCGCAATTCACGCTGGGAACGAGCCTGATGTCGCAACCGGCGCGGTAAGCGTTCCGATCTATCAAACATCGACCTACGCACAGGAATCTTTAGGAAAGCATAAGGGTTTTGAGTACGCTAGGACCCAAAATCCAACGCGGTCAGCTCTCGAGAAGAATATCGCGGCACTGGAGAATGCGAGGTTCGGCTACGCCTTCGCCTCGGGGATGGCTGCGATCGACACGACGCTCAAGCTTGTTCGAGCAGGCGATCACGTAATTCTTGGAGACAATACCTACGGCGGCACATACCGCCTGTTTAGTCGCATACTGGTGAATTATGGGATCGAGTTCGACCTTGCCGACACTTCGGATATTGCTAATTTAGAGAGTGCGTTCAAGAGCAATACGAAGATGGTGTTCGTGGAAACACCTACGAATCCCGTGATGACCGTTACCGACCTGCGGGCAGTCTCGGATATGGCGCACGCTCGCGGTGCCAAGGTTGTTTGCGACAACACTTTCATGTCGCCCTACTTTCAAAAGCCTATCGACCTCGGGTGCGACATCGTTGTGCACTCGACCACGAAATATCTCAACGGACATTCGGACAGCGTCGGCGGGTTTGTTGCTTTGAACGACGAGGCGGACGCCGAATGGATCAAGTTTGTGCAGAACGGTATTGGTGCCATTCTTTCCCCCTTCGATTCGTTTCTCGTGCTACGCGGCACCAAAACGCTCGCGGTGAGAATGGAAGCTCACGATAAGAACGGACGTATAGTTGCAAATTTCCTTGCCGAGCACCCGAAGGTGCAGAAGGTTTACTACCCGGGCCTCGTTTCTCATCCGCAGCACGAACTTGCTAAGCAACAGCAGACCGGTTTCGGCGGGATGGTATCGTTTGAGACTGGTTCATTAGAGAATGCAAAGCGGGTACTAGAGGGTGTGAAGTTATGCACTCTGGGTGAGAGCCTCGGCGGAGTGGAGTCGTTGATCTCCCATCCGGCGACAATGACGCACGCTTCAGTTCCAGCAGACACGAGAGATAAACTTGGTATTACCGACGGCCTAGTCCGTGTGTCGGTCGGGATAGAGGATGTCGAAGATATTCTTGAGGATTTGGATCAAGCCCTGAGTTAGTTTCTAGTCTCTAGTTTCCGGTTTCCGAGTTGGCTACCCAGTCTAGCGGAACACGAACTAGAAACCCGAAACTAGAAACCTATGTTAACAGCCGAGATACATGCTACTTCCCACGTCGGACGGGTTCGCCGTGGAAACGAGGACAATTACTTACTCCTTAATATTGCGCGCTCGCGAGCTTGGACCAGTGAGCAGACTGACGGTGAGTTCGTGATCGAAAGTCAGAATTTCGAAGTCGACGACACCGGGATCGTTCTTGCCGTATCGGACGGTATGGGTGGCGCCCTCGCCGGCGAGGTCGCTAGCAAGATGGCGGTCGACAGTGTCAGCGAAAAGCTGCTAGTTGATGATACCGATGCGACGCTTACGCCCGAGGGGAGTGATTATCAACTGATCTCGCAGCTTTACAACGCAACGGTTTATGCAAATCATCTCGTCCATCAGCAGGGACGCACGGATCCGCAATTTCAGGGTATGGGTGCAACGTTCACTGGAATTGGCATCACCCCCTCAGGCGTCGACATTATTCAGGTCGGGGACAGTCGCGCGTACCTGATCCGGAATGGGAAGATCTATCAGATCACAAAAGATCAGTCACTTGTCCAGCAGTTAATAGACGCTCAGCAGATCTCGGCAGAGGAAGCCGAGACCCATACGTTAAAAAATGTGATCCTCCAGGCGCTGGGCGCCCAGAATGAGATCTATCCGGTATCGGCACGGTTGACGCCGAATCAGGACGATGTCCTTCTACTGTGCAGCGACGGTCTTTCGAACAAAGTAACCGCTGCGAACATGCAGCAATGTATCGTTGACCACGTCGAGAATCTGGAGCAAGCGTGTGCACGGCTTGTAAAGGAAGCGAATGAGAATGGCGGTGAAGATAATATTACGCTGATCATCGCAAAACTGACGGGCGACAGTTTGGCAGCGTCCGAGTCGGACGAAGTGCAGCTTGAATTGATCGACCTGGGAAATATCCACGACACCGCGGACCAGGAAAATGACACAGCGGAGATGGATTAGTTGCCACGCCAGTTCGGGAGTTCCCGTACTACACGGCGGACATAGATCGAAGACCCCTTAACACTTACGACCTCGACCTTCTCCCCTTCGGCCAGTTCCGTTTCGCCGTCCTCGGGAAATGCGGTCCAAGTCGAACCGTACACTTTCACCGCTCCTTCTTTCAGAGCACCCTTGCTGGGGAGTGTGACGGTCCCGATCTGTCCCGGAAGCGAATCGACGCCCATCTTGACGAGGTCCTCGTCGCCATGAGAAAGATACTTAGCGAGGATCGTACGTGACATCGCAGTCAGGGCAACGGACACTATCGCGAAGACGAGGAACTGCAGCAGGAACCCTCCACCCATAAGTCCGACTAGCGCCGCTGCAACGGCGCCGACACCGAACCATAAAAGCACAAAACCGAGAGTGAAAACCTCTGCGATGATCAGCCCCACACCTAAGACGAGCCACAGTATCCATGCCGCTTGTTCCATTATTCTTTGGGAAACTTCCCGCAAATAATACCACAGGCAAAAGACCGAATCGCGTTTACAACTTTGACTATGATAATCTCGAATCCTTGCTGGGGTGGCGGAATTGGTAGACGCCCAGGACTTAAAATCCTGTGCCTTTAGGGGCGTGCGGGTTCGACTCCCGCCCTCAGTACCAACAAACACGGGCACTTCACGGCAATCGCCTGGAGTGCCTTTATTGATTGATAGCCGTGCGGGGGAATTGTCGGGGGAATTGACCGAATTTTGCCCGTTTTTTGCCGCTTGACGGGCTTGGTAAAATATTGATTATGAAGAAGTTGGCGGGCGACAACCAAACGGGCGGCGACAGCAAGGCGACTAAGCCCGTCTATCTGTCCGATAAAGACCTTTTGGAACGCTGGCCCTTCCTTCCCTATGAATCCGAACGCGATCCGGCATTCAAAAAGTTGCTGTATCGCTTGCGGACTGTCAAAGGTAAGCGACATCTAAAAGCGTTGGCGATTGGAAAGAGCTTCGGCTATCCACTTGATGCCGTTGAGGAGTGGGAAAAGGTCAACATTAAGTTTGCCAACTTTCCCGTGTTCGCATTTGCCGATGATTCGATTGACGGCGATGCACCGACCGAACAGAACCACGATCCAAAAAAATTCGCAGGCCTCCGCGATTGGTTAGACGAAGTACAGCACCTACCTCAAACCCCACGCGATGATTAGCAGTCCGCCAGCTACCGGAAGGCGGGCCGTCAGTCAATGTCAGATTGCAGAAAAAGGTTTTTAACCTGGCCCTAAAATTCCCTACTTACCCTTTCTCATTTCCTAACGGCGAATTAAATCCGACCAAAAAGTGTCTTGACTACGCGGCATTCCGATGCGGCATCCGTGCGCAAAATTCCTTGGTGACTGATCCAGCGAAGCTGTAGGGACACGCGGCCTAACCATCTTTGATCCAGTCCGTAAATTCACCGGCCTTCTTTCGCTGATCGATTATCGACTGGTCAACGACGTGCGGTATCGCTTCGATAAGTTCGTCGGCTTTGTCGGCATCGATCTCAACGTCCGACTCCCCATATAGAGTCACGAAATATCGGCCGCCGTCACCCATATAGACATCGGTAATCTCTTCCGATGGAATGCTCCGCCCATTGATTAGGATTTCCAACCTGCCCTCCTTCCTTTCCTGCATAAACTAGTAGATGGTATGAGGCCACTCCGTTTCGTTATCGTCCAAGATTCGATCCATCACACGATCCAGCACCTCAACGCCATAGTCACGAATAAGCAATCGGAAGATTTCTGCCACACCATCATCGGTTAAGTTCGCCCGATATTCATAAGCGTTTGTTTCAGCGTCGAACACGGCGATCAGAAACGGCGTTCCGGCTGCGTTCATCTCTTTTGAAATCCGTTCGAAATCTACTTTCATCGCTCCGCATTCTAACAATTTTTACCGCGTCGAAGGCTTCTCCGCGTGGACTTTTCAAGAAAAACAATATGCGTTTAGAAATCGCTAGAAACGCATTCTGATAGCTTGACTACCCGCCAAAACGATGCGACGTGTAACTTGTTGTCTTACAAGGTGTTAGTCAATTTTAATTTCGCAAATTCCTTGACTTTCCGTAGGGATCGCAGCAGCATGTATATAGATGTTTAACACCCATCGACAACACAAAAAGGAGCAAATTCTATGAGTAGGAAGTGGACGAATGATAGATACGGTTATTGGGAAGCGGGACGTTCCGATTAGGGAAATCAAATGGTTTAAGAACTGGAACAGCACCGTGAACCGCGACACGCGGGGAACGACATACAGGCGATATTACAAACGGTTTCCGGTCGGCGATTTCAGCACGTTAGGGATCTTCGCGGAGACACGATTCGGCAAGGCAAGCGTAGGGTTCGAAGCTAGTTTGCCGAAGATGCTTTTTGACAACAATGTACGGGTGCTTACGACGGACGAAGTTTCACAAGCGGCGGAGTATGTATCGAATCTTGTTCAGCACTACACCGGCTTTGATTTCGACGCATTGAATGTCCGCACATCGCGGGCCGATCTAGTTTGCAGCTGGAACCTAACCGAAGATGAAGTGAACCGTCGATTAGACGTAACAAAGCTGGTGCGATACGGGGGTAAACATACGCGGGTGATCGACAAAGAGAAGGGCGTTTCTAGCGTCTATCACGGACGCAAATCCTACTACGAAAATTATTTGTATTCGAAGCACGCGGAAACGATGCTTCGTGTGAAACAGGGCACGGCGAACGACGAACACCTTCGGGCGTCCATCGGAAATTTACGATTAGAAGATTGTCGTTACACGGCGAAGCTCCGGCAGGACGCGGAACGTTTCGGGTTCGGAAAATATATGACGCTTGCGAACCTTTTGCAGGCCGGAATTGTGAAGCAGTTATTGATGGAAGATATGAAAAATTTGCAGCTGGATAGACCGATCGCCGGACGCGACGAACGCGAACACAAACTGGAAATGTATTGCGGTAGTGATACCGCCAAGTACGCAAGACTTTGGGGCATCCTGGATACCGTCATTCGTCGCGGGGAGAAGGGTGCGATTGACTATCTAGGGTATGACCTTGTTAGACGCGGACGGATCGAATTGACGAACGCGGGCATCTGGTTAGCGGCCGAAAATCGGCTACCGTTACCAGCCCTGCGACCGCCGGACTTCGGTGAAAATATCATCGATCTAGGCAGCCAAGTGCGGGCCAGTAGTAATACATATCAAACTCTTGCACCGGTGCAAACATACCTAAACTAAAAGGGAAGGTTCGCGGTAACGAAATAGATACCGCATAAGGTTTGCACTAGGGGAGTTTATGTATCGCGGGACGTGACGGTTGAACCTTTTTAGGGGTTCCGCGAAAGGTAAAAAAAATTATTGTTTGTGGTTACGTCCTTAAACTCATAGGCCGCAAACATAGGACGGGGAGTACGCTTCATATCCTCTCCGTCCATTTAGATTTTGTCGCTTAGGAATTCCACGAAATAGTGCGACAACGGATCGACCGCCGGAGGCGAAGTCCGGTGACGATCCGCAAGTTTGGCGGTCAGTAAGAGGCACGTGTTTTTTTAATATCCTTAACACGTGTTTTCTCCTCCCGCCGAATGCAGAAGTTTGACGCGAACAGTACCGCGTAACGCGTCGGCTTCTGCAAATAATTTTTACGGATCGCGGACCCTTTAAGGGCGACCGCAAGGAAGGTTAGTTATGGAAATGGTAATGACAAACGAAGCGACAGCGACGGTTCCGGTGATGGATACCGGATCACTGGATGCACGGGAAGCGGAACTAAGAGATCAGCTAAAACAATCTATGATTTCGGGCGATGCGGCGACCATGATTGAAGCCCGCGACGAACTAGCTAAGTTGCCGATACAAAGAAGGGCATATGAATTAGCCGCCTTGCGAAAAGAACTAGATTCGATTGATGTACGGTTCGACCAGAACGCGACCGACGAAGCTGGACTCACCGATTTGAAAAAGCAGATTGCCCAACCACTGGAGGAGCTACTGGATCGCGTTGCCGAACTAGGCAAGGAACTGGAAAAGACGAATTTTGCCTTAACACTGGTGTACGACCAAAGGCGTGCACTTCAGGAAGCAAGGCGAACAGCGAAGGCGAAAATTAAAAGGATCACGGATGAAATCGAAGCAGATATTGACGGTCAAACCGTCAAGGGATTTAGAGGAGAAAATGGCTATGAAATTACTTAAAGACTTTACAGAAACTGAAAGGGCAACCGTCTTAAAATTCACGCAAATACTGGCCGGCGAAATGCCGACCAAAACACATGTCGATTTCGATTTGGATATGAACGATAACCAGAGCGAAGCCCAGGTGACCGATCAAGTGAACCAACTTGTCGAACGTCGCAAGACATCCGGCGGCCGGTTGTATCGTGACAATTCGGAGGAGGGTGTTGCGATCCGCGAACAAGTCAGAAAATACCTTCGAAGCAGAAAACAATTACAAGGTCACGAATAGCGTAGGGCATCACCTGTTTGCGGGCGTCGGAGGATGGTGCTAATAGTTTTTGCCGTGTAGGACAACCGATGAAAGAAGCTAGTTGAACCAACTATTAGTAATTAAATTCAAAGTGTGAATCGAAGAAGTATTTCGCGGGCAAATCTGTAGGGAATGAATCAGACGGGAAACAACAAAAAACTATGCTGGAAATGCGGAACGATTTTAGGTGAAGTCCTTTATCAAAACACCGTCTTTAAGACTGGAGCGATTCTGCTCTTCCATAAGACAAAAATATTTTGTGGTCGTTGCGAACGAAGTTGTTATTTCGTTCCCGCGGCCATAGAAGAGGATCAAACACCGGAACAGATAAGTGCTACCAGAGCGATTTGCTTACGCCTTGCGAAGAACACAAAGGATATAAAAATCAGGCAGGAATAATTTATATGCACAGTCCCAAAATTTGCCGTATTAAGCGGTCGCTATTTACATCGATAATTTGCAAGGTCGTTTCATACAAAAGAAGCAAAAGTTCCGGTTCGCCTTATCACGAAATCCTGAAGGCCTTTCCCACGGTTCGCAGTAACACGATTCACGATCCATTTGTCCGAAAGTCTTTCTGGACGGATGTCGAACTTTTTCTTTTGGAATCTTTGGTTGCGAAGGTGCTAACGAACGCGGAAGCGGAACGCATACGGGACGCGTTCGAAGCGGTCATTCCGAAACCCGCGAAGCCGATAGTTCCACCGATTGCGAAGCCGATTGCACGGACGCCGAAAGCTGACCTCTTAGCCAGATTCCCTATCTTGGCCTCCGGTAAATGACCGTTTGCGGGCCATTAGGGCGCCGCTACGCCGTTTTCGTGGCCTGACTGGTATGCAAGCCTAGGTTGCCACGATAGCGGAAATAAAATGAAGTATCCACGAGGAAATAAAGCAAATAGCTAATCCCGGATTCCGGGATTCCCCCGTCCTTCTACATTCCTTTCTGAAAAATCCAAATTCCCTCGACGCCCACACGTTTTTTTATAGACTTTTGTGGACGAGAACGGATTCTATACCCAACACCGCAGACAAATTTTCCGCCGCACTCACTTGCAAGAAAGTTAATCATCGGGTCAACAATTTTATTGACCTTGCGTTCGCTGTATACATCCGCAAGGTTGATTGCTAAGAATCCTTTTGGCTTCAAAGCCTGCCAAGCAGAGGCCAAAGATCTGAACAAAAAACCTTGGAGCCAAGAGTCGAGCGTTCGGTAACGCACCCAAGATTGATCAGGATCATTAGCGTATCTTTCGGAGCGATAAAAGGGCAGCGACGAAAAGACTGTATCGAATTTATTTTTTCCAAAATCGAGATCTTCGGCGGGAGAACAAACCAATTCAAATTCTTTACCGGAACCATAAAGCTCTACTTGCTTTTGATATCCATTGAAGAGCCTGTGGTTCGGATCGCAGCCAACGTATTTTCTGGTATCGTTGGCGGACGCAAATCCAGCTAAGCGGTTCCCAAATCCGCAAGCCAGATCCAAGACTTCCCGACTAGCCAGCATCTCGTAAACCGCCTTTGCCGAGGACGAGCGGAATGCTGACGCCACATATCCGCGAAGTGACAATGCTTGGCGTAAAATCATTGAGTTTACCTCGGTGTATTTCATCGACCACAACACGCCTAAAAAGTTGCGTCTTAGCTTCTCAGTCGTCCAGATTTTCAAAGGGCTTGGCGAATGAACAGAGGAGCATCTAAATCGGTTTGATTGGTGGAAATAGTCGGAGGCATCTTGGCCCGCGTCGTGGATATCGAGATAGAATTCCGTAAGCGGATAACTAGACGGATACTTTAGAAACAAATCGGATTTTTTCCATAGCTTGCGGGAGTCAAAGGTGCGAAGCCGGTCAAATGATTTCGACGCGTCGTCGGATGTTAGCTTTCGAAAGGGAAACGGCAACTTGGCAATGGCGTTTGAAAGTAGATTGATTAATTCAGCCTTGCTGCATTGATTGTTAAGGGCAGTCCAGTCCTTCGGCGAAATGCAAATCTCTTCATTTTTGACTATATTGATATTCAGATTATGTACCTACGCTTCCGACGATTCGACCGTAATGCTCCGCCGACAAATTCAGCTTACTTTGAATTGTACGAAAGAATTCACGGCAAGTGTTCGCCCGAAACAGTATTGGAGGCAGATTATAGAATTCAGGTGAGTTTAGTTGAAAATCGACGCATCAACGGAAAGCCGCGACAAACACATCTCGCAGTTATTGCCAATCTACCAAAAGATACTACAGAAACAATTCGGAATAGATTTCTCGGCTTAGACGATTTTAACGAGGAGCTTAGGGAAAAGTTCATTGCTCAGATCACGGCTTTCGACGCGAACGCTGGCAACAGGTTAAACCTAGTCAGGTAGGTCTAGACCGTCATCGATTAAGACATCCGTTGATATTTCCGCGATCCTTGCATATTTAAGAAGCACGATAAGCGACGGCTCTCGCGTGCCTAACTCGTAACCCGATATCGCACTTCGATATGACGCGGCGGACATATCGAGTGCTTTCAACATATCGCCTTGAGAATACCCCAACGCTAAACGAATATTCTTTAGCTTCCTTGAAAGCCGTTTTGGTTTATCACGCTTAACCTTAGCCACGGGATTGTCCCCCCGAAGCTAAGGCAGATTTTGTCTTGAAGTTAGACTGGTTTGAGTCTAAGCTAGAGTCGTTTTGAAGATGTGCCGTGAGCCAAAGAAGTTGCTCGACGGTGGTGGTCACGTCTGGACGATCACCTCTGCCATATCCGACTAAATTATACCCTTATCAATAGGACAACAATGCCACAATCGAAATTCATTCTGGCAAATATTAGGACGGGAAAATGTCACCTACAAACTGCAAGAAGTGCGGCTGGCAATTTACAGAAAATTCAGCATTTTGTCCAAGTTGCGGTTGTCCGAATGATAGTTTAGCTAAGAAATTTGGCCCTAGCATACCGCCGGCAATAGTATTCGTTGCGATTGGTTTAGTTGTTCTGATAGGTGGTCTAATGGTTCAAATCGACACCACGCGAAACAACTTCCACAACCTCTCTCGTAGCCCTGCAAATGCCCCGTTAAGCCCTTCGCCGAGTAACGAAAACGCTAACTCTACAAGTTTTAAGGCTCCCGCTGGTATGTCTGCGGCCGATAATTTGGCGGCCGGCAAGGAAGCCCTATCGCGGAACGACCAACACACAGCCTGGAAGCACTTGTTTGAAATCAAGACGAGTGCGAAAGAATTTCCGTCGGCAAAGGAGTTGTTAGCTAATATCGGTGCCCGTGAGCAAATCCGGTTCGAGTTGGAGCAACTTGCTGAACGGGAAACAAACCTTCAACGTATATCTACTGGACTCGCATCCAAAGTTGACGCTCCCACGTTGAAGAAAATGCTAGATAATGGAGAAAAGCAGTTGCGTCAGATCCACGCCCGCCGACAGGAATTAATGCGGAAGCTCCAATCGATGTCGTGAGATACATTTGAATCCACTACCACTCTGTAGTTTCGCCAACCGCCTACTTTTCAACAATTCGACATCATGAGCACTTCTTGTATAGATTGGATATTTAATCCAACCCCGAAACGTCGATGATCCAGCTATTGTTCCTATCGCGGATCGCTCCGCCTCCAATCTGGAGATTAAAATGGCCATTTATAAACTAAAACCCGACCGAATCGCGGACTTAGTAGAAACCTCTTTTGAGCTAGAAAGCATTCACGAAAGACGGGATCTCCAACGGCTCTTACGCGAAAAAATAGATATCATCGCACCGCACACCTTGGTTATTGCTGAAGAGTTCGGCGAATGGGAAGGAAGCAAACGACGGATCGATTTGCTTGGCGTTGATAAAGAGGCAAGGCTAGTTGTAATAGAGCTAAAGCGAACGGAGACTGGTGCTCATATGGAGCTGCAAGCAATCCGGTACGCCGCTATGCTTTCGACGGCCACCTTTGAGCAAGTTGTAGATATTTATTCCCGTTTCTTGACCTCCAATACTGTCGATAAGGACGCACGATCCGAACTCCTTCGCTTCCTGGAGTGGGAGGAGCCGCAGGAAGATTTATTCGCGTCCGACGTTCGTATTGTGCTCGCGTCGGCGGAGTTTTCGAAGGAACTTACTACCGCCGTGATGTGGCTCAATGAACGGGAATTGGATATTCGTTGTGTCCGCCTAAAATTATATAAGTCGCCGGATGATAACCAGATCTTCATTGATGTCCAACAGGTGCTGCCGATACCTGAGGCAACCGATTATCAAGTCAAGGTGCGTGAAAAAGCTGAACGGTCGAAAGACGCAAGACTGGTTGCGGTCACAAATCGGGATTTAACGAAGTATCGTTTCAATGGCGTGACCTATGGAAAAGGACGCCTCGTGCACGCGATAGTCTCACACTATATTCAGCACCATCCTGACATAACGTTCGACGAATTACTGGCGAAGTTTCCTAACCGATTACAGGGGAGTCTAGGCGTGGTGGAAGAGCTGTCGCAAATCACCGATGCTTCGAAGAGAAATCATCGTTACTTCGCCCGACCTGATGAACTTATTCAGCTTCCAAAAGAGCAGCGAACCGTTGTTGTTAGTTCCCAATGGGGATTGAATACCCGCGACTTCATCAATTACGTAACCGAAGCATTTGGCTACCAAATTGATGAGGCTTAGGTTTATTTAGGAAGTGTCCGTTGGCCTACCAGTCGGAGTTTTCGCGTGACCCGCTATCAGCACCGAACAATGCTCCGATCACGGGTTTCCAGTTTGGCGGTCTTTCTCTTGTGACATATGTTACATATGTGCTATACATTACCCAACGAAGGGTGTTTGTTTCATCTATGGCAAAAGGAGCAAGTGGTCGCGTCGTTGTAGAAGTTCAGCCGTCGCTGAAGCGTGAGCTGCATAGTGCCCTTGCACTAGATGGCCAAACCTTAAAATCGTGGTTCATAGAAGCCGCTAATTTATATATTTCCCGCCGGGGTTCCGCGAACGGATCCGCTGCATTGAAGCCGAAAAAGGTAGTAGCGAAAACGAACGCAAAATGAACTTCAAAGAATTCGAAACAGAACAAAAATTGCGGGGTGGATATTACACGCCCTTGGACTTGGCATCGTTCATCGCGAAGTGGATATCCGCGATTCGTCCGAAATCGATCCTTGAACCTAGCTGCGGCGACGGGATTTTCTTCGAAGCGTTAGCGAAGATTCGCTCCGCAAAGCGGGCGACGATGACGGGCTTCGAACTGAATGGTGCGGAAGCAGAAAAAGCGACAGCACGAACACGAAATCTAAACATTGAATCCGCTGAAATACGTCAAGAAGATTTTCTAGAGTGGTCACTAAAACATCTTAAGAATCCCGATGTTCAGTTTGATGCGGTGGTCGGAAATCCACCCTTCATTCGATACCAGTTCCTTCCCGAACTTTTTCAGATTCGTGCGGAAATGATTTTCCGCGAACTTGGTCTGCCGTTCACGAAACACACGAACGCTTGGGTGCCCTTCATACTTGCATCCGTCGCTATGCTTCGATCGGGCGGCCGAATCGCGATGGTTGTCCCATCGGAAGTTATTCACATTCCGCACGCACAATCTCTTCGATCCTATCTTGGACGCGAATGTAGTCGTATCGTGCTGATTGATCCTGAAGAACTTTGGTTCGATAACACGTTGCAGGGTGCGGTGATTCTTTTGGCGGAAAAGAAAGCGAAGAAAAGCACGGTCGTGGACGGCTTGGGTATCTATCCGGTCAAAGGCCGTGACTTTCTTAAGCTGTCGCCGGAAACCATCTTTGCAACTCCTCACGCGATAAACGGAAAGACCGTTCACGGTAAGTGGACGCGGGCATTATTGAACGACCGGCAGCGGGCACTCTTTGATGAATTCGAAGCCCACGCGTCGGTGCACAAATTTAAGGATATCGCGAAGGTCGATGTCGGGATCGTAACGGGTGCTAACAAGTTCTTTCACGTATCCGACGAAACGGTTGAGACCTTCGGACTGGAGAAGTATGCACACCCGATGTTCGGGCGGAGCGAACATTGTCCAGGCATCATTTACGATGAAGGCCAACACAGCCTGAACGCGACAAAGGGATCGCCGACGAACTTCTTATGGTTTGATGAATCCGCGGCTACGGATGACGCAGCTTTGGCATACATTGAAAGCGGGGAAGGGCAAAGCCTGCACACGCGTTTCAAATGTCGAATGCGTTCGCCGTGGTACACGGTGCCTTCCGTCTACGCAACTGAAATCGGACTGCTAAAACGTGCTCATCACGTACCGCGATTGATCCTCAACCGGATGAATGCATATACGACCGATACGGCGTACCGCATCCGGTCGGAGAAGGTGGGGGCGGAGAGTCTGGTCGGTTGCTTTATCAATCCGTTGACGGCCCTTAGTGCGGAACTTGAAGGACGGCATTACGGTGGCGGGGTTCTTGAACTTGTGCCGTCAGAAATCGAAAGGCTTTTACTCCCGTTGCCGAAGAAATTCAAAGCCGATCTTAAAGCACTGGATACAGATATTCGAACCTTACACGCGGACGTTGTTCTGGAGCGTCAAGGGAGCAAGGTCTTGGGCAGTCTAGGTTTCTCAAAGCCTGATATCGATAGTCTGATGGATGCTTGGCACGGTCTTAGAAATCGGCGTCAAAGATTGACGGATACTCCGCTCTCAACCTAATCGATTTCAATTAGGAACTTCTTTGTATCAGTTCGATTCCTATATAGCTTTGCAGTTCGACCGATAAGATCAGGACGGCCCACCTTCGCGTGCATAGTTCCCCAACTTAAACGGGTCATTGCGTTCCGCTGCTTATACATCTGCGTAGTGGTGCTAGTCGTATGATGGATGGTCAAAGTGTATTCGCCCGCCGACACGCCTTTGAGAACCAGTTCAAACGTCGCCGTGGCATCCTCCACCGTATTCTTGCGGCTTGAAGTTTTCCACTTAAGAGCGTCGAAGATATCATCGCGGAAGTAATGACGGTGATCGATCTCAGCCGCTAATCGGCCCTTGTCCAGATTCATTGATCCAGTAGCGTGCGTCACCTTTTCGTCGGGGATCGACAAGTCTCTTCGCGTCAGTTCCTTGCTTTCCCAAACCAACTCATAATCAGCTCCTAGGTTGATGGCCGCAGCTCCAGCGGCCACGGCGGGAACCGCCTTCTTCTTCCGCTTGGGTAAACCGCCTAAAAGTGATTTCGTTAGCTTCGACCGAACCGGCTTAACCTTGAGTGGCATTCGCGGGATCGTGTCGGAGTTTGCATCTGGTGCCAGATTACTTGGCGTGACCGGTGGCAACTGGTTTTCATCAATGATGCGTCCGCTTCCAAGTAAGTCATCAAGTTGCTTGACGTTATTAATCCGCGTGACGTGCGAAGGGTAATCGGCGGGCAATGCGGAGATCACGGCAACAATATCATCGACAAATTTCTTTTCTGCCGCATTCGATAAATCGATATCCAGGATGACACTTGCTTCGATGTTGTTATTCAGTCCGCCAAGCGTAAGGTTGGCACTCCCTATCATCAGCTTCGCTTCGATGTTGCTTTGGACAAGATAGAATTTCGGATGGAAAAGGACGCTACGCGATCCGGTATCAACTAAGTACAGTCGATTGCCAATGATTTCGTGCAAGCGTTTTAGTCCTTGGTATGACGTGATTGCGTTTCGAATTCCCGCGAAGATTACCAAACCGGCCGCGTTCGCTTTTAGCGTTTCTTCGACCTCCATCACACCGCTTTGATTCACAAACGCGATGCTGAAAAGGGAGGATCGCACCGCCGGAATGTTGAACAAGTCCGTTAATTCAGCGGTGTGCGTTCTGGTCGTTAAGCCTTGGAGAACGAAGTGCATTAAATCTTCGCCCGATTCTCTCCTGAAGGCCTTTAAATAGCAATACGCCGTCAGGGTGACGGCGTATGTTTGATGCGAAGTTTTTCGTAGGATCGCGGACGTTCAAATTAGCCGAAATTGCAGAGCGGGCATAACTGAATGTCATCGGTTATTAGCCAGCCCGCCCATTCAAGTTCCTCCCGTGTCCCGTAGTCATCATTGCCGTCAAGGCATCCGTCGCACGTCACCAGAATTTTCTGATCGTCACTCATAGGTGCTATTCGATGTTATCCGCGTTTAGAATTTCGTCATCCGACCATTTCAAATTATTCAGATAGTCATTGAAGGGCTTCGCTTTTTCGATGACGGTATCTGCTACGCGGTCGATGTAATGCGTACCCGTTACAGTGCTGTTCGGCACGTGTCCCATCGTGTCTTGGATAGCACGGAAGTCCTGACCGGATGCATCCCTTTGCGTAGCGTTCGAAGCACGCAGACTTTTGAATTCGGCATCCGGATTAATCTGTGCGGCTTCCTTGATCGCGGCGAACGGCTTACGGTAAAACTTTGTCCACATAAACAGCCGTTCGTCACCAGATTTTTCAAAGCATCCGGCGGCTTCCATTTCGTCAAATAGCCGGGTCGGAATATCAACCGTCTTTCGGTGCTTCTTCGTCTTGGAATCGGCACCACGGAGCCCGATAGCACCAACACGATTCTCAAGATCAATTCTGGTGATATCGCCGCGTCGAATCTCATAAAGTTCATTGACGCGGACGCCTAACGTATAGGCCGCCAAGAGCACCAATTTCCATCGCTTGCGGTTTTCGGGCTTGCGGGGGAATAGGTCATCACAAGCCCCAAGCATCCGCTTAAATTCGTCAAACGTAATGACCGTCTTTTTCGGGTTTTCGTCGGACTTCTTGATGAAGTGGCTGAACGACGGCACGGTAGTTTGGTAGCGGTCGGATCCGTTGCGGAGCATATGGCGCAGCCTTGCAAGATATCTATGCACGGTGGCCTTGTTGCGGTCGAATTCCTGCCCGCCTTCCTTGCGGCTATAAGTCTGCTTGGCAAACCATCGTTTGAAATCCTCGATCCGGTCGAAGTCGATGTCTTTAAGGTCATCGTCACCAAAGAATTCAATCAGGACATCGACCTTCCGCGATTCCGGTTTCCAGCCCTTAATCGTTTCCTGCAAGAATTCTTTGTAGCGTTCCGCGAAGGTCGCGAAGTTCGTCTTGCCCTTTTTGCTTGCGATGGTCGCCGTCTTACCTTGCCTCTTGAATTCCGCGAACTGATCCTGCGTCCATTTCTTTGCGTCATCGCGGGCCGTGTAGCCCGTGTCGCTTGTCGGATGCCACTTACCCGCCTTCGAATCGTAGACGGCGAATACACCGCGATACATTTGTGTACCGCCTTGTTTGCCGTCTTTCTGGACGGTCATAAAGTAGCCGTGTTGTTCGTGTGCTTTGCCGATGTATAGCTTCATATATAGAT
>JANPJL010000208.1:0-6491 GCA_031425495.1 Acidobacteriota bacterium
ACCCGTATTATTGGGCGCCCTTCATTTTATTCGGGAACTGGAGGTAACGCTGTCAACTTACGGCCAGCTTACAGCATCTATTCGTTTGCGCCTTACAGATTACCTGGTCGCCGCCGAGGCTTTCGGCATTCACGATGATGAGAAACTTTTTTCGACTTTTTCTTATGTGCCTTTTGACGGTGAGCGTCGGAACGCATGCGTTAGGCCAGGCAGCGACGTTTGCGAAAAGCGACGTAAGCCAGGCTGAGATCGACAAGATCGTCTCGAAATTCACACGGAACGAGAGCCTCTTTCGCCAGGCTTTGAATATCTACGCCTTTAACCGGAACGCGACGATCTCGACTATCGGCATGGGTGGGCAGATTACAGGGACCTATAAACGCGACTCGTTCATGACCTTTGATACAGAAGGAAAGCGACTGGAACGGATACTCTTTGCCCCGGTTTCGACCTTGACCGAGATCACGATCACGCAGGCTGATATCGAGAATCTCGGAGGCGTCGATCCTTTTGCGATTGAACCGACTCACTTAGACAAATACAAATTTACTTACCTCGGGAAAGAGAAGATCGACGAACTGGATCTCTTCGTATTCGATGTTGCCCCCAAGCTGATGCCGAAAGCTGAAAAGGATGGCCTGAGACTCTTTTCGGGTCGGATCTGGGTGGATGATAAGGATCTGTTGATAGTGAAGTCGAAGGGCAAGGCCGTTCCGGAATGGAAGGACGAACGTTTCGCTACGATCGAGACGTGGCGGGAAAACATTGACGGCAAATACTGGTTCCCGTCGTTCAGCTCTTCGGACGATGAGTTGGTCTTTCGAAACGGTAATGCTGTCAAGGTAAAAATTCGTGTTAAGTATACAAACTATCGCGTCGGCCGAACCGATGTGAAGATCATCAGTGAAGAAGACGTCATAGAGCCCAAGCCCGCGGCAACACCGAAACCGGAATAGTGGTGAGTGCTGAGTGGTGAGTGAAAGAGCCGTCGGGGTTCTTCATTTACCACTTACCACTTACCACTTACCGTTTTCCGAGTTCTCGCGCGATCGCGGCCCTTGTCTCTGTCAGTAGCTCCATGACGTCTCTGCCTTTCGTTTCGATCGGGGGCAGGAGCACCATCTCGATCTCACCCGCGTAAGCCTCGCCGGTTTTCTTGCCCATCATCCAGTCCGTGTTCTTAATCGCGACCGGAACGATCGGTTCGTCCGTTTGCAGGGCCAAATGGAATGCTCCTTTTTTGAATGGCAGCAACTCGCCCGGCATGGCACGCGTCCCTTCGACAAACACTCCGAATGAGTAACCGTCCTTCACTACCTCACGCGCTTTCTCCATTGAAGCTTGTGCGCGCTCCGGGTCAGTGCGGTCGATCGCAATAATATTTACAAATCCCATACCCTGTCCCATCACGGGAACCTTTAGTAATTCTTTTTTTGCGACGAGCCCGATACGCTTGCCCGTATAACGAAATAGAGTGGCCGTGTCGAGATAGGAGCGGTGGTTAGACGCGAAGACGTACGATCGGTCCGCCTCGAGATGTTCAGATCCAGTCACCCTGACTCGCGCCCCGCACAGCTTCAGCCAGATTTCTGCACCCCACAGAGCGAGCGGATAAAACCACAATCGGCGATTGATGATCCACAAAAATAATAGAGACGGGGTGGCGATAAAAAGAAGGAGTACCGCTGCCGCGAGCAGACACCACCAGTAATGAAGTTTTCCTGAAAAGCGCGATTTGGTAGACTGCTGAACAGGAAACGTTAGCTTTGTGTTATCTCTCGCTAAGCGTACATCTTCACCGCCGAGTCGCAGAGCCGCAGAGTTTTCATCCATGTGTTCTGACATTTCCAGACTGTTTCTGAGGCTGATCGTTATGAAATCATTCGGAGAGATGTTCTCCGCGTCTTTGCGTCTCTGCGGTTCAATTTTACTTCTTTCGTTGGTGATTGTCGCACAGGTTCCGTCGCCGCGATCTGTCTTGGGCTTTTACCCCACGGACGATAAGACGATCGCCGATTGGGGCCAGATCACAAACTACTTTTCCAAATTAGACTCGTCAAGCAATCGGGTATCGGTAAAAGAGATCGGGAAGACGACATTGGGCAAACCGCTCATCGTCGCGTTTATTTCGTCACCTGAAAATATTCGAAATCTCGATCGTCATCGCCGCACAAGCGCAAAGCTTGCCGATCCTCGAACGATAAAGGACGCGGCCGAGCTTGAAAGTTTGGTCAAGAACGGCAAGACGATCGTCTCCATCTCATGCTCCATCCACTCAACCGAGATCGTCGCTTCGCAGATGTCGATGAACCTCGCGTATGAGCTTGCGACGGCAAACGACGACGAGACGAAGGAGATCCTCGACAACACGATCCTACTGCTGATCCCGTCCTCGAATCCGGACGGCATCGACATCGTCGCAAACTGGTATCGCAAAACTCTTGGCACAAAAAGCGAAGGAAGTTCGCCGCCCGAGCTCTATCATCATTACGCCGGACACGATAACAATCGCGACTGGTTCATGCTAAATCTTGTCGAGACCCAGTCGATCACAAAGCTGTTCTGGCAGGAGTGGTTTCCGCAAGTTGTTTATGACGTTCACCAGATGGGCCAGACCGGTGCCCGCTTTGTAATACCGCCGTTTTTCGATCCGCCGAATCCTCGGATTCCACCGACTATACTCCGTGAAGTGGGACTCGTCGGGTACAAAATGGCGGCGGATCTGCAGGCAAAAAACATCGCAGGTGTCGCGACGAATACGACGTTCGACACGTGGTGGCATGGCGGATTTCGATCGGCGCCTTATTATCATAATTCGATCGGTATTCTGTCCGAGGCCGCGAGCGCGGATCTGATGTCGCCGGTGACGATCACCCGTGAGCAGCTTCAGCGAAACCGCCCGTCCCGCGGACTTGCTTCGCCGCTCGCGACCGATACGGCGCATCCCGATGCGTGGCGAGGCGGTGTCTGGCGACCGCGTGATATCGCGGAGATCGAAATGACAGCAAGCCGCGCGTTGTTGTCGCTTGCGGCAAAATATCGCCCGCGCTACCTGCGGAATTTCTACGACCTGAATAGTGCAAACTTGAAACCTGACACCTCCGTTCCCCAGGCGTATGTCGTGATGGCCGGCCAGCCGCGGAGCGAGAACGTTGCAAGATTTCTCGAGATCCTGATGTGGCAGGGAATCGAAGTGCACGAAATGCGAAACGAGCTCTGGGTGAAGCACGGCAAGGCCGAAGACTTTCATGAGATACCGCTCGGCAGCTTTGTCGTTTTCCTGAATCAGCCGCAGAAGAACAATGTGCTTTCGCTTTTCGAGCGTCAGGTTTATCCGAATCGTCTAAATGAGAAAGGCGAAGGCGAGGCTCCGTACGATGTCGCCGGATGGACTCTGCCTCTGCAGATGGGCGTCGAGAGCTATGAGATCTGGGAGATTCGCGAGCTGGAAAAATACCGTGGCACTCTCAAGCCGGTTGTCTCTTCCAACCAGGCGCGTGCCGTTTTAAATCTCAAACAATCAGGCACGCCGTTCCCGAAATTATCGAACCCGTTAAAAACTAACCCGCGAATAGGTCTCTACAAACCATTCACATCCTCAATGGACGAGGGTTGGACGCGTTTAGTTTTCGACACTCACCAGATCCCGTATCGTTCGGTCACGAACGAAGACTTTCGCGCCGGACGTATCGATCATGACGTCATAATCCTGCCGGCAGATAACGACAACAGCATTTTCAATGGCTTGAACGCGCAGCGATACCCGACGGAGTTTGCCGGAGGTATCGGGGACGCGGGTGTTGTGAATCTGAAGAAGTTTGTCGAAGGCGGGGGGAAGCTGATCTGCTTCGACGACTCATGCGAGCTAGTCATAAAGCGCTTCGGACTTCCTCTGCGGAACGTGCTTAGCGGGCTTCAACGAAACCAGTTTTACAATCCGGGTTCGATCGTAAACCTCAACGTCGATGCTCGCCATCCGTATGCTCGCGGGATGCTGGAAGAGACACCAGCATACTTCATCAATAGTTCCGCCTTTGAAGTTCTGCCAGAAAGCAAGACGCAAAACCTTCGCACCCTCGCTCGCTACGCCGAGAAAGACGCGTTGATGTCCGGCTGGATGCTTGGCGAAAAATATCTGAACGGGAAGATCGCGCTCGCCGAAGTAAGTTACGGCCGGGGCAAGATCGTTCTATTTGCTTTCCGTCCCCAACACCGTGGACAGACTTACGCGACATTCCCGTTTATCTTCAACGCGGTCGAGAAGGGAAACTAAGTTCAACAAACTTCAGTTTGTTGAATGCTTTCGATGTCGAGGCGTTGCAGCAAACTGAAGTTTGCTGAACTGTCAAAAAATCTTGACTTGAGACGCTTCAAAGAGTAAAACCTGACTATAGTCTGACGCGGCGTCAACTTTTCTCTCTCCGAGTTTCTCCTTAGTCAATAGTAGATAATTGAGCATTCGAGCCACAGCATAGATCTTGTCGTTTTTAGGTCAGGTAGCGTTGTTTGATCCGTAATGTCTTTTTCCATCGCGAAGAGAGACTGTGAGTGAGCGAGCGACGCTCGATTTGTCGGTCCAGCTAGGGAGGTAGGCGGTGAGAGTTTGTTCTATTTGTCAGCGGTGTTACGACGATTCCGCCTCTTTGTGCGACGAGGCATATCACCCGGCCCTCAGCGAAACACTTCCCGGCGGAACGGAAATGGTCCCGGGCTATCGACTCGAGTACGCGATCGAGTCATCCATTGACGGTGATCGTTACCAGGCAAATCAGATCGCCTCCGGACAGCCTTGTCTGATCCGGATCGTATCCGCCGATATCGCTCGTGATCGCTTTCTCAGCGAGGCAGAGAGTACAGCCGCATTCTTTCACCCAAACGTCGTCGATGTTTTTGAGACCGGCGAACTTGGTTCCGGAGAGCGGTTCGTTGTATCCGAAGCAGCTGGTGGTCAAACGCTGCACCAATTCTTGAACGACGTTCGAGTGCCCGAGCTTCTCACGTCGATCCGAATAATCAGGCAGACCGCAGAAGCGTTGCATGCCCTGCATCTCAGAGACCTAACGCACCGTGCGATCAATCCCGAAAATATTCTTCTCACAACCGGCTCCGACGGATCGTACGTCGCCAGGATCCAGAACCCGGATCTCGGCGGTGTGCGTCAGCAGGCCGTTATTTCCAACAAGTTCCTGATCGACACTTATCTCGACTCCCTTAAATATTTCTCGCCAGAACAATGCATGGGCGAAGCGGCGGGGCCGGCAGCAGATGTCTATGGTCTCGGGGTGGTCTTCTACGAAATGCTCTCGGGTGCACCACCCTTCGACGCGGCAAAGGCAGTTGGCTTGATCGAAAAGCATCGAAGCCAACCGGTGCCGGATGTGAAGATCCACAATTTCGATCTGCGCATGCTGGTCACGCACAGTCTCATGGAGTCGCTCCAGAAACATCCCACATCGAGGCATAGTTCGGCGAATGTGCTCGCACGACAGCTTCGCCATATCGAGCAGTTGGCTACACACGTCTTGACGCCGCCGCCCGCGGGTGTCGTACCAGTTCATCCACCGCGGAGCCCCGTGCCGTCGATCGTCGTTCCGCCGCCGGTTCTACTTAAGCCGATACAGAAAGCGGACGTCCCGATTGTTGCGGAATCTTATGCGGTCAGTACCGCGGTAGAGGCGCCGGCGATCACCGTAGCCGACCAGGTCGTGGCGATGGGCATTCAGCCGGAGATCGTGCCCATGTTGGTCGCTGGATTTGAAACGTCCGTTATAGAAGACTCACCAGTCACGGAACCGATTTCTCAACAGCCTGTGCTTGCGTCGTTCAAGCCCGAGACGAAGATCTATGTGCCGCTGCGTTCACGGCTGAAGCAGTGGAAGAGCAAGCTTCAAGTGATAGCCGCACGATTAATAATTGAGTCGCCTACAGCCGATGTTTCTCCCGAAGTCGAACCGGCGGAACAGAGACGCCTTTTGCCAATTGATCTCCCGCCGGTTCTGTCAAACGCTGCAGAAATTCCGACTGAACTCGTACTAGCCGAACCGAAAAAGATCGAGCTTGAACTCCCGGTCGAAGATATTCCGTCGGTCCACGATGTCAGAACGGTTCTTGCGAAGGAGGCTGAGTCCCACCAGGAACCGCCGACAGTGGATTTGCCGATCCCGGTCGTCGAGCGACCTGTCATTGCCACAGCGACCCGAGTCCCGGATATCATTCGTCCTGCTCGAGTCGCGCTGCCGCCCGTCACGATAGCTGCTCCGATCGCGGCCGATAGAGTGCGATCACCGAAAGCGGTTCCCGCAAAGACGCAAAAACGCAAAGAAGAAGTCGCTCAA
The DNA here is from genome assembly GCA_031425495.1 of Acidobacteriota bacterium. GTDB lineage: Bacteria > Acidobacteriota > Blastocatellia > Pyrinomonadales > Pyrinomonadaceae > OLB17. Next base: position 6,336 of record JANPJL010000208.1, read on the forward strand.
GGTTTGGCGGGTGCGAAGGTTCAGAAGGTCCGACGGATCAAGTTTGATGCGGAAGAAATAACGCTCGTACGGGCGCCGAGCAAACGGATACGGATCGATTGGGATCGAGTCGTCGCGCGACCGGATCTTGCAACAATTCTGCCGGCACCATCGCGG
>JANPJL010000209.1:0-30234 GCA_031425495.1 Acidobacteriota bacterium
CGAAAATCCGGAAACAAAGTCTGCGTTACGTAGATCTCACTGTATGCGAGCTGCCACAACAGGAAATTCGAGATGCGCATTTCGCCACTTGTGCGAATCAGCAGGTCAAGATCCGGAAGCCCGTGCGTATAAAGATTGCGTGCGATGTCAGACTCGCTTAGCTCGTCGGGCGAACGGCCGTCGTTCTTAAGTTCATTAGCCGCTTTCCGGCATGCGTCCACGATCTCCGCCCGACCGCCGTAGTTCAGGGCTACACACATTACGAGCCCCGTGTTAGATGACGTTTTCTCGGTTGCGAATGCGAGTTCAGCCTGGACGTCAGGTGCGAGGCCAGCGAGATTCCCGATAGCCTTAAAGCGAATATTGCTCGCCGTCACCTCGTCAAGCTCACGGCGGAGCACCCTTTTTAGCATCGACATCAACCCGGAAATTTCCGACTTGGGCCGCTTCCAGTTCTCGGTCGAGAAAGCGTAAAGCGTGACGGCTTGCAACTGGAGACGCGCGCATGTGTCAATGATCGCCTTCACTGACTCGGCACCGGCTCGATGGCCGAAGATCCTCGGCTTGCCGCGCTTCTTTGCCCAACGGCCGTTGCCATCCATGATCACCGCGATATGCTGCGGCAGCCGGTCAGGGTCGATCGACGCCAACAGTTTTGCGTCGGCGGAATTCGGTTTCACGATCTCGGCAAAGTGTTCGTGCATCAGGTGAGCCGGCTACTCAGTTGCGTCAGCGGGGTTCAGAATGCGTTCTTCGATATCGACGATAGCATTGTGGTTCAGCCTGCCGTAGAGGTGCGGGTATATTTCATTGTTCGTCGATGCCTCCTTGACCAATTTGGCAAGAAGTTTTTCCGTATCGACCGTCAGGATCACGACTTTTTCCACTCCGCTGTAATATCGCTTCAATACCCCCTCGAGCTGACTCGGATAGCTAAAGTGAATAAAACCCTCGGTCGCCAAGCTCTCGGACTCGTATGAAGGGCGGCCCTTAAAGCTTTCCCAAACATCCGGCAGAACGACGTGATAGATGAGCATTCCGATGATCCTTAGTCGTAGTCGACTTTCAACAGCGTCAGGCCGTTCGCCGGGGCCGTTTTCCCTGCCAGACTCCGGTCGCCGGTCACGATGGCCGTCTGAATTGTATCAGAATCTTTTTCGCCTCGCCCGACCTCTATCAGCGTGCCGATGATCGACCGCACCATGTATCGAAGAAAGCCGTTAGCGCTAATTTGAAACTCCAGAACATTCGCCGACGCACGGCTGTCCCAGCGCGAGTCGATCGTAAAATCGAGGACCGTTCGTATGCGTGAGTCGCCATCCGAATGCACAGACGAAAACGCTGTCCAATCGTGTTCGCCGAGCATGAGCCGACCCGCTTGCAACATCCTCCCGATATCGAGCGGCCTATGTTCGTGATGTGCGAACCGTCGCCAGAAAGGTGACATCACCGGAGCGTTCACGATCCGGTAAAGATAGGTTTTTCTCTTCGCCGAGAAACGTGCGTGAAATTCATCCGGTGCTTTCTCAGCTTTCATGATCCGAATGTCGCGCCAGAGGTTTCCGTTTATCGCGGCCCGAAGTTTATCGGGCGTGAATTCGCGGGTGACCATCACGTTCGCGACTTGTCCCTCGGCGTGCACACCGGCGTCGGTGCGCCCCGACCCGATGACGTTCACTTTGGCGTCCTCGATCATACCGATCACGCGTTCCAGTTCGCCCTGGATCGTGCGATCGTTTTCCTGCACCTGCCAGCCGTGAAAATCGGTGCCGTCGTATTGAATGAGAAGCTTGTAATTCATCGGGGAAAAAGAAGTCTGAATTGTTCGCAGCAGATCAACGATCGCTCGTCGAAATGGAAATTGAAGCGGTCGGCCTCGCCTGTAAAGTAATCCCAATGTACCCGTCGCCAGTACGCGAGAGACTGATCGCCTTCACCTTCGTCGGCCGCGAACTTTGCGTCAACTTCGGTAAATGGCACGAATCGAATTTCGGCAGTTTGGATAACGCAGCGCGGTTCGCCGTCGAAGTCGGTGACGACACTGTAGCCGTCGGGTTGCGGTGCATTGTGCGGTTCTAGTTCGTTCATGCTTAGCGAACTCGCCGTTGCCGTTTTTTTTCCCGAAAGCACCAGAGCCACCAGCTCGGCCGCCATGTCGCGTGTGTTTCCGAAATACCAGACTTGATAAGGCGTTGCCGGATCGACTGACGGGTCGCTCGCGGAGAATCTACTCCAGAATTCCTTGACAGCTTCAGCGCTCATTTACGGCTTCCGGGTTTATAGGCGGCGTCACCCGCGATACACATCGGACAGGTCTCAGACTGAAATGCCGGAACGTCCATTTCCACGAGCGATTCGCGGGGCACGCCGACGTCTGCCTTTCCGCCCGAGCGATCGACGATCGATGCGGCGGCAACGACCTTGCCGCCCCCATTCTCCAGTGCGGTGATACATTCGCGCGTCGAACCTCCCGTCGTTATCACGTCTTCGACGACCAAAATTTTCTCTCCGGGCTTTAACGAGAACCCGCGCCGCAGCGTCATCACACCGTCTTGACGCTCGGTCCAAATGAATCGCAGATTCAAATCGGAAGCGACTGCAAAACCGATCACGAGTCCGCCGATCGCCGGCGACGCGACGGTTGCAATTCCCGCGTCGGCAAACTTCTCTGCGATCGCTCGGCCAAAGCGTTCGGCGTCGGCCGGCATTTGCAGAGCTAGCGCGCATTGAAGATAGTTTGGCGAATGGAGGCCGCTGGAGAGTATGAAATGTCCCTCGAGTAGCGCACCGGTACTTCGGAAATGTTCAAGGATGTCGTTCATCGGATGCGGATCGAAATCAGATTATGCCAAAAAAGTCCGCACAGTGCGACGCGGCGGCGTTTACGGCGGAGTGCTTTACCGCTAGAATGTTTGCAGATGTTGCCTCATCCAAACCTCATCTCGGACTCGCTTCTTATAAACGCGACCATCGAATTTCTAATCTCAACCGGTGGGCGTGCGTCGGCGGTGACGATCTTCGACTACATAATGAACATTAGAAAGCCGGAGCCCGGACTGGCCCGACTTTTGGTGGCGGATCTCGTCAATCGAGATTCCAGGTTGATCTTCAACGAAGACGACGTAGAGCTCGTCCCGTGCGCGCATGACTCGATCGATCTTTCCGAAGCGGGATTTGTTGTCTTCGATCTCGAAACGACAGGTGCGAAGACTCCGCCTTGCCGCGTGACCGAGATCGGTGCGTATCGCGTGTGCGGCGGTAGGATCGTCGACGAATTCCACACGCTCGTGAATCCCGAAATGCCGATCCCGTTCTTTATCGTGATGCTGACGGGTATAACGGACGAGATGGTCAGGGATGCCCCGAAGTTTGCGGATGTCGCCGACGACTTTTTGAGATTTATCGGGGATTCAGTTTTGGTCGCTCACAACTCAGGTTTCGATATTCGTTTTTTGAACCACGAAGTTGGGCGGATCTATGAGGATTATCGTGTTGGTAATCCGTCGCTTTGTACGGTTCAGCTTTCGCGAAAGCTTTTGCCGCAGATCGAAAATCACCGACTCAATACGGTCGCAGAACATTTCAGCGTCGAGCTCGTGAATCACCATCGAGCGAATGCCGATGCCTTGGCGACTGCGAAGATATTCGTTAACCTGCTCGAAGATCTCGGGAGCCGCGGCGTGCGCGATCTTGGATCAGCCCGGGCATTTTGTTTGAAGAAGAATGGACATGTCAAACCAGGTAAAGTTACAGCCGGAGAATTTACAGAACCTCGCTATCAGGCCGACGCCGCGTGAGGAGATGGGCCTCTACGCCCTCGATACGTTCGCTTACGAATTCGCCGGTCGCGAGGTATGGGTCGAGTTCGAGATGCCGGAGTTTACGGCCATCTGTCCGTTCTCCGAATTCCCTGACTTCGGTATCATCCGCCTCAGGTATGTGCCGAATGAACGATGCATCGAGCTGAAGAGTCTTAAGCTTTATATCAATTCATTTCGTGAAGTAAAGATCTTTCACGAGCACGTCATCAACGTCATTCTTGAAGATTTTATACAGGCGTGCGATCCGCTGAAGGTCGAGATCGAAGGCGATTTTCATGTTCGTGGGAACATCAAGACCGTCGTCAGGGCGAGTTATACAAAAGAGTGATCTAGTGGATCGCGACCGTCATCACTTTCGGCTGCGATCTTAAATGCTTTCGGCACGCGAGCTCGACAAGGCGATCGATCTCTTCGCGGAGGGCCGGTTCGTCCGCGGTACTCGAATTCATTATTTCGGAAACGATCAGGAATTTTGATTTTTCGAGGAGCGTCTGTTCGCGGAAGGAAAGCTTCTTTTCGTGGCTCAGAAAGGTGAGTTTCTTCAAGACGTCCGCCGCCTCGAAAACGTCTCCTGATTGTAGCTGATCGGTAAATCCCCGCGAACGCGTTTTCCAGTCACACGAGATCAACTCGAAATCCGTTGCAAGCCTCTCGATCAGGGACGTGCACTGGATCGGGCTGATGATCGGACGAACCCCCACGCTTTCAGCGTTGGCCATCGGCACCAGGATCACGGAGTTATCGCTCAGAACCCGCAGCGCATAAAAATTGATCGACGCTGCGCCCACGGTCTTTTTTTCTATGTGCTCGACAAGGCAAACACCCTGGCTTGGATACGCAACCTTTTGCCCAATTATCAGCTCCATGGCTGTTGCTCCGGGTCAATTCCCAAGGGAAGGCCGTCTGAACCAGCTCGACACGGGATTCGCTCGAGCCAAATATGCTATTTCGTCAGATTATACCACGCAAAACGGCTTCTCCGGCAAGATTTTTCCTTTGAGACGGTAAAGGCTAAAGGGCAGGAAGTTCCACTGTGAAAACGGTTCCTTCACCCAGATTCGATGTTACAGAAACATCTCCGCCATGAAGGCGGGCTAGGTGTTTTACGATCGCCAGGCCAAGTCCGGTCCCACCGATCTCACGGGTCCGGCCACGATCAATTCGATAAAATCGTTCGAAGATCCTTTGAAGATTTTCCGGGACTATGCCGTCACCGGTATCTGCAACGGAAATTTTATTTCTCGTAGGTTCGGCCGTTAGATCGACAATGACCTTTCCCGGATCACGATTGAATTTGATGGCATTGTCGATAAGGTTGGTTAGCATCTGCTCAAGCCGTGTGTGATCGGCCCGGACGATCGCGGCCGTCTCGACGCGATTAATCAGTTCGATGTTGCGCACAGCGGCCCGCGAGGACAACGCTGCAAAGATCTCGTCGACCACATTACTCAACTTTACGCCCTTCGGCTCGAGCGAAATGTGACCGGTTTCGATCAGCGAGAGCTCTGCGATATCGTCGATCAACGCGTGCATGCGCTCGGCATTGCGCCTGATTACCCCCAGAAACCGCCGATTGTTATCCGGATCGTCGAGCGCTCCGTCTTCGAGCGTTTCGACAAAAGCAAGGATCGATGTGAGCGGCGTGCGGAGTTCGTGTGAGATATTCGACAGAAACTCCTGCCGGACCGTTTCAAGTTTTTCGATCTGCGTCGTGTCGTAAAAGAAACCGATCGCATGACGGCCTTCCAATTCGATCGGTGCAACCTGGACGTTGTAGACCCGCTTCTCATGCCCGGTGAATTCAAACCTAAGATCGGCCGCCTCGTTATTGGTCAAAGCATCCCGAAAGATCTGATGAAGACTGAGATCGCGTATTACTTCACTCAAACGCCTCCCGACCAAGGGGCCGATCTGGCGTCCGAAAGCAGATTGTGTCAAAACGTTAGCGGCGGTTATACGCATCGAGCTGTCGACGATGAGAATTCCGTCCGCCGAGGCATTTAGGATGGCGTTCAGAATGCGTAGGGGAGGGGCGACCTCGCTGCGAAGATCTCCGGTTGAAAAAACCATTCGTGTTACTACTTAAATCCGATAAAACGATACCCGACACCGACGACCGTTTCAATGCATGAGCCGCACCCATTCATCTTTTGCCGGAGCCTACGGATATGGACGTCGAGAGTTCTACTATCCCCGAAGTAGCTGTAGCCCCAAACGTTATCCAGAAGCTGCTGACGTGTGGCAACCCGGCCGGTGTTCATGACGAGGTGCTGAAGCAGGGCAAACTCTTTCCGCGTAAGCTTCACGTTCTCGCCGTCGCAGCGAACGCGCATGTCGTCAAAGTCGATCGCCATCCGCGGATCTTCGTACTTTGGTGACGTCTCCTTTTCGGCCCGTCTCAGGACAGCCCGGACCCGGGCGATCACTTCTTTGACCGAAAACGGTTTGACGATGTAATCATCCGCTCCCATTTCCAGACCCGAGATCTTATCGCCTTCGGCGGCTTTGGCGGTGAGGATGATGATAGGTGTTTTTTCGGTCAGCGGCTCGCGACGAAGCCGTCGGCAAAGCTCCATTCCCGTCATCCCCGGCAGCATGATGTCGAGTAGGATCAAGGAGGGCGCTGTCTTTTCATCGAGTGCGATGCGTAATCCTTTTTCGGCGGATTCGGCGATAACGGGGCGAAAGCCCTCGCGTTTCAGGTTGTAATGAAGGCTGTCGGCGATGTCGGCATCGTCTTCGACGATGAGAATACTTGACTGCATAATTTACCACTGTCGCCGACAGTTTAATTGCACAAACTTAATCGCGTATGAACAAAATGTTGCAGGAACGTTAAATACTGCAGGCTCTAGTTTCATTACCCTTACATCTTCATTTCATCTTTCGGCCTGATAAGCGCCCGCAGGTTTCCGCATTCACCTCGAATTTCCGACCATTTCGAGATGTCGAGATCGATGACGGTGAGCGCGGCTGTCGGTACGGTTTCCTGCCTTCCCGTCAGCAATTTGATAAAACCCGCGGTACCCGGATTGTGACCGACCATCATCACCGAGCCGAACACGTCCTCGATCTCAGAAGCAACCTGTCGAAGTGTTTTAGGGCTCGCGTCGTAGATACGCTCGTCGTACTTTATTTCGGCCGTCAAATCGCCGCCCTCTTTCGCAAGCCGAGCCGTTTCCCGGGCGCGTAAGGCAGGTGATGACAGGATCAGTTCCGGATCGAAACCGTTACGCGTCATATACTCACCCATGAATGGCGCGGCCTTCTTGCCACGTTCATTCAGAGGGCGATCAAAATCATCAAGGTCCGAGTTGTCCCAACTCGATTTAGCGTGCCTGAGTAGATAGAGAGTCTTCATCGATTTCACCTGCATTTGAAGGCGGCACGAACGGGGCACTTCCTGAAACCCGTGTGCCTTGCCCGTGTAAAATGATATTGCTAGACTAACACTGTCATGCAGATTATTGATCGGCAATCAATGAGAATGAGGAGCCTTCGCTGGTTTATGGCGGCGGTATTCCTCGTCGTTCTGTTTGCCGAATGGGGTTCGCATGGGCTTGCATTTGCTCACTCGTTTTCGGGCGAAGGGCAGGTCGTCCATTCCCAGCATGATCAGCATGAAGACCTTTGCAAGACGCTTATTCGATGTAGCGAAACCAGCCGCCAGGAACAGCAGGCTCCTAGCTTCGGTCACGAGGTGATCCAACGCAACAACTTCGTTGAAAGTCTTACCAGCTCGCGTCACTGGGACGAAACCTACAAGGATCCGCAAATTCGCCGAGCAAGAATAAGCGAACTCTCGAGACCCATAATTCCTCCTTTCCATCCTCCGGAACTCTCGTAAAAACCCGATAGCAATAAGTGAAGACTCTCGCTTGTCACGGTGTGACGAGTCGATCTGTTTTCTACCCGCCCGGATTCGGGATCACTTTCTGCCATGGTCGAGAAGACCGAGAGATTTTGGAGGTTCGTATGATTTCAAAGATTTGTTTAGTTTTTCTGTGGGTGCTTGGCACAAGCGCCTTAGCTTTCGCCCAGGACGGGCGTGTTTCCGGGAAGGTTACTTATGGCGACAATACCGCGTTGCACGGCGCCCGCGTCGAGATCGTTCAGACAAAACAGTCGATCGTAACGGACGAGAACGGGAGCTACGAGATATCGGGACTACCAACCGGCCGCTTCACTCTTTTGGTCCACCTGGAGGGTTTCTCCGATTCGTCACAAACCATCGACGTCGCTGCTGGTGCGAGGTTGACGATCGATTTCAAGCTCCAGATCTCATCCTTAAACGAACAAGTAACGGTCACAGCTTCGGGAACTGAGCAGTCAGTATTCGATTCGTTTCAAACGGTGAACTCGATCGGTTCAACGCGGATCGCCGAACGTGCGTCGACGTCACTCGGCGAGGTGCTCGAGACGGAGACGGGTGTGGCAAAACGCAGTTTCGGACCTGGATCGTCGCGTCCCGTGATCCGCGGATTCGACGGGGACCGTGTGCTCGTCCTACAAGACGGCGTGCGCAGCGGTTCGGTCGGATCGCAATCGGGCGACCATGGTGAGACGGTTGACCCGCTAAGTGCGGAGCGTATCGAAGTGGTGAAAGGCCCGGGTACTTTGCTCTACGGAAGCAATGCGCTCGGAGGCGTGGTCAACGTCATCGGCCATCACGAAGACGAGGCGCAAAACGGGGTGCGAGGGTTTTTCACCGGTGTTGTCGGATCAGCGGACAAGCAGGCCGGGGCAGCCGGCGGTGTCGAGTACGGTGTTAAGAACTGGCTGGTTCGCGGGAACCTGAGTGCCCAGCGAAGCGGTGATTACCAATCACCGTTGGGTGTCATACCAAACTCCGCATCGCGATCAAATTCCGGATCATTCGGATTGGGCTACTACGGCAGCAAGGCCTACATCAGCGGAACGTTCGGTGCGGACATTCGACGTTACGGGATCCCGTTCGCAGCACTTTTCGAAGCGGCACCGAAAGAGGGTGAATTGCCGATCGTCGATGAAGAGATCGACATTCGCGCCCGTCGCTACAATGGTCGCATCACGGGTGGTTTCCGTAGCCTTACGAATCCATTCATCAGCGGCATACAGTACAGCCTGGATTACACCGACTATCGACATAAGGAGATCGAGCGGGCGGATGGCATAGACGAGGTCGGTACGATATTCGACAACAAGACAGTTTCATATCGATCGCTTTTCGAGCAGACAAAGCACGGGCGACTTACCGGCAGATTTGGTTTCGAAGGCTTTGACAGGGAATACGCGGTCAACGGTGCGGAACAGCTTATCCAGGGGAAGGTCAGCCATAAGGCTTTCTCGGTGTTTGGACTCGAAGAGCTCAACTTCGAAAGGGTCAAGTTTCAGTTTGGCGCTCGTCTTGAGAACAATCGCTACGCACCGGAAAGCCCCGATCTGCGCAGCCGTAGTTTCACTGGGATCTCGGGCGGTGCCGGTATCAACATTGCGCTTTGGAAAGGCGGAGCATTCATCGCCAACTACTCTCACTCATTCCGAGCTCCGGCGCTCGAGGAGCTCTATAACAACGGCCCTCACATCGGAAATGTGACTTTCGAGATCGGCAACAACGACCTAACGAATGAGCGATCGAACGGTATCGACCTTTCGCTGCGTCATCAGTCGAGCAGGTTCAGATTCTCGGGCGACGTTTTCTATTACAAGATCAGTGATTTTGTCTTTCTCGCACCGCAGGACGAAGACGGTGATGGTCAAATCGATATTATGGATGGGTTACCGGTCGCTCGCTACGAACAATCGGATGCGACATACTTCGGTGCGGAATTTAACGGCGAGGCGACATTCAACAAGTACGTCGGCGGATTTATTAGTCTCGATTTCGTTAGGGCACGGCTGGTGGACGAGGGGCTCGATATACCTCGAATCCCACCGGCCCGCGCTCGTGTCGGGCTCGATCTTCGTTACAAGAATTTGAGCGTACGCCCTGAAGCGGTCTTCGCCACCGACCAGGAGCGGATCTTCCCGCTCGAAACTCGAACGGCGGGGTACGGGATCTTCAACGTTGCTGCGTCCTACACGATCGGTCGGAAACACTTCGCCCACATCTTTACGGCCAACGCATACAATCTCACTGACAGGCTGTACCGCAACCACATTTCGTTCATCAAGGAGCTTGTACCCGAGATCGGGCGCGGTATTCGTTTTGGTTACACGGTGAGATTCTTTTAATTCGTCGCCTATGCGGATTGTCTCCCGGTCGACATTGTCTATACTCGACTCAATAGACAATTCACCGGGAGATTTTTCTATGCAAACCAAAAGCTTGTTTTTCGAAACGGGGAACGGTGCGACGACAGCATACGCAGTAGTGCCTGAACAGGCGACAACGAAATGCGTTCTTGTGATTCAGGAATGGTGGGGTCTGAACGATCACATAAAGGACATCGCTAGCCGGTACGCAGACGAAGGATTTATCGCGATCGCACCCGACCTTTATCGCGGTAATCTCGCCACGAATAGCGACGACGCGGGCCGGATGATGAAGGACCTGCAGATCGGCGACGGCCTGGATATCATCGAGCGCTGCGTTGAAGCGGCCCGGACCGAGTACGGCCTTTCTCATTTCGGAATAACGGGCTTTTGTATGGGGGGAACCTTCGCGCTCCGGGCAGCGTGCGAGCTCGAGGGATTTAGCGCGGCGGCGCCATTCTATGGCGATATCCCGAGCGACGACGTACTGAAAAAACTCAGGACGCCGACTATCTTTATTTCAGGTACTAGGGACGCGTGGATTAATACCGAGAAGGTAGGGCTGGTTGAGGACGCCGCCGAAAAATACGAGCTTCCGATCCACTCGGTCAAGTACGACGCGGATCACGCGTTCTTCAACGACACGAGGCCCGAAGTTTATGACGAGACAGCGGCGAAAGACGCATGGGCGCTCGTTACCGGGTTTTTTAATGACAAGCTTTAGACGCCGAGACGGACGCCGCCCGGAAGCGAATTGATAAAATCGGCACTCGTCATCCGGCTTTTTTTACGCACGAGTTTCCTCGAGTACATTTCCACATCCGCCGCCTTGATTGCACTCTCGATATCCGCAGGCGTCGCATAATCGGTGAATCCCCACGATACGCCAACGCTGATGGGCTCCGGGATGTTATCGATCATTATTGCCTGCAGCAGTGCATCGAGACGCCGCATACGGTTCCCGGCACTCTCCGCGTCCATGCTTACCATTACGACGAAGAACTCATCGCCGCCCCACCTGTAGATGAGGTCCTCGGCACGGATGATCTCGCGGATCGCACGCACGACCGAGCGAATCACAACGTCTCCTGCAGCGTGGCCGAAGCAATCGTTGATCGCCTTCAAGTCGTCAATGTCGAAGAATCCAACGCAGCCGGATGACGCCGTTTCATCCTCACCTTGCTTTCGAACAAATCCATAGAACGCATGCCGGTTAAATGCGGAGGTGAGCGGATCGGTATGAACAAGGCTTTCGAGTTGTTTCTGCGCGGTACGCAGCTCATCGTTTGTATTCTCGTAATCGTTGAGCACCTTTTCGAGGAGGATGATCACCATGCCGACACCGAGTGCGGCCTGGAGTACGACGTCGACGGCCGAATGATAAGAGGCGAAATCCGTCGTAATGCTGAAGACGTTTCCAGCCGCGGAGAGAATCGCGAACAGGGAAAGTTCTACTGTCAGCAAACCCAGCGATATGTGCATTACACGCCATCCGAACGTTGCCTGTCTCGACCGCCTGAGCCAATAAAATGCCGTTGCAAAGAAGCCCGCCAGAATAAGGGCGTGGATGTTGGACGCATCGCTGAAGTTTGTGATGAAGGTCGGCAGCGCGATCGCCGCGATGACGAACGGTATCATCATCAGCTCTGAGCGCGGCCTTAGCTCGTACTCTCCATCCAGGCTTCGGCATCCCGCGATCAGCATGAAACCAAAAAGATACCCGCCCAGGTAGTAGTAGGGGAAAAGAAATGATGCGAACTCGTCGTAGGTGAAAGCAAGCCTGAGGCAGATAAGCGCAAACGACAGGCACAGCCATGCCATCGCCCAATACTTCAGAGCGGTCAACTTCAGTGAACGGCGAAGACAGAGCGACAGTACCGTAATCAGAATTACACAATTAAGCTGAACGATGAGACCTATCTTCGAATCCATATCGGGCGTGCATGAATGAAAAGGGGAAATCGGGACAGAAGGCAGCGGTGGTTGGGGAGTCGCCTCTGATATCTTATGCCACGCGTCTGGGGCGTGTCTATATGTTTTTCAAAAGGCTTTCGAGCTCGTCTCTGCTCGGAAGTGCGGTGCGTGCTCCCACAGCCCGGCACTTGAGTGCGGCAACTGCGTTGGCGATCCGAGAACTTTCTTCCACCGACGCCCCGGTCACAAGCCCGTAAAGCAGGCCGGCGCGAAACGAGTCGCCGGCACCAGTCGTATCGGCACAGCCGCCAGGAACGGCGAACCCGAGCGTCTCAATGAACTCTCCGCCGCAAAGCAAAAGAGAACCCGCCTCGCCTAGAGTGACTCCGACTATCTCGGAGCGAAAACGGCGCTGCATTTCCAGCAAGCCGTTTCTAAGATCGGTTGTCCCATTCAGCTTCGCCGGAAAATCGGAGGAAGCGATGATGATGTTCATCGATTCGAGCAGTTCCGTAACGCCGTCAAAAACGTTGTCGACATCAACTGAGACCACCACACCATTCGTTCGAGCCGCGTCTGCCAACAGGATGCACGCGTGCGTGTCGTGCGGAGTAATGTGTAAAACCTTTGTATCGCGGACCGCGTCGACCGGCGCATCATGGTCGAGATAACCGAGTTTCTCGTCACGCTTCCAGATGACTGTTCGCTCACCGTTTCGCTCGTCGATCACGATGAACGCGATCTGTGTTTGGGCGCCGTCTATAATTTCTGCATGTGTCAGGTCGACACCTTCGGAGCGGAGCGAGGACAGTCCGAGGTCGCCCGCCGGATCGGATCCGAAGCGGCCGATGTACGAGCATTTGAGACCAAGGCGCTGCAGACCGACCATCGTCGTCGCGATCTCACCACCTGCTGCCTGTACAAAGTCGGTCAATTCAACCTTCGAGTTGAACGCCGGATAATGCGGAACTCGAATCAAAAAATCCACTGCGTTCGTGCCAAATCCTGTGACATCGAAGCGGGCATTCTCTTTTAACTTGATTGGAAATTGCATGTGCGAAAGCAAAGCGGGAACGGGATCGATCAGATATCAAAAAACAGAGGTCGATATCTTGCGAACCGCTGCCATAACGAGTTAGATTTGTAACTATACTTCGACAGTTGTTTTGAGTGAAGCTCGACTAATTTATTAGATTTCCCGGAGAAAGGAAAAATGCCTACATCAGTTTGTCCCGAATGTGACGAGGAAGTTTTTGTTGACGCCGAATCTGAACAAGGCGACCGGGTCGCTTGTGACGAGTGCGGTTCGCGGCTGGTTATCGTCGGGCTCGATCCGATCGAAATGGACCTTTACGAAGAATCCGAACCGGACGATCCGACTGAGGACGAAGAGGGTCTCGAGTCATACGGCTACGACAAAGCCGGGTACTGAGGTTCCTGCCCGGAGGCCTCGATTCACGATTCCTTGTTCATCCTTCCAACTATAAGATCTCCGCTTAATCTTTAGGTTTGTATTCCGTCCTATTCTGTCGAACGTTGAATCCCTTCTTTGAACGTATTCTCACGGCACGGGCCTTCGTCGGGTCGCGGCTGCCATTATCGTTTTTATCCGGATAGAAGGCGATCGCGTAGGATGCGGTTATCTCTTCGGCCAGCGTCTGGAATAACGATTCCAGCGAACTCTCCGTCGCGTAAAAACTCTTTCCGCCCGTTCGTTCTATCAGACCGCTTGCTTCAAGCAGCGTGATAACCGGCCTCTTATCAGCCTGAAGGCGCGAATATGAGGGCAAGATCACTGAATAGACGCTTGTTTCCGCGGCGTTGGCACGCTCAACCAGCGTATCGGGCGATACAACATCGCCGACCGGAAAACCGTCGGTGACCAGAACTACGACCCGTTTAGGAAGTTTCCCCTTTATCGTCTTCGGTGACTTTCGAGTGATCAGCCGTATCGAATCGTCAACCGCGTCATAGGCATGGGTTGATGATCCATCCTGATCGCGCCCGAGTTTATCGAACGATCGCTCAAGCCTGTCCCGCCGATTGGTAAAGCCCTGAAGCGTCTTCACCTCCATTGCGAAACTGACGACGGCGAAATAGGAATTGTAACTGGAAAGCCCCGAGATGAAACTCTGCATCGCCGACCGAAGTCGTGCGATCTCTATGTCTGTCATGCTGCCCGAGACGTCAAGGGCAAGAACGATCGACAGCGGGCGCCCCGCGTCCTTCTTGATCGGTTGAAAGAAGTCGATAGTCCGTTCCGTTCCGCTCTCGAAAACCCGGAAGTCTTCGGCGGTCAAGTTTGGGATCGGCCTTCCGCCGCTGTCCGTGACCGTCACCTCGAAAGCAACGAGCTCAGTGTCAACCCGCACCACTTCCTCCGACTCCTGTGCGACTGCATAGTCCACAAGAAACGTTAGCTGCAGTGCAAGAAATATTGCGGCGAGGATCGACCTCCGGTCATTCTGAACGCGCTCGGTCATATTGAAGATTCAAACTGACGGGCGGCCAGTCCGGGAGAGTACAAATTAGCCGTCCGTCCAGCAATTATCATGATAGGACTTTGGCATAACGGTTGTATAGGCCGACGTGGCGGGGCCTTTCTTATTTAACATTACCCGAATGCCGGTCGCCAAGGACGCTGCAAAACGCCGCGTAGAAAATGCACCCAGTGAACGACACAGATCTATCTAACAGTTCGTGGCAATCCAGAATGCTATCGTTAGGTGTAGTGTCGATGGCCGTCGTGGTGCTTGCCATCGCCTCGATCGAGATACTATTTTTCTCGAATTCGATTCCGCGGATGGCCGTCGTCGTCGCCGCAGCTTTTGTTTCAATCCTGGTTAGCCGACACGAGCCAAGAATATCGGGAAGTCAGATCAACTTTTCGCCGAAGGATATTTTCGCATTTTGGGGTGTGATCTGGATCGGCGTATCGGGCGGCGTATTTCTGGCCGCCTGTGCGTCCCTCGCCAACACCGGCGTCGCCGCGCCGCTACGGAAACGAGCGGCTTTGCGCGTCGCGATCGACGTGCTCGCGATATTTTTCTCAGGTATCGCCTATTACATTGCAGTCGGGTATTTCACTACGGATCGGATGCTGACGATCGGTGGGTTGGGCATGCCGCTGGAGACGATCCTTGCATCGTGTGTCATGGCGTTGATGCATTTCTGTCAACGGAACGCCCTTGTTTATCTTCTCGGCAACGGGACGGAACCTGAACCTGCCTTGGACGCTAAACGGCTTTTCGCAGGACCTGCGTTGGTTGCCGCGATAAGCCTCCTCGCGACAATTTTCTTATTTCCCGTCTTCAATCATTTCGGCATTGAGTTTGGCCTCGTCTTTATTCCCGTTGCGATCGCAGGCCATCTCTCGTACAGGATCCACGTCGCCCGCCTGGAACACAAAACGCGCTTGATCAGCGAAGCCAGTAGGATCCACCTGGCAACTGTCGAGGCCCTGGCTACCGCAATCGACGCTCGGGAGCAGGTCGGCATCGGCCACGTTAGGCGCACGCAGATCTATTCTGTAGGCATCGGAAACATTCTCGGTCTCGGCGAAGACGAGATAAATGCGATCCGGACCGGAGCTCTGCTTCACGACATCGGAAAGCTCGCCGTGCCGGACCACATACTGAATAAGCCGGGCAGACTAACGCCGGCTGAAATGGAAAAGATCAAGACGCACTCACTTGTCGGGGCCTCGATCCTCGATAAGGTCGGCTTTCCGTATCCCGTCGTTCCGACCGTCAAATATCATCACGAGTTTTGGGACGGCCGCGGATATCCCGAAGGGTTGCGGGGTGCAAGTATTCCACTGACCGCACGCATCCTGTCGCTCGCGGACGCATATGACACGTTACGCATGGACAGACCGTACCGCGGGGCGGTTCCTCGAGAAGAGGCGTGCAATTTCTTAAGGTCTCGAGCCGGTACGCAGTTCGATCCGCGACTTGTCGACGTATTCCTCCGCAACCTGAAGATCTTCGAGAATGAGATCGAGGCTCAACAGCTCGGATACAAGGATGATATCGAGGCAGTGAATGTTTCGAACGTTGTAGAATTCGGAGCCAGCCCCAGTTACGTCGAACAGATCAAACGTGCAAACCGCGAGGTGTTCACTCTCTATTCGCTAGCACGCGACTTCAGTTCGGCTCTCGATCTGGACGAGATACTGACTCTGCTGAGCGAAAGAATTCGCGATCTTGTTCCCTTCGACACCTCTGTTATCTACCTCTTGGATAAAAGTGGCGAGTTTGCCACGGCGGCCTATGTTGACGGGAGAAACAAGGTAACGCTTGCCCGCAATCGCGTTCGGCCCGGCGAGGGCGTGACAGGCGAAGTACTATCGACGTCCAAGCCGTCCGGTAATGCCGATCCGAGACTGGACTTCGAGTTTTGCCAAAGCGAGCTCGTTGACGAGTACGTTGCGATGGCTTCGATTCCACTACTAGCCGACGAAAAACTTATCGGAGCAATTTCACTTTATTCGAGTCAGATACCGGAGTATCAGGACGAACATCTCCGACTGCTTGAAACCGTTGCGCGTATTGCGGCCGATGCTATCTGCAAGTCGCTCGAGCACGCCGTCACCCAAAACTACGCGCTGACCGACCCGCTGACGGGACTTCCCAATACGCGAAGCCTGCAGATGCATTTCGAAAAGGAGCTCAAACGGGCGGGCCGGTCCGATGGCAGTTTCCAACTGCTGGTCCTGGATCTGGACGGATTCAAGTCTGTGAACGATACCTTTGGACATAAGGTCGGGGACGCGATGTTGACACAGATCGCGGCGGTCATCAAGGATCAGTTGCGCGAGTACGATTTCTTGGCCCGATACGGCGGCGACGAGTTCATAGCTATCGTGCCCGATACGGACAGCACGGACGTGCTCGAGCTTGCTCGGAGGATCGAGGACGCGGTCCATTCGTTCTCGCTGCCCGTAGGCGATAACGGAACGGCGCACGTTGGCGTCAGTATCGGTACGGCCTGCTATCCGATCCACGGTGAGACATTTGATCAGGTCGTCACTTCAGCCGATAAGGCAATGTACCTGACAAAGAGTTTTCACCGTAAGCGCGCCGAGGAAGCGCAAAGAGTTTCGCGAGTTGACGAGAACTCCGATGGAGCAGTACGAGCGATGGCGCTCGATGAACTGCCTGTAGAGATAATGGAATTCGCCACGTTGAAAGGTGTCTCAAAGGAGGGATTGATCCTTGAGCTGGACGAGACGCACATAGTTTCCTCGTCGGCGGTCAATTAACAGCAAATCGGAATGGTGAGCCCGTTTTGCTGTTTGGGTTTGGTTCGCTTCGGTTGGTGAATCCGCTGATGTGAGCCAAACCCAATCTAATTTCCAGTATTAGAAAGCGTGAGAAAAGCGGAAGTGGATCTGACTCTGCGGCAGTTGGTAGATCGCGTTCGGTGCGCTGATCTGCGGGATCAGGAATCGCGGCGGGTTCAAAAGGTAGCCATAATCAACTGCGAACTCGCCGCCGATCGGCGTCTTGAGCCTTAGGCCCAGGCCGACCGTATGCGTCCAGACCGCCCGTAGGTTTGCCGCATTAACGTTGTTCGGCACCGTGTCCGCCGGATTGAAAATATCCTTCGGACTTTTGAAAACATTTCCGCCATCGTAAAACGGAACAACGCGGACCGACTTTGTTAACGGAACTCGCGCTTCCAGATTAACAACCGCTACGGCATTGCCGCCGAACGGTATCGTGAACGGATCGAGATACACAGGCTCGCCGCTGCTATTGCGAAATATCCCTTGGGGTACAACCACGACGCGTGGTCCCGCTTCTTCAAAATCGAAACCGCGTATGCTGTTTCCACCGCCGGCAAAAAAGCGCTCGCTTATCGGAAGACTCCCGTTCAACTCAGGATAAGCGCTCCCTGTAAATCTGTCTCCATTCGAGAAAACACTGCCAACACCCAGGATTGCCCGGCCCGCGAATGTCGTATTCTTCAGGAACGAAAACGTCCGATAGATATTGTAAGAAGCCTGGAATTTATTGAAACCCGTATTGGCACCGAGGAACGGGATGGACACGTTATAGTCCGCCGTAAGGTAGTTACCATGCGTCGGGTCGCTAGCGCTGTACTTGCAGGGTTCGCCCGCTTCGCCGCGTGCGATTATCTCCAGTATCGAGTACTTGACCAAACAGTTTCTCCGCGTGTCGCGGACGAACGTGACGCCGAATCCCGAGATGCGAATTCTGGCGTCCGGCAGAAGGATATCTTTTATCAGCAGGCTCTGGATGTTATACAACCGCACGTCTTCAAACCGGTAGCGAAAGAAAACGATGCTCCGATCGCGACGGCTGATCGTGCGATTGGTTTCGGCTGAGAGCGTGAGTCGATTCAAAGTCGGGTCGCCGGCGTCCGCTCCGAACTGATCGATCGGATTGCCGTCCGCATCGACACGCTGAACGATCCCGAACGTACCCTTATCAAAAGCCGAGCGAAAGAAACGCGTGACGGTCGAATCTCGCTGATATTGAGCAGTGAGAGTGAGCGGTGCGAACTTTTTGTTACCATCCGAAATAAAACGCGGGTTCAAAAAGTCGATCTGAACAAGCTGCTGCCGCTGGCTCATTTTTACCCGCGCTCCGCCCTGCCACAAACGGCCAAAGAGATTGAGATGTCGTATGTCGACGAAGCCGCTCGCACCGAGATCGGTCGACAATCCGCCTCCGTAAGACAGGATGCGCTGCGCCTGTTCCTCGACGTTTACGATAATGTCGGTTGCCCGCTCGCCGCTCGGCCGCTCACCGGCCGGCCTTGGCTTAATGTCGACGCGTGCAAAGACATCGCTCGCGTATAGTGCTTGTTCGCTCGCGTAAACATCCGCTGCACGAAGGTATTCACCGGATCGCAATGCGAGGGCCCGCATGATCGCATCGGTCTTGGTCTTTTCATTCCCGGTTATAAGGATCCGGTCAATGACAACCCTTTTGCCTTCGTCTGTGATCGTGTAGACAACCTTGAAACGGCTTTCGCCGGTAGCCGGATCGGTCACTTGCTCGTCGATCGCGAAGTCTACCTTGGCGTCGAAATATCCTTCCTGTGAATAAAACTCGGCGAGCTTTCGCTGTCCGTTACGGAGCTTTGCGCGAGAGAGATATGTGTTTTCGATGGGCGGCAGTTTGGCCTTCAAGACGTCATCGGTAAATGCCGAATTCCCGGCGATCTCAATTTCGGAGATGATCGTCCGCGGACCTTCTTCGACAACAAAGGTAATGATCAGGTTCTCGCCATCGGGCGATACGCCCTGATTTACACGCACGGTTGCGTCGCGGTAGCCAAGCTCACGAAGCAACGACCGTATCGTCGCCGAATCCTCTGCGAGCAAGCGCTCGCTTGTGTAGCCACGCCCATATCCAAACAAGGGGATAATACCGAGCAGGTTCGCTTCCTTTGACGAAAGAACAGTTTTTATGTCGGTGCTAGTAAACTGGGTCGTTCCTTCAAGCCGGATGTCGGTCAGCTTGAGCTGTCGGTCGAGAGCTACACGGTAGGTCACAGTGACCTTCTTTTTCTCGAGATCGGTGCTGTTAAGAGACGAGCACAACGCTTCCGTATCGTTTTGTAGGGTCGATCCATCGGTCAGGTCCGGTGGAGGTGCCACGGCGCAAACTGCAGTCACGTTTGCAAAAAAGTAGCCCTGCTCCTGGTAATGGGTTTCGAGTCGCCGCTCACCTTCGATGATGGCCGCGTAATCCAGCGTGCCTTCACGCTTCAGGGGCAACAGCCGGTTCTGCGTTCGGGACCCGACCCGGTCACGCTCCGCTTCTATCTCAACTTGTACTACCGGTCCCACCTTTCCCGTCAGTGAGATCGCGATCGTGTTCTTATCACCGTCGTAAACAACTCGCGGTTCATCGAGTGTCGGAGCCAGATAATCGTTCTCGCGGAGAACGGATCGAATAGTCTCGACGTCGTCCGTCAACTTCTGACGCGTAAATGGCTCGCCGTTCTTAAGCTTGATCTCGTCAAGCAGCTTTACGGAATCGAATCCCTCAATGTTGATATTGAAATTAGAAACCGTGGATTGCTGGTTTGGGGTTACGCGGAACGTCACTCCGACCTCGGTCTGGCTTTCAAGCGGCCGCTGCGCAAAAGTCACCTCCGCTTTGAAGTAGCCCCGGTCACGTAAGTATTCCAGGATCAGGTTAGCATTCTGCTGTAGCGTCTGCTCGGTGATCGCCGTACCGGGATCGAGCAGGTTTAATCTGAAAAGCAGTTCCTGCTCTGTAATTTTGGAGTCGTCGTTATCCGGCAGCTCGACCGAAACTCGCTGGGCCTGGGTCTTCCGGCGAATGATGAAACGAACGACCACGCTTCCCGAACTGGTTTCGTTAGCCTCGACACTAACGAAAGCGATCTGGCGCGTGTCGTAAAGTTTTTCGATCGCGTCGCGGACCTTGACCGAAGAGTAGTTGGAGCCAAGGGCATCACGTGCGAGTATCCGAAACGTTTCGTTTGCCGCGACATTCTTGTCGGCGCCTTCGAACGTAACGAAAACTTCGGAGACGGGTTTATCTTCAAACTGGCCCTGGCCAAAGGTAGGAGACGAAAAGATCAGAGCGACCAGTGTCAAAGCGATAAGGAGCGAAGGCGCGGCGATGCACACGAACTTACACAACAATCCGATCTGCTTTTGCAAACTTCTCAACCCTGCTCGTGCCATTCTCTCTCGCGAAAAACATTGCGCACTGAAGCGCCAAAACTAAAGTTAAAACCTTTTTCTGAACCGCACTTCAAGGCTGAAGTTATCGCGGTTGCCTGTCACGTTACTAAGACTTCGCTGTTCGTACTGTGCGACGAACGAAAGCTTGTTGGAAACGCGATACTCGAGCGCCAGTACTTGATTTTGGTCCTGCGACAGGTTCGTCGCGTACGTCACTCGCAAATTGTTATTTATCTGACGGCCGACTGTGAGCCGTGCTCCGGGATTCGAGCGCTCCCCTGAAATTATCGGATCGATCTCAAATACGTTTAGGCCAAACAATCGATCGGTGGCCCGTCGCGCCGGCTCGTTTATGATCGTGTCGGCGATGACCTGTGCCGCGGTATTGATCCCGGTCTGGGCAAGTGTCGGTATGCCCGACTCGGTATTCGACAGGTTGCCAGTCGTGATCAGCGAAATTACGTCTGCCTGCGGAAGGGCCGGGCTTGAGCGAACGGTCGCATTCAGCAGTTCCGTGTCCGTCAGCGGACCGGACAAATTAACAAAAACCTGGTATCCACCGATCTCGGACTCGGCCTGGAGATTTATCACCGGCTCGATTGCCGTGTTTGGAGGAAACTCCAGGACACCTCGCTGTACGACATACCGGTCACGTCTAAAAAATACCGTGCCGCTGTTTGCGGTGATGCGCCCCGAGATCTGCGGATTCTCGGTCGTTCCTGTGAGACGTAGCGAAACTGACGCTGTGAGATCGGCGATATTGTTCCGGACGATAAGTGCGTCGCGTCCCTCGATCGTCAGATCAAATCGCGGTGCCCGGATCGTGGATGTGCCGGAGGACAGCGACGCGTCGCCTCGACCCCCTATAATACTTGCGAGCTCGATGTCCTTCGTGTACAAGCTGCGCCGGGCTAGGATCCGGCCCGCGATCTGGACCGCAAGTGTATCGGTTCGTCCGCGTCGGCCGGTTATTTCGAGTTGCGTATCGCCGGTGGTGATAAAGTCCTCGGGAAGCGGCACAGTCACATTCGTGCCGTCGAGCGATACCCGGAACGAGTCGACCGTGAGACCCTCGCCAAACAGAGCTCCGCCCGATGCAGTGAATGCTCCACCGCCTAAATAGCCGCGAATGTCGGACAATTGAGCCTGATCCGATGAGAAAAGGATGCGACCGGTCAAACGGTCGAAGCTGAGGCGGCTCGATCCGATAAACGACGCGACCGAAGCATTTTCAAGCGTCGCCGTTCCGGACACGCGTGCCGTTTTATTTACGCCGGCGAGACGGACCGCGACATTGGCAAAGCCGCCAAAGAACGTGTCGGTCGCGGCGATCTGCGGAAATGCATTCAGGAGGCTGAGGTTCACCCGGCCGTCGACCGAGAGATTGTTTACGCCGTCGCCGGTTAACGCCTTCGTTCCGGCGATAACGACGTTCGAGCCGCCGCCGGCAAAGCGAGCTGATTCGAATATGATCTCGCGCGGATTGAAGCGAACGACGACCGGTTCCGTAGCTACTAGCGGCGTGTCCTGGATCTGCAACGCAAGCTGACTGAACTGGGCCGAGCCCGTCAGGCCCTCGCCAGTGTAGACAACGTTTCCCTGATCGTCCCGGGTAGCGAGATTACCGCCGAATTCGACTCGGCCGGTCCCGGTACCGCCGATCGTTATCCCTTTTAGCTGCGGAACGAGAGCGAAGAACGGGCCGAGCGGACTCTGGTTAAAGTCGGTCGCCACGCGAAACGGCAAATTCGAGTCGCCGAAATTCACAGTCGCATTTATTACCTGAGGGCGGCCGTCGAGTGTCGCGGTCAGATCGGCATTCAGGACCTGGTTCGTCGTAGTTCCCTGAAACGCGACTTGCCCGAATGAGTTCTCGTTTACGATGACGTCACGGGCCGTGCCGTTAAAAGTGATATTGAAAGACGACGGAGTATCGGACCGGCCCAAAGCCTTCGCGGTAAAATCAGCGTTACCCACTATCGTCGGAACCGCAGGATCCTGTGTGAACGCCGCACGAAGCGCGGTCAGCTGGAAATTCCGGCCTTGGAGATCGAAATCGAACGTTGTCGACGCGCGATCGTATGTTCCATTCGCTTTCAGGTATCCATCGGCAGAACGGAGCTCGAGGTTTTCGAGATCGATAAGCGTTCCGCGAAACTGAGCTTTTGCCGTAAACGCGTCGAATGTCTGTCCCGACACCGAGCCAGCCGCAGAAGAAAGGTCGATCGCGCCGTTGGCGTTGTTCGGCAGCCCGGTGATATTGACGGTCCCCGTGGTCTGAGCGTTGAAGTCGCGGATGCCCGCTGGCAGGTATTTATCCAGCGGGAGTGCGGCGATCAGGTTCGCAGCGTCTATGTTCGTCAGCGTCGCCTGAACACTGGTGCTATTCGCTATACCATCGGGCATGTTCAGGTTGAAGGCGATGGTCCCGCCATCCGGCTCGCGAAGATTGCCATTGCGGAGTTCGGTACCCGCGGGCGAGATGAAAATGTCCGAGGTAAGCGATCCGAGAGTGCGCCCGCGGAGCGCGATCTGGTCGATCGACGCGCGACCGTTCATCGTCGGATCCGACAGATTGCCGGTAACGCTGGCGTTCATGGTCAATTTCCCGCCGATCGTGATCTCAAGTTCGTTAAGCTGAGTCTCTAATTCGGGTGCGAGCCCGGTTACCCGGATAAGACGGTCGATCTCTGTTGCGTCGGTCGAATTGAGCGCAACGTTGAGATTCGAATCATCGTTGCGAAGATCGAATCGCCCCGTCGCAGTCAATTCACTGTTAGGCGTATTCAGCTTTGCGACGTCGACATTGAACAGTCCGTTGGTTGCTGAAAGCTCGACCCGACCTGTTACCGGTACAAGCCCGCTGTCCGCGCTGCCCGCACTCGCCGTTATGTCAGCGAGCACGTTTCCGCTCGCCGTCCGATAGTCGGTTCCGTTAAACGTGAGATTGACGTTACCCGATGTTTTTCCGACAAGCGGGATCACGCGACCGCCCTGCAATGAGGCAAGCTTCGATAGATCCAGATCGGAAAAATTCGCGTTTACGCTCGACAGCGTTCTATTGCTGAACGCGAGTGACGCGTTGCCGTCGAGCCGGCCATCCATGATCGCCGCGGAAAGGTTCGTGAGCTCGGCACGATCGTTATTTACGTTGACACTGGCCTGTGCGGCTCCGAGCGGAATGCTCCCGATGATGCCGCTGCCGATACTCATGTCGGCCGTGACGCGATATCTCCCCGACCGTTCGACGATAAATACCGGCTTGACGATCTTCACCGCTTCCAGCGTCCCACCCTGATCAAGAGCGCTGGTCTTGTTCAGCGTGACGGTGCCCGCATCGACATCGTTCGACCGTCCCTGGATCGTTCCCTGACGTACGCTCAGACGAACGCCGCCTATATTCAGGCTCCCGATCACGGCGGCACTGGTCTCGACACGGGCGATCCGAGTGCTGTTGGAATAAATGATCGTTTCGTTGCCTTTGTCACGGATCTCTATCTTGGGTGCTTGTACTCCCGACAGAATGGCGCCCCCGCCTTCAACCCGGCCGGCCGTTACGCCAGCAAGGTCCAAGTCGGTCGAACTGGGAAGATCGGTCAAAGTAAATCTGTTGGCACGAAGATTTGTGACGCGGTTTCCCTTAACGTTGGCTGAGGCGGCGGTAACGTTGTCGAGGCTGACATCCGTCCGGTTCCCGGCGTCCTTTACCCGCAAATTCCGGCCGGCCAATCCTCGAAGCTGAAAGTCTTTCGTCTTCAAAGACGCGGAACGAGCAGCGGGTGCCGACACGTTCGTCACACCATCGTTATGTGAGACCCGCAGATCGTTAGCGTAGAGAGCCTCGAATTCAGTTTCGGCAACTGAGAAGCGTTGTGCCCGTCCGTTCCCCGCGACCGCCGTAAAGTTCTTGTCCTTATACTCGGCAACAGCCTCGGATAAAAACAACCCGCCGAGTGTAAGCGATTTAGTTTTCGCAGCGGCGGCCTGGAGCTCGCCGACCCATCGAAAGTCCGTTCCCGAGCCTCGAACATTACCCGTCATTCGCAGGAAGTCGATCCTGAAATCTTCGAACGTCAGAAGTTCAGCAACAGCTTTTCCATTCGCTTCATAATTCGAATTCGTACCCTCGATCGTCGCTGCGACGTTCACCGCCTTTAGATAGATCCCTTCGGCCGTGAGAGCCTGGGAATCGACCGTCCCGTCGATTCGATATTTCTCGCCTTCGCCGCTGACCGTGCCTTTGAAGTTGCCTACGCCGCGAAGGCTTGCCCCAAGCGGAAAGATGTTCGAGGTCTGAGTAAGATCGACCGTCGATTCGATATTGAGATTGTATTTCGGTGCGGCCCAGTCCGAGAGAGTACCGTTCAATGTGGACACGCCGATAGGCGTCTCGATCTTCAGCTCCGTGATCTCGGCACCGTTCCGATCAGCGATCGCTCTGGCCCTAATGTCGACATCCTCAAGCGGCCGACCATCATAAGTAAACGTGGAGTCGGTAGATGTGAAATCGATCTTGTAGCGTTTCTGTTCGTCCGGTATGTCGAAATTTTCCGGTTCGAGGAAGAACTGGACGTTGTTGGCATCGGCCGAGATCTTTCGCGACACATCACCGAAGTGGATGACGCTGTCCTTCATCGCGAACACCGTCGAGTCGTATTTGAAGTTGACCCGCTGACCGGACTGGTCTTCGACGAGAGTAAGGTTTGAGAAGTTTGACCGTCCGTTCTCGTCGAACTTCACCCACACCTCGGCACCGGTAATATCGGTCGAGTTGACGCTAATGTCGCGGCTCAACTGCCATGCGTAAAGATTATCGACCGTAAGACCCAGCCGCGCATCGCGAATGAAGAAAAGTTTCTCGCCAGTCAGCTTGTCCGTAAAGGTCGCGTTCCGCAACTCGAGCTCGAGCGGGTTAACGGTTACACGGAAGACCTCCGCATCGAAAACTACCCCGATCTCGGCCATCTTCGCGACGAACTGAGTCTTTACGAAGTTGTCATAGATACCGTAGCGGTAGAAGACGACGGACAAGACTACGATGAGGATCACGAGTAACGACGTCAGAACCGTGGTAATGAGCGCGTTACGGCGCGTGAAGTATCGGCGACGAGCCGGAGTGAGGGCTTCGCCATTCTCTTCCAGCGGCCGCTTTTCGATCTGTTCCCGTTGTTCGTTTGGTTCTTCCGGCATTAGCCTTTTCTATTTATGGCGCTGTTTACAAACTCACCGTATCGGTAATTTCCAGATCGAACGCTTCAATAGCGTTTATTCGCGGCGGATGATTCGTGAGGAGACGAATCCTCTTAACTCCCAGGTCTTTCAAGATCTGGGCTCCGATGCCGTAATCGTGGAGCTTTCCATATCCAGTTTCACGTTTCGCGTCCTGAAAATCAATATCTTTCTCCTGCATCAGGGCGTAGGTCTTAAGCTGATTCACTAGGTCGAGATTGTTCTCCCGCTGTCGCAGGTAAAGTATTACCCCGCGTTCGGCATCAGAGATCTTTTGGAGAGAAGACTGCATGGCCCGGGAGGCTTCGCCGAGCGTGGAGCCGAACATCGCAAACGTGACATTCTCGGTTTGGACGCGAACCAGAACAGGCTCCGTTGTCCGTAGATCGCCCATCGTCATCGCAAGATGGGTTTCACCATTCATCTCGTTCTCATAGATTATCGCGTGGAAAACGCCAAGATCGGTCGGTAGATCCGCCTCGACAACCCGCTTGACGAGCATCTCTTTTTCGATTCGATAGCGGACCAAGTTGGCCACCGAGATGATCTTCAGCCCGTGTTTTTCAGCGAAAACCTCGAGTTCGGGCATCCGCGCCATTGTTCCGTCGTCGTTCATGATCTCGCAGATAACAGCCGCCGGACGTAGCCCCGCGATCCGCGCGATATCGACGCTCGCCTCAGTCTGACCAACACGCACGAGCACGCCGCCGCGCTTTGCACGAAGTGGGAAGACGTGTCCTGGTCTCGCGAGATCGGACGCCTTTGACGCTGGATTCACGGCCGTCAGGATCGTGGTCGCTCGGTCCGCAGCCGAGATGCCGGTCGTCACACCGGCCCGCGCCTCGATCGAAATCGTGAACGCGGTTCCCATGCTCGATGTGTTGTCCTGAGTTTGAGGATGCAGCTGAAGCTCGTCGCAGCGATCTTCGGTAAGCGGCAAGCAGATGAGACCGCGACCGTGGATCGCCATGAAGCTGATGATCTCGGGCGTAACGAGTTCGGCGGCGCAAACAAGGTCACCCTCGTTCTCGCGATCTTCGTCGTCGACGATGATGACCATTCGGCCGTTTCGAATCTCGTCAACGGCCTCTTCGATGGTAGCTAGTGGCATTGGTAAACCGCTCGTTTTCTGGTTCTTGTATTTCGTGTATTTCGTGGTTCTCTTCTCTTAAATCCAACCACGAAATACACGAAGCACACGAAACGGGACCGGCATTTAAGCATACAAGTAACGAAGTCACATCTGGACGTGAGACCTTTCTTGTGTCGTGTCCTTTTCGCGTGCTTGGTGGTTCTCTTCTCTTAAATCCCGACCACGAAATACACGAAGCACACGAAACGATAAGTGGGCTAGTTAATATTCAGCTTCTTCAAATACTCCCGAAACTCGGCACCCAAGTTGTCGCGCTTTAAGGCGAACTCGACGGTTGCGATCAGAAAACCGAGCTTGTCTCCGGCGTCGTGACGGGTTCCTTCGAGCTTTACGGCGTAGAAAGGACGCTGCTTTAGCAAGATGCGCATGGCGTCGGTTATTTGGATCTCACCACCCGCTCCGGGCTGCGTCTCCTCGATCGCGTCAAAGATATCGGGTGTAAAAATGTAGCGGCCGATGATCGCGAGATCGGACGGAGCGTCTGCGAACGCCGGCTTCTCGATCATGTCGCGGATCTTGAAAACGTTCGGCTCGATCTCTTCGGCATCGATGACACCAAAGCGCGAGATCGCCTCTCCCTCAACCTGCATGGTTGCGATAACGGGTGCGTCATACTTCTCGAACACCTCCATCATCTGTTTGATCGCAGGTACTTCTGAATCGATGACATCGTCGGCGAGAAGCGCCGCGAACGGCTCGTCACACGTGAAATCTTTTGCTTGAAATATAGCGTGCCCAAGTCCGAGTGCCTCGCGCTGGCGTGTGTAACTGATCCTGGCCATTTCGGAGATCGCCCGGACCTGACCAAAACTCTCCTCTTTTCCTTTCTCGCGGAGAAGCTGCTCGAGCTCGAACGAGATATCAAAGTGATTCTCGATCGCGGTTTTATCGCGGCCTGTAATGATGAGCATCGACTCGATACCGCTCGCGACTGCCTCTTCGACGGCGTACTGGATCAGCGGTTTATCGACGAGCGGCAGCATTTCCTTTGGCGAAGCCTTTGTCGCCGGCAGGAACCGGGTTCCCAAACCCGCAGCTGGGAAAACGGCTTTGCGAATTTTATTTGCCATAACGCTTTTGCTAAATTCACGGGTTAAGTGTGAAAGGTGATTAGTTTGCCACGAGTGCTAAGCTCTCAAGCATCACTCACCGTTCACCATTTGCACTCAACATGTTGAATAAAAATTTTAGTTGAATGGCGGCGATGAAACAAACGGTAACCGTTAAGCTGGAAAAGCATGAAAAGATGGAGGCGACGGGAATCACGATTCCGTTCGATGTCGAAGCAGTCTTTGGGTCGAAACGGGTGCCTGTGAGGGCAGTAGTGAACGGTGCCGAGTATCGCGGGACGATAGTCCGCATGGGTGGAAAGTATATGCTTGGAATTCCAAAAGCCTTTCGGGAGGAGGCGGGCGTCAAAGCCGGTGACAACATTGTGGTCACCCTGGAGCCGGATATATCCGAGCGTACCGTGACCGTGCCCGATGATCTCGCTCGGGAGCTGAAAAAGGATAAAGCGCTGAAAAACGCTTGGGACAAGCTTAGTTACACGACCAGAAAGGAGAACGTCAGGGCCTTGGACGAGGCAAAAAAGACCGAAACCCGGGCACGGAGGCTCGAGAAGACGGTCGCTTTTCTACAGGCGAAGGCGGAATAGTTATGCTGGATCTGAACTTTGTCAGGGAAAATCTCGAGTCGGTCCGTGCCGCGCTCGCCGATCGTAATTTTCCCACCGATTCTTTGGATAAATTTGTCGAGCTCGATGCGGAGCGCCGTCGTGTAATTACAGAGGCTGACTCCATCAACCAGGCTCGCAACGCCTCGAGCAAAGCGATCGGGGCACTTATGCAGGCGGGTAATCGCGACGAAGCTGAAGAAAAAAAGGGCGAGGTCGCCGGATTGAAGGTCAAACAAACGGAATTAGAGACCGCACGCGACGCGGCAGATTCCGAGATGAGGGAACTACTCGCCGGATTGCCGAACATTCCATCCCCGGACGTGCCGGTCGGTCCGGACGAGGCCGCGAATCAGGAAGTACGCCGGTGGGGCGAGCCGCGGGATTTTGATTTCGACCCGAAAGACCACGTCGACCTCGGTGAAAGCCTTGGTATTCTGGATCTTGAGCGGGCCACCAAGATCGCCGGCTCGCGTTTCGCGATCCTAAATGGCGCCGGGGCGCGGCTCGAGCGGGCGCTGGTAAATTTTATGCTCGACATTCACACGACCGAGCACGGATACACTGAAACTCTGCCACCGTTTCTTGTAAACCGAACCGCTTTGTTTGGCACGAATCAGCTTCCGAAATTTGAAGACGACCTCTTTCACATCCGCGACGAGCGAGGTTTTGCACTGATACCCACGGCGGAGGTGCCCGTTACTAACTACCATTCCGAAGAGATACTCGATGCGAAAGACCTGCCCAAGTATTACACGGCCTACACACCTTGTTTTCGGAGTGAGGCCGGCAGCTACGGGCGAGACACACGTGGCCTGATCCGCCAGCACCAGTTCGAAAAGGTCGAGCTCGTCAAGCTGAGCGTACCCGAAGACTCTGAGCGTGAGCACGAAATGCTTACCGCTAACGCCGAGCGGATCCTGCAGCTTCTCGGACTTCCGTACCGAACAGTCGTGCTTTGTACGGGCGACATGGGATTCGGTGCAAAGAAAACCTTCGATATCGAAGTTTGGCTCCCATCGCAAGCGACTTATCGCGAGATCTCCAGTTGTTCAAACTGCGGAGATTTTCAGGCCCGGCGGATGAATCTACGATTTCGTCGTGCGGGCGGCTCGAAGCCTGAGTTCGCCCATACCCTTAATGGATCCGGCCTGGCGGTCGGTCGAACTTGGATCGCTATCCTCGAGAACTATCAGCAAAGCGACGGATCGATCGCGATTCCGGAGATTCTGCAGCCGTATATGAACGGATTGAAAAGAATCGGTTGACGAATGGCACTGCTGTAATTACGATGTAAAACATGAAGGCCCAGATCATACGCATAGGTAACTCTCAAGGCATCCGAATACCGAAGACGCTGCTGGAGGACGGGAAGTTGAGCGGGGAAGTCGAGCTTGAACTTCACGAGGACGGGTTACTGGTACGAAGCCTGCAGAAGCCCCGGGCAAATTGGGATGCGGCATTCATGGCGATCGCCGACGTAGACGATGATCAGCAAGTCTCCGCCGCACCA
>JANPJL010000210.1:0-18892 GCA_031425495.1 Acidobacteriota bacterium
GTGCGAAGTGCTGCATCAGATCGAGAACGGGTGCGATCTCCATCGCTATAGCTTCGCCGAACGGCTTTCCCGATTCCGCGGAGATCAGGTGTGCGATCTCGTCGAGCTGGGACAGGATCACCTCGCGCGCCTTCATGACAATTTCGCGTCTCTCGGCGAAGGAGGTTTTTTTCCAGTTGTGGAAAACTTTCCGCGAAAGGTCGACGGCGGCTCGTACGTCCACGTCAAAAGTCTGCGGGACCCGCCCGATCTCTTCACCGGTCGCCGGGTTGTACGACACGAGTTGTTCGCGAACAGACTGGATCGGGGTCGACATGGCGTGATGATACAGCGGAGGAAAGTTCACGCAAAGCTCGCGGAGTGCGCAAAGGTAGGCGCTGGAACAGCCAGGTGTTTTGACCAGGCCGCACGCAACCGCTCCGTTAGGAGCGAAATGTTTGTAGATAGGGGACCACGGGATTCCGCGCTCGAGCGAAATGTTTGTAGATGCGGAGTCACAAGAATTCCGCGCTCGTTAGGAATGCAACGTTCGGCTCCTCCGGAGCCGTTGCTAATACCTGTCGTCGGGCTACAAACATTTGGCTCCTCCGGAGCCGATTCTACCTCCCTGCCGACACGGTCACAACGTCATCCGGAAGTCCTAGAATTTCTCCTTGACAACCTATTCACCGACGATTATTCTGACTTACGAGGATTTAGCCAAATGATTGACGTTACAGATAAGTTAATTCTAAAGATACTTCAGCAAGACGGACGTACGTCCAATGCCGAAATAGCCCGTCAGGTCGAGCTCGCGCCTTCGGCCGTGCTTGAGCGGATCCGGAAGCTTGAGGAGCGTGGGGTCATCAGGGGTTACTCGGCCGACATCGACTCAAAGGCCCTCGACTTTGGCCTGACGTCGATCATTGCGATTCGAACGAGCGAGTGCGGGGAAGGCGTCGGCGAAATACTCGCGGGTGTGCCGGAGGTGCAGGAAGTTCACGAGGTGGCAGGCGACGACTGTTTCTACATAAAGGTCGTTAGCCGCGACGCCGAATCACTCGGCCGATTCCTGCGAGAAAAGATCAAGGGGATCCCGAACGTGGTCAATACGCGAACGACGGTGGTGCTGAAAACATTTAAGGAAGGGACGATCGTCCCCATCGATTTGGAAGGACTGACAAAGGCAAGGGGTAAGTGAGATGACGATACAGGGAGTTGATATTTCAGAGAGCAGACGCAAGCTGTTCATGTTGATCGCGGCTTTTTTCGCCGTCTATGTTTTCTGGGGATCTACGTACCTCGCGATCAAGTACGCGATCGAAACGCTGCCGCCGTTCCTGATGGCCGGATCGCGTTTCGCCTTAGCGGGCGCGATTCTTTTCCTATGGGCGCGGCTATCGAAGGATTACGAGACACCCACACTCAAGCATTGGCGAACCAGCTTTATTGTTGGCACGCTCCTTTTGCTTGGCGGCAATGGCGGCGTGGTCCTTGCGCAACACTTCATTCCGTCGAGCCTTGCTGCACTCCTCGTCGCTACTGAACCGCTGTGGATCGTTATTCTCAGTTGGCTCTGGCTGAATAGTGGCCGGCCTAACTGGAAAGTCGGGGCGGGTCTCCTTCTCGATTTCGCGGGTGTATGGCTATTAATCAGTGGGCGTGAATCGGGTGGCATAGGAGATGGTGGATCCGGTCAGTGGATCGGCATCATAGCCGTCATTCTCGCAGCATTGTCATGGGCGACGGGTTCCGTATATGGGCTCCGGGCGACGGTTCCGAAGTCATCGCTGCTAACCGCCGGAATGCAGATGCTCGCCGGTAGCGGGTCGCTGCTACTGGTCGGATTGATTCGAGGCGAGTGGTCGACGTTCGATCCGTCCGCGGTCTCGAACAACTCTCTGTTCGGTCTCGCCTATTTGATAATTTTCGGCTCGCTTATCGGTTTCACCGCGTACAGTTGGCTGCTCAAAAACGCTCGGCCTTCGATGGTCGCGACCTATGCATATGTAAATCCGGTGATCGCGGTGATGCTGGGTTGGTTGATTGCGGGTGAATCTATGACCGGCCAGATGCTTATCGGCGCCGGCATCGTAGTCGCATCCGTCATGCTGATAACGTCCACTAGCCACCAAGAGGCCGAGGAGGAATCCAAGATCCACAAATCGAACGCTATGGTGGAAAATTGCGGGACGGTATCGGCGTGACGCTCAGTCGAAATTTCGAAGCACTACTGTGTTGTACGCGACCTTGCCGCGAGAAACGATCAGACGTTTTCCATCCGATGAGAAGGCGTGGTTGAAGATGACGTCGGATTTGAAGTCTGAGACCTTGCTCGGTTCACCACCCGAGAGCGGTTGCCGCCAGAGATTGCCGATCTGTTTTTCGATTTTCTTGAACACCAGGCCTTCTCCGTCGGGGGTCCAACGGACGGGTCGATAGTAGAATCCGAACGGGATCACATCGAAAGACTTCACGGGATCGCCCCCGGCGATCGGTATGACGGCGAGCGTGGCGTTCTTGATCTGGAGGCCCGTGGGCCGGACGCATGCGAACGATTTGTTATCCGGAGAGATACTCGGCACTACGCACTCAAACTCAGTCAGCCGGGTCGGCTCCCCGCTGCCATCAGATCCTATTTTCCACACCACTCCGCCGGAGTTATAAAGTATAAAACTACCGTCAGGTGAACAGTCGGGCGAAGCCTCGTATCTGTCTCCGAGAGTGAGTTGGTGTATTGCCGAACCGTCCAGGTCGGACCGGAACAGGTGTGATGAACCGGCACGATCGGATGCAAAAACGAGGAAGCTCCCATCGCGTGGCGCGCAGACTCCGGTCTCCGACGATGCGTCCGCGGTCAGCGGTTTCCCTTCGCGCACACCGTCGGAATCGCGCATCATCCAGATGTCGGTATCGTCGCCGGTTCGCGTCGTGTATGCGATACGTCCATCAGCAAGCGAAGCGAGTCCCGTGCTTCCGTCACTCGTACCATTCGTGAGCTGTTCGGCACCCGCGGCCGGGCCGGTCGCGTCGGTCGACCAAAGCTGGGCCTGGGTTTCCCAGAAATCGGCAACGATCATACTCCCGTCGCTTGTGATGCCCATTCCGTAATTACCGTAGTAATTCAACTCGTCCGTGATCTGCCGGACCTCACCGCCGGGGAAGCTCATTGTATAGAGCTGAGTCCCGCTCCTCGGCCGATTAGCGGGAAAGATCAGTCCACTCCCGTCAGCCTTCCACACCGTCTTTCCGATCTCCGACCATTTCTCTTCTGATAGCCGACGAGTAGTTCCGGTCGCTAGCTCTACGACAGAAAGCATGAATTGAGGCTGACTGAAGTCTAGCCCGAGATCCGCTTGGCTAAATGAGAGGAACCGACCGTCCGGCGAAAAGGCGGGTACGCTGGATATGCCTGCGTTCGTAAACTCGAGGACCGTTTTTTCTTCACCGCCACCGGCAACGGATGCGGTCACCAGACGTCGTTTCTTGTTCTCGTTATCAAACCGATAAAATGCCACCTCCTTGCCGTCCGGCGAGAGCGAGAACATGAACTTCACGCCATCGAGGATCTTCGACGCTTCACCGCCTATCACGGGAATTCTATAAAGAGCCCCCTCGGGATCGGCGGGTTCGTAAGCAATGTAATAAAGAAAAGTCCCATCGGGTGAAAAAGTAACCGTGCCGAAATTTCGATCCGCGGGCTGCAGAAGTTTGCGCTCGGTATTGGTTTCCAGTTGGCGGACGTAGAGCATCCCTTCACCGCTCGAATAGTTTTGGCAGTACGCCACAAACTTACCGTCGGGTGAGATCGTCGCCGCGGTGTACTTGCCGCCGTTCGTAATTCGCGTTATAGATTGCGACTCACGTTTCGCCGGGTTGGAAACCGAAGCCTGCACGTCTTTAGCTGACGTGCGGGCGCGGTAGACAACGAACGCACCAGTCAGTGTGGCAAGCACCGCCACGACCGCGACCACCGCGAAAGTTCTTCTCCACGGATCCGGACGCGCATCGATCCGCTCGATGGGAGCCTCCGCCGGCCCGATGACAGCCCGCCGTACTTCCGCAACAAATCGATAGCCTCGCTTTGGGGCCGTCTCGATGAATTTCCGTTGTTCGGTCTCGCCAAGTGTCTTTCGCAACCGGAATACATGATGGGAGAGATTTGTCTCCTCGACGTAACTGTCGGGCCAAACCGTCTCCAATATCTCTTCCTTGGTAACCGTCCGACCCGCGTTTGTTACCAGGATTAGCAAGATGGCAAACGCTTTCGGCGTTAGCTCGATCGGCACATCCCCGCGTAGAAGCTGTCGTTCGTCAGCATCAAGCCGGTACTCGTCGAACTGGAAACAATTGTCCGAAATCGCTCGCATTCTTTCTGGTTTACCGCGGGATAGTGGGAATAAAGAAAAACTTAAGAAAACATCAATAGAAAATTACGCGAAAAGCGACGCAAGGTAAAGGACTTTGCGGGCGGAGACGCACTAAATTGTGCTCGGACACAATGCTCAAGCTCGCAACCGCAATAGTGATCGTTTCATCAGCAATGACCGCTTTCGGCCAGGTAACGCCGGATCTTGTGGTCTCCGGGCTCGCCGTGGACCCCGACCCGAGCGGTCGGTTTGTCGCGAAAGTCTCAGTCACGGTTACGAACGACTGTCGCGGTTCGGAGACTGCGCCCTCGTTCGTGATCATCACGTTCAAGGAAAGCTCGCAGCCAGGAGCTAAGGCTATTTATTTCGTCGGGAGCCGGGTTAACGCACTGAAAGGCGGAGAGCGTCAGACACTAACGTTCGACGCGGCGGCTTCCGGCAAACAGATAGGTCTGGATCGGCACGTCCTCGCAGAGGTCGACCCGTACCGGAAGATCGCAGAGGCGAGCGAGAACAACAACTGGCGGACGATCAATCCCGGCTCCTCGGGAGCTTCGCAGTGCAGACAGGGTGGATAGATGAAGTGGAGAAAGTATGAATCGAACAACGCGAGTCGAACGGACCGAGCCGAGGAATCTGGAAACACATTTTAGAACTGCGAGAGCGAAGATGAGAACGATACCACTGACATTGCTTACATTCATGATCTTTGTCGCGATCCCTGCCACCGTCGCAACTGCCCAAACCACCGGTGTAGCGCCGGAAGTAGCCAAGCAGACCCCCGCTTTGCTTCCAAAACTTGCACTGAAAGGTGCAGTTGCAGAGAGCAAGAGCGGCGTTCAATACCACAAAGTCATTTTGACCATAACCAACTGGGAGAAATACAACACCAGCATGTTCGCGCTTCCCATCGGAAAAGCGTTGCCGGCGACCGCGTGCGTTGGTATCAAGTCGCGAGTGATGGTCGTCGTCTTCAGCGAGAGGGGGGCGTTGTTGTCCGGCTGCATCCCGATCGCCCAGCCAGACGATTTAAGTGCGTTTTCTTTTCTAATCAAAAAAGGAAGCACGGTCCCTCAGTTCATCTACGCAGTTATGAGCGATCAATATACAGGCGCTGTTTATCGATCAAATCTCGTTTCGCCTTTGACCGGCGCGACAAAGTAGGCCCCGGGCTATGCACGCCGGATTCCCTTACGAACCAAAACAAAAAAGGAGCCAGGAAAAATATGAAAAACCAAATTAGATTGATCGCGGTTGCACTCGCAATTCTCGGAGCATCTATCTCGATCCAAGCCCAGAGCGACCTGAGTATGAGGGAGGCCCTCTACTTCACCGGTGCAAAGACCGAGGCTATCGATCTAAAGAACGACAAGTACGTCGCGAAGGGATCCACCTTGAAGGTAAGCGCGGACCTTGCAAAAAGCTGTGATAAGAACACGTGCGAGTTCAATGTCGGATTTATCGGCTTCCGGTCCGGAAACACATCCGCGGCGTTAATGACCTACGGGCTGATCACTGTCGATGGTGGCGGCCTGTTCGGTAACGAAATGTACTTCGCTCCGTCGGCGACGACCAAGCAAACTATCGTTCCGGTAAAACTCAAGATGGGGCAGAACAAGCTGACCTTCGCGATCGACCCGTACAAGAAAACCGCGGAGACGAACGAGCGCAATAACACCTTCTCCGTAAATGTGATCGTCAGTGCCCAGGGTCGGGAAGCCGGAGCGACACTCAACAATGTCGGCAAGCCATAAATAGGAGATAAGAAAATGAAAAAGCAGATCACGTTTATTGCAATCGCTCTCGCAATTTTTGGCCTTTGCGCATCAGCCAAAGCGGAGGTGGACCTGACGATGAAGGGGGGAATTTATTTGACCGGGAAAAAATATTCGATCGACTTTGCCAACGATCGATTCGTGGCCAAGAGCACGAGAGTGGACGTTTTTACGGATCAAGCAGCAGCCTTTGTAAACGGTTACTACGTTTTTCATATTGGGGCAGTCGGGCTGCGTTCCGGTGCCGTATACACTCCGCTTGAAACTTACATGCAATTCTATGTTGTGGGTTTGGGTTTGGAAATAACCTCGAAAGAGATGATTTTCAATGGAAATAGGAAGTGGTCGAACATTGTTGTCCCGGTCAGCCTCAAGTCCGGGAGCAATCGGCTTGTCCTTTCGATTGATCCATCCAAAAAACTGGCCGAGTCTAACGAGGACAACAACCTGCTTTGGGTAAATGTGGTTGTCAATCAACGCTTTCCATCGGCGGGCCCTAAGTAGAAAGCCGGACAAACCCCGAAAGCCTTCTGGTTGATGGGATAAACGCCCAACTAGGTATTCGAAGTTTAATTTCAAGGAGAAAGAATCATGCGACTCAATAAGATCTTAGTCATTATCGTATTTCTGTTGTCGTCGAGCAGCTTGATCGCGCAATCGACCGACCAGTCGAGTCCGACACCTCTCACCGGCACGTACCAGGGCAAGGGCCCGAGTAAAGAAACGAATTATTACTTCAACTTCACGGGCGGACCCGGCGAGGTGACGGTCCAGCTCGAGATCAAGGCGAAAGCCTACTCGACATTCGCCCGGCTCGAAGTTTGGAGCGGGAACAAAACGATCGCGATGCACAACATGAACGCGGCAACGACCACCGGAGCCTCGAGCGTGGTCAAGGAGTTCAACCTTGACGAAAAGCAGACCGTCCTTCTCAAACTTACTCTCGATTCCAATCTTGCGAACTACACGATCACGCTCGGAGGGGTCGTCGAGGCGGAAGCGCAGGTGCCGTCGGGTGAGAACGGTGGAGGGATGCCACAGGCCGAGCTCGCACCAACAGGGCCGACAAAGTCCGAGTCTTCGAGCGCTGCGGGGAAAGCGTTCAATATCGATCTTGGGAAATTCAAGCTA
This sequence comes from Acidobacteriota bacterium, assembly GCA_031425495.1. Classification (GTDB taxonomy): domain Bacteria; phylum Acidobacteriota; class Blastocatellia; order Pyrinomonadales; family Pyrinomonadaceae; genus OLB17. Next base: position 7,256 of record JANPJL010000210.1, read on the forward strand.
GGCCAATTCATCAATTTTCCAAAAACCGGAACCCTTGTCATTCAGCTGAAGGACGGAACGACGCAGGAGATCGACCTCGCATCAGTAAAGAGCGTGACGGTCAAAAAGTGATTACCGCACGAGGAGTATTAAATGAAACACAAAATATTAGGTCTTACTTTCGTCGTGATGTGCATCTGCATTGCACCCGGATTGTCACATGCACAGGAATTTACATGTCGCGAGTATCCGGCACCGAAGGCCGCGGCTATAGTTCGACAAGTCTATCAATTGGTCCTCGAGCGAGAGGTCGATGACAGCGGGCTCATCACTTTTTCCAGCAAGCTCAGCGGGGGTGGTTGGTGCGTCACGCAGGTCGTGCAAGAGCTAGGTGTGTCCGCGGAATACGCCGACCGGTTTATCAAGAATCAGACGCCTCGCCAGGCTGTCGTTCTCATGTATCGTCATTTCCTTTTGCGGGAACCTGAAAATGACCAGGTGGTAAATCAGCACGTGAACGATATGAATGGAAAGGGTTGGCAGGCGAAGGTTCTGGACTTCGTGAAAAGTCCGGAAGCGTCTAAGAGATGGTCCCATGTTCGGGGAGCTACTGGAAAATCCAAAAACGACGCCAAGTCCGAATCGGATCTTGTCGCGTCCGGCTGCAAAAACTTTCTGGGCCGCAAAGGAGACTACCTGTGCACCACACAGAAGGGCTTCGAACTCTGCGAAAGCCAGCGAAAAGATTCGAGCAGCGGGATCACCAGATGTCAGCTAGCCGGAGTGAATCCCGAAGTAGACAAAGCACTCGTTTCGCAAGGCTGCACCCGAAACGCAGTCGGCGAGTATACTTGTCTCGGCCAGAAAGCCTTCAACATCTGCGACGGGTTCAAGCAGAGCAACAAAGTAAAAGTATGCAGGCGGACGGCGATAAAGATCGGCGGAAATAACTAGGGGTTGAATAGTGTATGCTCCGCTCCTTGTTCAGGAAGGGTGGCCATCTTAGCTCCCCTCCTTGTTTAGGAGGGGTGGCAGCCGCTTCGGCTGACGGGGTGGTAGTCCAATAGAATCTGATTATTTTCTTAAAACTCCCCTCCTTGTTTAGGAGGGGTGGCAGCCGCTTCGGCTGACGGGGTGGTAGTTCAACAAAAAGCTCCCTCGTTGGATCAGAAGAATCTGATTCTTTCTGAACTACCACCCCGCCTCCGCAAAGCCTCCGGCACCCCTCCTAAACAAGGAGGGGAGTTAAGAAAAAGAATCTGACTCTTAACTAGCAGTTTAGATTTAAGCAAGTAACAACCAGATTCTTCTGAGCTACCACCACGCCTCCGCAAAGCCTCCGGCACCCCTCCTAAACAAGGCAATAATATACTTGACTCAGTAGGGTTTCTATGCGATGATTGTCTCATGATTACGGAAACCCCATTGCCCAGAACACTTCAGGAAGCGGTCAAGGCATTTGCTAGTGAACAGTTTTGCATTGATGTTATCTCCGCGATGCGTTGGTCTGACGGACAGGCTGTCTGTCCAAAGTGCAGTCAGACCAACAATCATTTCATGGCCTCGCGGAAGGTCTGGCAATGCAAGAACAAGGAATGCAAAAAGCAATTCTCGGTTAAGGTCGGAACCATCTTCGAAGACTCCGCGATCTCGCTTGAAAAATGGCTTATGGCTATGTGGTTGCTTGTTAATGCGAAGAACGGAATAAGTTCTTATGGACTTCACCGTGCGATTGGAATCACTCAGAAGTCCGCGTGGTTCGTCTTGCATCGCGTTCGCACGGCAATGACCGTCGGGAGCATCGAGAAGCTTTCTGGCGAAGTGGAATGCGACGAAACGTATGTAGGCGGCAAGGGAAAGAACATGCACGCGAAGCGTAAGAAGGAAATGCAAATGACTCGTGGCTATGAACACAAAACAGGAGTCATGGGCATGCTTGAACGTGGTGGCAAGGTCAAAGCGAAAGTCATCAAAAAAGCGGACACGGAAACCTTGCTTGGTCTGATTGGCGAGAACATCGAAGTCGGTTCGACCGTGCTGACAGATGATGCGGGAGGCTACCGCAAAATGACTGAAGAATTTACTCACGAGGTTATTAACCATGCAGTCGAGTACGTTCGCGGCAATGTTCACACGAACAGTATTGAGAACTTTTGGTCATTGCTGAAAAGAAGCATTAAAGGAACGTATGTTTCGGTATCACCTGCACATCTTCAAAAGTACGTCGAGGAACAAATGTTCCGATTCAATGAGCGCGAAACCAATGACCAGATTCGGTTCGTCTCGTTGCTTGAGCACATTAGCGGAAAACGTCTCACGTATAGCCAGCTAGTGGGCTATGAAATATGCGAGTAACTGGCCGCAAAAGAAGCGCGGCAAGAAACGAAAAGGCTAGGCTTTGCGCTTAGCCTTTTTCTTCTGCCGTTCCTCTTGTGCCTGAACGTCTTTCTTGGGAACGGCAACGACGGTTTTTAGTAAGGTCTGGAAGCGCTCCAAGTCCTTACCGTCGTTTTTCATTTCTATGTCTTTTAGTTCCTTTTTCATAACTGTATTCTAACAAACTAGATGGCGACGCCAGATCCATTAGAAAGTCCCAAATATCTAACTGTGTGGGCAAACCAGCAAATCGACGATTTTGAAAGGCAAATCGCCGGATTCCTCCCAACCTGCAGATACTCCGTTGTTGTGGAAGAAGATATTGAGACGGGTGAGAATGTTGTGAAGGCTCGGTTTGCTAACCAAGTCCTCCCAGTCCATCTTCAGGGCCTCGCGTTCAACATCGCAAACACTCTTCGTTCCGCACTTGATCAAACTATGTTTGTCCTGCTCGGAACTGGGAAGTACATCTATTTTCCTTTCGGAGACACAGAAATAGACTTTAGAAACGCGATCAACGGATGGTGCAAGGGTCTTCCTAAAGAGATCATCAGCCTCCTTTATACGTTCAAGGCATACAAGGGAGGGAATAACCTCCTCTGGTCCTTGAACAAGATGAGTAATTCCAATAAACACGCCACCGTGTGCACGATTATCAGCGGAGTTAGCGGAATCGATTACAGTCATATGCGCTTGTATCAAGGGGCTCGATTCCGACCCAAATGGGATCACACGAAAAACGAGATGGAACTGGTGCGCTTCATCTCCAAAGAAGATGGGTGGTACTTCCAGTCGTACCTCAATTTCACCCCGCTTGTATCTATCGACAATATTGACTTCCTGCGTGGCAAGCCATCGGTTGCAGTCTTCCGTCAGTTTGTTGGCATGGTCGAGCGCATCATCATGACTCTCGAACGGGAGAGCCGCCGCATTGGTATACTCTAAATTCAAATTCCCCTCCTTAAAGGCTTACTGAGTCAAATCAGTTATTGCCCTAAACAAGGAGGGGGGCTTTCTCTTATTCCAACATCTTCTGAATCACCCCATAGCTCGCCTCGATCGCTTCGGATAGCTTCTCGGGTTCGGTGCCGCCGCCTTCCGCCATGTCTGGGCGGCCGCCGCCTTTACCGCCGACGATCGGGACGATCTCTTTGATCACGTTTCCGGCTTTCACTCTTCCGGTCAGATCGTCCGACACCCGGACGATGATGCTGACCTTGCCATCGGTCTCGCGGCCAAGCACGACTACTCCAGACTTAAGACGCGCGAGCAACGTATCGGACAATTGGCGGGTACCGTTTCCGTCGAGCCCCTCGACGATCTTACCGAGCACCTTTACGCCGCTTACTTCGCGGGCTTCGTCACCGTTGGAGGACGCAGCGCCGATCGCACCAGTCGCGATCTTCAGCTTGAGCTCGTCGATCTCCTTCCGCGTACGCTTCACTTCTTCCTGCAGTTTTTCGATCGCATCCGGCAAATTATCTCGCTGCGTTTTTAGCGCGGCGAGACTGCGGTCGATCAACCGTTCATCGTCGCGAAAACGCTCGAATGCGTCGAGACCTGTGATTGCGCGAATGCGGCGAACGCCCGATGCGATGGCTTCGTCGGACGTAATCTTGAACGCACCGATATCGCCCGTCGCCCGGACATGTGTACCGCCGCAGAGCTCTTTAGAAAAGATCCCGTCACCAACGCTAAGCACCCGAACATCGGCGCCGTACTTCTCGCCGAAGAGAGCCATCGCCCCGCCGCTCATCGCTTCCTCGATCGCCATGACATTCGTGTTCACCGGATCGTTCTGGAGAATATAGCGGTTGACCAGGTCTTCGATCTCGGCGATCTGCTCAGCGGTCATCGATTGGTAATGCGTAAAGTCGAACCGCAGGTAATTTGGCGCGACGACCGAGCCGGCCTGCTTCACATGCGTTCCGAGGACTTCGCGCAGTGCGGCGTGAACGAGATGCGTCGCCGTGTGATTTCGCCGCGTAGCGTCACGCTTTTCCGAATCTACGATAGCAGTCACCTTATCGCCCACTTTGAGTGAGCCTGCTTCGACTTTCGATTTGTGCAGGATAAGACCTGATAACGGAGCGAACGTGTCGAGGACTCGAAGTTTTGAGATCGTGTCAGAACCGGCCGCTGCAGCGGGAGTTGACTCTGACTGCACACCGACAAGAAGGCCGACATCGCCGACCTGACCACCGGCCTCGGCATAGAACGGTGTGTCCTTCAAGACGACGATTCCCTCATCGCCTTCGTTCAACCCGCTAATCTGCTCGTCGCCCTTTACGATCGCAACCACCTCGATGTCCTCGACCCGCGTGGCATCGTATCCATGAAAATTGGCAGCACCGGTCTTCTCTATCAGCTTGGCATACATCGGGCTGATCTGCGACTTACGCTCGGTCTGGCCGATGCCCGATTGCTTTTGAGTTTCCTGTAGAGCGGTATCGAATCGCGTATTAAAGTCGTCTTCCTCGAACGCGACGCCCTTCTCTTCCAGATAGACCCTGATCAGATCGCGCGGCGTGCCGTATGTGTCGTATAGTTTCGCAACATCCGCGAACAGCGTTTCGGACGACACGTTCATCTCGTCAAGCTTTTTCAATCCGACCGTTACCGTATTACCGAAACGTTCTTCTTCGAGCCGGACCATTTTGCCTATGAACTCGCGCTGTGCTTCGAGCTCGGGGTACGCATTGTGCATCTGCTCGATGACAAAATCGCACACCTTGAAAAAGAACGCGTCTTTCAAACCCAAGTGCTCGCGGCCATGGTAGATCGCCCGTCGCATGATCTTGCGAAGGACGTAATTACGGCCCTCGTTGCCGGGCAGTACTCCGTCGGCGATCGAAAACGCCGTCGACCTCGCATGATCCGCAATGACGCGACATGCGAACTGTTGAGATTCGGATAACGACTCGTAAGAACTCATTGAGTTGATTGTATAACAGCAGTGGAACGCCGGCATCTTGCCGGCGTGTCCGTTTTCAGCTGCGGTGATCGGAAGCTATCGGCTACTCCGACACGCCGGCAGGATGCCGGCGTTCCATCTCGGCCCGTGATAAAATCACGGACAGTCTTCTTACCGTTATCAGTTTTCACTTTTCAGTTTTCAGTTTTTCCGGAAAGCCGCGCGAATTCGCACCGCCGATGAAACTTATATTTGTAGTTCTGATGATCTTCGCAACCATCGTCGTCCATCCGCAGACGGACAAATTCAAACAGTTCCGCGATACATATCTCAAAGAGCTCAAGGACGCGGGAATAGCCGGGAGCAGCGTTGTCGTTATCAAAGACAACAAAAGGATCTTCGAAGAGCACTATGGCTCCGCCAATCTCGAGAAAAAGCAAGCGGTCAATGCGCAGACCATCTATCACTGGGCGTCGAATACGAAACCATTCACCGGGATCGCGATCATGCAGCTTCGTGATCGCGGGCTTTTGAAACTAGATGATCCGGTGACTAAATACTTGCCCGAGCTTCGCGAGGTACACAATGCGCACGGTTCGATGGACGACATCACGATCCGCCATCTGATGACGCACTCCGCGGGATTCAGAAACTCGACCTGGCCATGGGACAACGGCCAGGAGTGGGAGCCATTCGAACCGAAGGAATACTCACAGCTCGTGGCGATGTTCCCGTTCACCGAGATCCTCTTCAAGCCGGGCAGCAAATTCAGCTACTCGAATCCCGGGATAATCTTTCTCGGTCGCATCATCGAGAAACTCACGGGCGATGATTACGAAGTGTACGTCGATAAGAACATCCTGAAACCGCTCGAAATGCATTCGAGTTATTTCGACGCAACGCCCTATCACCTGCTCAAACATCGTTCGCACTCGTACTACATGCGCGATGGCAAGCGTAGCGAGGGTAGATTTGATGTAGACACAGGGATCACTGTTTCGAACAGTGGTTTGAACTCACCGATCGTCGACATGGTCAAATATTTGAAGTTTTTGACGGGGGTCAGAACCGGGAGCGGTAGCGACTGGATTCTTTACGACACCGTGCTCAAGCGCTCGTCGCTCGAGGAAATGTGGAAACCACAATTACCGACTACCGTCGACGCAAACGGCAACAATGGATTTACGACCGATATCGGATTGATCTACTTTTTAAATCGTCGCGACGGCCGAACATTCCTCGGACACGGCGGCGATCAGAACGGGTTTATCAGCTACATCGATTTCGAACCCGCGACGCGTCAGGCATCGATCATCGTCTTCAACACGAATGTGATCTATCCTGACAATACGCCGGCGGATAAGGATGTCGTGAGTCGATTACGGAATGAGATCCGGAAGTTGTATTGAGAATGAGGATTTTTTGCCCGCAAATCACGCGAAAAGGACGCGAATAGAATTTCTCTTTTTTCGCGTCCTTTTCGCATATCTCGCCGGTAGTCCGATCTATTTATTCCTGGCTCATTAGCCTAATTGGCTAGAGAAAATTCTATCCGCTCGTATGGATAAATGAGATTGGCGCGCCGCATCAGGTCGGTAAACCTCGGATCCTTACGGAGCGGATCAAAGATCGGCTCCACCTTTAGGAAGCCCAACTGCCACGCCCGCTCGTCGAATGCCTTCTCCAACCATTCGAACGCCCGATCGTTTTCGCCAAGAGCTATGTTGATCATCGCCATTACGATCGGATTGACGGGCTGCTTTCCGGCTTGCAATTCATTCATAATCGCTTTGACTTCAATTTCGCGACCAGCGGATGCATATGCATATCCGAGCAGCGCGAGCATGCTTGGATTTCGTTCCGATAACTGCACGACGGCCCGAAGCTCGGTGATCGCTTCGTCCTTTTTTCCCTGCTGAATGTAAACAAACCCAAGGAACATGTGTGCGTCGAGCGCTTGCGGATTAAACTCGATCGCCTTCCGCAGTTCGGCGGCCGCGTCCTCAAAACGCCGGGCCCGATAAAGAGCCAATCCGACATGTGCGTCGGCACTCGATGAAAGCGGATCAAGGGCCTGAGCTCGTCGTGCTTCTTCGACCGCCTCGTCGAGTTGTCCCATCCGCGAGAGCTGTTGCGAATACCAGTAACGCGCCACGGCATAATTCGGATTCAATTCGATCGCTTTCTTGAAGTGCTTCTCCGATTCCGCCCAGTCCCAGTAATAATCCGCGATGACGGCCGCGAGCGAAGTGTGGGCCTCGGCCAGATCACCATCCAGAGCGAGCGCCTTCTCAGCCGCGGCTCGCGCCTTCGGGTGCGAATCCTTCAGCTGCCACGTCCCGTAGCTGCCGAGCAGATTGTACGAATCTGCCTGTCCAGCGTATGCGAGAGCATAAGCGGGATCGAGCTCGATCGCCTGTGCGTAGAAGTCGAGACTTTTCAGCAGTCCTTCAGGTGTCGCCTTACTCCAAAAGAAACGACCTTTCAGATAGAGTTCATAGGCTTCAGGGTTCGCGGTATATCTCTTGGTGAGTCGACCTTGTTCTTCCCCACTCAACTGCAGAGCCAAGGCGCCGACTATCTTTTGTGAAATGGAATCCTGGACGGAAAAGATATCAGTAAATTTTTCGTCGAATGTTTGCGTCCACAGCGTTGTGCCGTCTGCAGTGCGCACCAGCCTCGCCGATACCCGGATCCGGTCATCGGACCGCTGAATATTTCCATCAAGTACCGATTCGACGCCTAACTCGCGTCCCGCCGCAAGTGCGTCCTGTTCCAGATCAGTAAAACGACGCACGGCGCTGATCGGACGAACGGTGAGCTGTCGCAGGCGGCTGAGCCCTCCAATCAGCGTGTCGCTCATTCCCAGTTCGAGCGCTTCATCCCGGTTCCCGGCGACGATCGGTTTGAAAGGCAGCACGGCGATCGACTTTGTCGCTTCCGGTGAGTCTGATCCTCGGGACCGGCTGGTTTGCCAGACGTAAAGGAGCAAACCAACGATGGCAACTGCCGCGACTACTCCTATCGCGCCCCAGCTCCAGAACTTTCGAGTCTCTACCGCGAGCGGCCGGACTGTCGGCTCGGGTCTAATGATATCCGGCGCCGGATCCGGCGCATCAGTTTTCGAAGTGTCAATCGACGTCCGGTTCTCGGTGCCGACCGTCGCTTCCTTACTCGCCACCGCGTCGACCTTTTCGACGTCCGCAATAAACCGGTAACCACGTCCCGAGACAGTTTCGATAAACCTCGGCTCCTTCCGGCTATCTCCCAGTGCTTGTCTGATCTTGGAAATGTTATCGGCAAGATTGCCTTCCTCGACAAAAGAATCCGCCCAGAGCATCTCCATCAGACGATCTTTCTCGAGCAGGTGGCCGCTGTTCTCCACAAGCAGGCGTAGAGTCTCGAAAGCCTTCGGTGTGAGCGCGATCACCTTGCCGTCCCGAAGCAGTTGATGCTCAGCCGGATCGAGACGATATTCGCCAAATTCAAAAAAATACTTCCGATTTTCCCCCATAAAACCTGGGCTAGGACGCGCCTAGAACTTTCCGAGAAAGAACCGAGAAGTTCCAGAGGACTTAAGAAATACCCCGACAGTATAGTTCACATCAAGCGGGACATCGCCTTTGTTCGACGACAGCTTTCGAACTCGAAGTTATCACATTGCAAGAGCGTGCCCGAAGAAACGGTAGCCCCCCCAGGGCATCTCTCGTCGCCAGCCTGCAAACACGCGAATGGCGACATCGCAGAAAAGGACTACGGATCCAAATTAGAAAAGGAGAAAGACAAAATGTTTACCAAAAAAATTTTCATCGCATTGATCATCACGGCATTGACCACAATTTCGGCGTTTGCCCAAACCAATAGTGCTCCGCAGTGGACGAGCCCGACCGGCTCCTGGATGGGCACCATAACCTCCGGACCGGGCGGGCCACCCCCGTTCAGAGTGCTAATGTCCTTCGGCGCGGACGGTAACTTTATAGGAACCGCCGACGGCGACAGCTTGGTCGGAGCCAGCCCGTCGCTCGGAGTCTGGGAACGCGTCGGCGATCCAAACTCACGAAAATACGCGGCGACATTTCTTCAGATTTATTACGCCCCGGATTCGAGTCCGACGGCCCTGGTGAAAGTTCGCCAGACGTTTATCCTGAACAGATCGGGAAACACCATGGAAGGTCCGGCGATAGTAGATATCTACCTCCCCGACGGAACGCTGGTTTTCTCAGGCACGGCAACAGGAACGGCGACACGTATTCAGTCGGAACCACTTCTCTAGTAACACGGATGACACTGCGGTATCTATCGTCGCGACGAAGATCTCTGCGATAGATACCGCTGAAAGTACTAACGGCAAAGGAAGATGTTGCTCTTTGAGCGAATAACCAGGCCAGTGAGTTTTGTGCAGTTAAGTGAGAACAAGGAGTTAAAGATGAGAAGTTTTACAGCAACAACCTATCGTGAGCTTGTTTTCGACATTCATTCTTAGCGGATTGATGTTTTCCCTGATCTCTTCAGGCGGAGCAATTCCTGGAGGAGACGCTTCCGCGTCTCAAAAGATCGACCCGGCTGAAATCAAAAATAATATCTGCGTCCCTATACCTGAGAGACAGCCGCCGCACATCTATTCTGCTCGCCGGTGCAGGCGCATTTCTACTGATCGGGCGTTGATCACGAATTTTGGAAACATTCCGCTGCTCGACATGATCGATACATGGAACGTTGCTTCGCCTTCTGCAAACTGGTTCGAGATCGCCCAACGTTGGTACGCGTTTCACTCGATCAGGATCGGTGTCGACCTTGTTGGGTTTGCATTGGACGTTGGTTCCGTGTTCAGCGTAAACACTCATCGCGAAGCAACACCGGGCATCTAGACTTCATCCGTTCGACTCCGATGGAGCCGCCTTACATGATGCAATCTTTCCTACAAACATTTGGCTCCCAGGGAGCCGGCGACTCCGCTTACCAACCACGATGAATTTCCCAGCGGTCGACGATCCCACCGTTTTCCATGACGTGGTAATGCGAATGCTGCGCCGCCGTCAGGCATGAGTGGTTGGCTAGAATGCGTAGACGATCACCTACTTTGAAGCGTTCGAACGATGCACTTTCTCGCACCTCGATCTCGCCGTGCTCCTGCGACAATCCCGTGACGCGCATTCCAGTTTCGTTTCCTTCGATATCCAGTACGTGTCCGTATCCACACCCGGGATCGATCCCGACCGGTCCACGGTCCTTTGATAATGCGATCGCTCCGGCATCGACGACGAGCCGATCTTTGCCTTTGTGAATTACCGCCGTTAGCACCGTTAATGCCGTATCTTCGAACCCGCAGCTTCCGAGCGTCGCTTGGTACGCGTCGAAGAAAATGTAATTGCCCGGGCGGATCTCGTCTATACCCTCGAGATGATCCACGCAGCTCATCGTCGGCGTAGAGCCGATACTCACCGTCGGCACTTCAATGCCCTGCGCCCTGAGTCGGTCCGCGAGTTCGACCATCGAATCGCGCTCGTGACGCGCGACCGTAAGAATTTCATCGTTTGATGCCGCGTTGTACGAGTGTCCCGCGTGCGTCAGCAGTCCTGCAAACTGCAAGTTTGCAGCGTCCGAGATCAGCCGCGGAATCTCGGTCGCCTCGGGCGTGTGCGGTTCGACACCAACCCGATGGGTGCCGCAATTGATCTTCACGAACACGTCAAACCGCGCGTCCGCCTGAGTCGCTGCCGCGTCGAGGGCAATGACAGTATCTGCGTCGTCCGTCAACAGATTTAGTTTGACTCCGCTCTGTAACAACTCGATCGCCTGGTCAAACTTACCGCGCTCGATCGGCACGGCATATGTGATGTCGTTGAATCCGTGCTTCGCGAACGCCCGCGCCTCGGCAAGTGTCGAGACAGTGATCGCTCCGTCGTGACCGTTGGTCTGGATCCGCGCGACGTCGATGCATTTGTGAGTCTTGACGTGGGGACGGAGACGAACACCGGTGCGTGCGGCGGTCTCGCTCATCCGCGAAGCATTGCGATGGACGCGTTCGATGTCGAGGACGAGGGATGGCGTTGAGAGTTTCCGCATTCTGACTCTTATTCAGTGGCTTCTTCCGTGCATTCCGTGTATTCCGTGGTCATGTTCCGCTTAACCACGGAATACACGGAATGCACGGAAGACGGCTCGGGAAACATGAGATGCCGCGATAACTAGATGAGCTTCTTCGCCTTCTTCACCACATTTGCGACGGTGAACCCGTAATCTTTGAACACATCCTCCGCCGGGGCTGACGCGCCGAACTTGTCGACGCAAAGTGTGTCGCCAGCGTCGCCGACGTATTTTGCCCAGCCGAGTGAGACGCCGGCTTCGATCGCGAGTCGCGCTTTCAC
>JANPJL010000211.1:0-26722 GCA_031425495.1 Acidobacteriota bacterium
GTTCTTGCCGCTCACCAAGACCTTCGACCCAAAGAAATTGTTTGAGACATTGAGAAGGGGAATTGCAGTCTCGATCGACGAAAGTCCCTTGATAGCCTCCGCGTCATCGAAAGTGAGGGGCTTTCGCATCCGCTCTTCCTGCGTGCGCCGGCCGTGGGAGAATCCGATGTTGTACCTGTCCAGGAATATTGATCGCGTGCCGAATGATTCGACCTGCTTCTCGACCGCCACGTTGATTCCGCTGATGATCGAAGAGATCAGCATCACGGTGATCACACCGACGACCACGCCGACGATCGTGAGAAACGAGCGAAGTTTATTTCCCCGAAGCGTGTCGAGAGCCATCTTCAGGTTTTCGTAGAAACCGCTGGTAAGTACTTTGACCATTTATCTAATCCGCCCGCAACGCCTCGATCGGGTCGAGCCGAGCCGCTTTCCACGCCGGGAAAAGTCCCGCGACAATCCCGACAGCTGCTGAAACGCCGATGGCGATCACGGCGGCGTACCATGGGATCTTAGTTTTAATGAACATGGCACTGATAATTAATCCGATCACTTCCGCGAGGATAAGGCCGATAAGTCCCCCGATCGCAGATAGCGTCGCCGCCTCGACGAGGAACTGTTTGAGAATATCTGCCTGCCGCGCACCGAGACTCTTCCTGATTCCGATCTCTTTTGTGCGCTCCGTGACGGCGACAAGCATTATGTTCATGATCACGATCGCGCCGACCAGAAGAGCGATTGCGGGAACCGTGAGAATGACTATGAAAGTCGTACCCAGAAGACTGTCGCGGAGACCAGAGATCGCATCGGGCGTTATGACACCAAACGTGTCTTTTTCGCCGAGGTCCAATTTTCGGCGGAGACGCATCAGCATGCGAGCTTCGTCAACGGCATCTTTAAATTGCTTGTCCGATGATGCGGTCGCGAGGAAATATAAATAGCGGCTTCCCCGAAAACCGCCGAAGTTCGATCCGAAAGTTTTAATAGGCAGTTGCACGAATGCGTCTTGCGGCTGTCCGAACACCGATCCTTTTGCAACTCGAACACCGATGACTCGATACGGGACCCCGCGAATGTTGATCTCCTGACCTACGGCGCCGCCCTGCGGGAAAAGTTTATCGGCGACATCGGTTCCGATAAACGCGACACGCATCGAGTTATTGTTCTCGGCGTCGGTAAAGTATCTGCCGTCGAGTACGTCGATGTTCTCGATCTCGCCGATAACGGGCTCGGCGCCATCGACGATCACGTCCTCCATCGTATTGGCGCCCGCCTTTATCTCGCGGCGATTTCCACCGGCCTTCGCTCCGATCTTATCGATGGTCTGAGCACGTGAGCGAATGAACTCAAGGTCTTCAAATTCGAGTTCCTTGTTTCGACGCTGCGCCTCGGCGATCGTATCGGTGTCCTTGAAGTCTTCAAAGCTGAACCGCTGGATAGTAAACGAATTCGATCCGATACCGGCGATCTTCTCATCGATGTAAACGTTGAATCCGGTAAGAACGGAGAAGACGACCATAAAGGCCATCACGCCGATGATCATTCCCAGAAGTGTGAGGAAGGATCTAAGCTTGTGTGCCCAGATCGCGGCGAAGGCAAGTTTTAATGTTTCCGAAAAATCCATTGAAGCCTACTCTATTCTACGCAGATAAGCACGATTTGTTTAAGAGCGCTGGGCGTTGAACGATTCGGCGACAGATCGATACGAAACGAAGGTGCAGAACGTCTAAGATTGTCTTTGTCCGACGAGCTTCCATATCGAGGCGACGTGGCAAAAGAAAACAGTGGGCACAATGATCGACGGCAGCCACGCGAAAGGGAAGTACGTTACGCCGATGTTCGGCTGGCCGAGGCCGATCGTCTGAAATGGCGATGGAAAGGCGAGTACGGCGATCGTTACGATAATTGCCAGCAAAGCGAGCGCCGCAATGTTCCAGGCGATAAGTAGAGGGCGGTTAATACCGCCCTCTCGAAACGCGAGGAAGTAAACAATAGGCGCCGTGATCCCGGAAAGAATATCGAAGTTGCGTCCCTCGAACGTCATTTCGATCGGAGCTTGTCCCGCCTGATAAAGCCACAGTAGGACCAGCTCAACCGGTATGCGGATCGTGTGAATTAGCGTCAATGCGGCAAGCGGCATGCTCTCCAGAAATTTTCGAGCGAAGACGAGATACGCGATGGTCACCAAGAAGAACGGAAGGGGGCCCAATGCGAACGTTCGCGGTGGTAGCTTGTCGAACTCCTGGAAGAATCCTGTATAGGCGAGTACTCCCTGTATTACGAGCCAGACCAGAACGAATCCGAAAAGGAGCTTGCCCTTCAACTTGTCGGTACCCGCTTTACCGATCGCATAAAGAAAAATCCCGACCGTTAGAAAAGTGGTCAGGATAAAAATAATTGGCACGTAACTCGGCATACCCGATCTATTTTATTTTCTCGTCTTTTTCGATCTGCCCGTCCCGAATGGTGATCACGCGATGTGCTCGTTCTGCGACGTCGTGCTCGTGGGTGACGACGATGATCGTATTTCCCTCGGCGTGAAGCTTTTCAAAAAGCGCCATGATCTCGACGCTGGTTTTCGAGTCGAGGGCTCCGGTCGGTTCGTCGGCGAGAAGGATCGACGGATGGTTGACCAATGCTCTCGCGATCGCAACACGTTGACGCTGACCACCGGAGAGCTCGTTTGGACGATGCGTGACGCGGTCTCCTAGTTCAACCGATGCAAGCGCCGCTTGCGCCTTATCGTGTCTTTCCGCCGCACGCATTCCGGCGTAGATCAGCGGAAGTTCGACGTTATGCAGGGCTGTTGCGCGTGCGAGGAGATTGAAGGTCTGAAACACAAACCCGATCTCCTTATTGCGAATGCGGGCGAGTTCGTCATCGGTCATGTCGGAAACGAGATGTCCGTTTATCCAGTACTGCCCTTGGGTCGGAGAATCGAGACAGCCGATGAGATTCATCAACGTCGACTTTCCCGAGCCTGAAGGACCGATGATCGCAAGATATTCGCCCTTCTCTACGTTGAAAGAAACGTCCCGCAAAGCATGAAGCTCTTCGACACCCATCTGGTAAGTTTTCCAGATGTTCGCCATCGTTATAAGGGTCCGTGTTTCTGTCCCGGCTTCTGTAGCGACGGGTTCAGCAACCGCAGTTTCGTTGTCCATGAATCGATACATAGTCAGTCGTCAGTTGTCGGTTGTCAGTTGTCAGTTTCGGTCGTCGGTTGTTAATTGATTGTTAGTTGGTTGCAATTGTCGGTATCCGCGCCGCCGCAATACCAGCGACTGACAACTGAAAACTGACTACTGACAACTCCTAAGATTTATTCGCGTTTTCGCCTTCTTTCTTTTCCTGACGCTTTACCACGGTTCCTTCCTTCAGGGTGTTCAGGATACGGCTTGGGCCGGTGATGACTTCCTGGCCGGGCGAAAGACCGGAGAGGATCTGGATATCAGATTCGCCTGTGATACCGGTCTCGACAGCAATAAACTTTGCCTTGCCATCTTCCATAACATAGACACCCTTTATTGGCTTTGGCTTATCGGCCGGTGTAGGACCTGCGGCGACGCCTTCGGGTGTTGGCGATCCTTCCGGCTTCTTCTCAATAACAGCCTGGAGCGGCACTGCGATGACATCTGTCACTGTTGTTGTCGTGATCGTCGCCGTCGCACTCATACCCGGTCGCAGTCCCGACTGCATTTCGGACGTTAGATTTAAGAGTTTTATCACTACACGAAATTCTTTTGCTTCTTGGACGTTGATGTTCACCGACAAACCACCGCTCGTCTGCGACTTACCAACCGCCAGGGGTGTCTTCTGCAGAACTTCACCTTCGAGCTCGGCGTCGCCGAATGCATCCACTTTGATCTTGGCTTTCTGGCCAACCGCAACCTTGTCGATCTCGGTCTCGTCGATCTTCACCTCGACATTGATCTCGGACATATCCGCGATCGTCATCAACGCAGTGGTGGAAAGACCGGCAACCGCAAACGTACCGACTTTGGAAGGGATCTCAGCTATGACGCCGTTGATCGGAGCAACAACTACAGTCTTGTCACGTTGATTTCTTTGGCCACGAAGGACGGCCGCCTGTTGCTCCGCTCGAGATTGGCTCGAGCTGACGCTGATGCCCGCGGATTGAACACCGCGCCGGGCTTCGCGAACTGCGACCTGCTGCGATGCAACACGCGCTTGCGAATCTCTTACCGAAATACGCTGTGATTCGAGCCGGGCCTTCGAAGTGTTTAGAGCAGCCCGGGCTGATTCGACGCGGTCTTTCGATTCATCGAAAGACTGTCGCGAGATAACGCCGCTTTCGAGGAGCTGCTCGTTCCGCTTCAGCTCACGGTTCGCCGCGTTGAGTTCCACTTGCGCACGATCGACTTCGGTCTGCGAGGTGATGATACCCTGGCGGGCATTCTCGACTGCGACCTCTGCTTGATTCAATGACTGCTGAGCCTGAGCGACAACGTTCTGCGCCGCGGAGACTTGGGACTGAGAAGATCGGACCTCATCCTGTGCGGACTGGAACGCAGCTAATTGAGCATCGGCACTCGATTCGAGCTGGTTCGGATCGAGGCGAACAAGGATCTCGCCCTTCTGTACCGGATCGCCTTCCTTCTTCGTGATATCGTCAATACGGCCCTGAACCTCGCTGGTAAGATTTACGAATTGGATCGGCCTGACCTCGCCCGACGATGTCACCGTTGACCGGAGCTCAGGTCGAGTCTCGATCTTTACGACGGTAACTTCGGGTGTGTCGCTGCGGGTCGCGAAAATACTTCCAAGAACAACGATCAGCACCAGGGCGCCGATCGAACTACCGATAATGATCTTCTTCTTACGGCTCAATGCCATATTCTGTGTGTCCTCTCAAAGATGAATTCAGGGTTTCGTAAGAATTCGGGTAATTGCCAAGTCTAAACAGCGTCAAAGCGTTACTACGACCGATATCTTTTCATAGTTTCAAAAAAGACGCGACACCGCTTCACATGCTGTTTGACGTTTGAAAACCTTCGATTTACGATTTACGAACAGCGAGTTAACGGGTAAGATGCTCTTACCCTAGGGTTAGTGAAAGCGGATGATTAGATGTCAATCTTGCGGGAAAGAGAACCAGGACGGCTCGCAGTTCTGCGAGGAATGCGGAACTAAGCTCCTAGCGGATACCAGTAGCAGGCAGCGGGTGCCTAATTTCGCTCCTCAATCCGCCAGCAGTCCAGGTGTTCGTGTTTCCAATATTACTTCGATCGGTGTTCCGCCTCTTGTCGAAAACCCCCGGGAGAAAAATGACGAGTCGGTCGAAGAGTTGAAGGATGCGGCAAACAGCCACTCGTGCTTGACTCTGGAACGCGGAGGCTCCCCGAATACTGAATTTAAGCTTTCTTCTGAAGAGTCTTACATCGGACGCTGGGACGCCGACAACGGGATCTTTCCCGATGTAGACCTCGATGCGCATGATATCGACGCGAAAGTGTCGCGACGGCATGCGCGGATCATTTATAGAAATAATGTTTTCATGGTCGAGGATCTAGGTTCCACCAACGGGACGTTCGTCAATCGCGGACGCCGGCTCCTTCCTGGCAGCCCTCAGGTTCTAAGCGAGGGCGACGAGATAATAGTGGGCAAGACCTTTTTGCGGTTTCATATTTATAGTTAGTTATCACCGTTCCTTTATTTAAAATGGTTCGATGTCATGAGTGCGACTCCCAAGTCGCGGAAAACGATCTCTTCTGTCCGTTTTGCGGAGCCAAGCTTCCCGGCGCGGATCCGTTGCCGTCCGGTGTCGTTGCCGGTGGCCAGGACCTCCCGGTCACGGAGCAAGATGAGGAGCTTCTGAACGCGACCACGGAAACGGATCTGAGTGACATACCTGTTCCGGACATTTTGTCTGAAGGCGGACAGATGTCGAGCGAGCCTCGGGATGATCTGGCGCCAAGCCTGGCGTCCGAAGTTCAGGACGAAAATGCTCCAATGACCGCTCCCGACAGGACCGAGGAAGCCGAATTAACGAAAGCCGTCCCGGACGATTTCTCCGGGGAACGCCCTGGACTTTACGAAGAACGATCCGTATACGCCGACGACAGGATTGCCATGCCGGAGCAAGATCTGGAGGTAAGCGATCCGCATGGGTCGCAGCCGATGTTTGATTCTGTGAGGATCATGGAGCCAAATCGCCAGGACGATGTCGATACGCGGATCCAGGGAAATTCGGACCCGACCCCGGTCGCGCCAATGCCCGCCATCCTTGCGGATACAAGAAGTGGCGAACCCAAAGCGTATACCGAACCAAACATGGGTCTCGGCGGCGACACGGACGGGAAGCGTTCCAAACTCAAACCTCTCACCGAGGGAACTATTCTCAACAACCGGTACGAGATAGTCCGAAAGATCGGGGGCGGTGGGATGGGTGCCGTTTACCTTGCCAGCGACAATAATCTTGGAGGCGTGCTTCGGGCCGTCAAAGAGATGGTCCAATCGCACATAGAGGAAGAGCAGCAAGACAAGGCGATCAATGACTTCAAACGTGAGTCGATGATCCTGTCAACGCTTGACCATTTTTCGATACCGACGATCTACGACTATTTTTACGATGCGGACGAGGGGCGATTTTACCTCGTCATGAAATACATCTCGGGAGGCGACCTCGCCTCGCGACTGCGTTCGGCACCCGAGGGAAAGATCGACGAGAAAAGTATTACGCAGTGGGCGATACAGATCACGGACGTTCTCGATTATCTCCACAACCAACCATCGACGATCGTTTATCGTGATCTCAAGCCGTCAAACATAATGATCGACGGCAACACCGGCCGGATCATGCTGATCGATTTTGGTATTGCGCGATCTATCAGTCAGAAGGAAGAGAAAGGTGTGACCGCGGTCGGGACGATGGGCTACGCTCCGCCCGAGCTTTTCAGCGGCAATGTCGAACCTCGCTCCGATATTTACAGCTTGGGTTCGACGATGTTCCATCTGTTGACCGGAGCCGATCCGCAAAGCAATCCTCTACTGATCTTCGACTTTCAGAAGAATCCGCGACCTCGCCAGATCAATTCACTTCTGTCCGACCAGATCGAACGGATATTGATGCGGTCGGTCGAGTACAATGCCGAGACTCGGTTCAGTTCGGCGGCGGAGATGAAAGCGGTACTCGAGGAGCATCTCGAGAATTTGCGATCGGGAAATCTCACATACGGCGTGAGCGCGGCTCCCGCGTCGATCAGCCTGGAGAATCAATCTGTATACTGCGGCTTCTGTGGACAACGGATAGTCGCGACCGATCTCTTTTGTGCATTCTGTGGGGCGAAACAGCCGATCGCTCAGCAAGGCGTTCACTCAGAGATCTACATGCGCTCGACGCCCACGGCGAAACTTATTATCGAGGGCACCAGCGAACTTACGACACCCGCGTTCTCGCTTCAAAAAGACGAGAATCTTGTCGGCCGCAGAGATCCGATGTCGAATATTTTTCCCGAGATCGATCTTTCGAAATACGATCCCCAAACCAAGATCTCCCGGCGGCATGCGCGGATATGGCGCGATGGAATGAATTTTCTGGTCGAGGATCTGGGGTCGTCGAATGGTACCGTGCTTGCGACGATGAAAACCGACTCACTGAGATTGGTGCCACATATGCCCCACGTTCTCTTAAGCGGCGACAAGCTGAAGATCGGCGATACTACGCTGCACTTCCTGGTCGGATAGACCTTAGTAATCTATGAGTGCAGTTTCGGATCGCACCGCCGAAGTTCGGAGACCGGGGACCACGGAGATCGTCGTTGATTTTTCGCCCGCTGAGGTCCGGGCTCCGTTTCTACTTAGGTGCGGAGCGCTATTGATCGATTACATAATCATCATTGCGATCCCGGTAATAGGACTCCTACTCAGCCGATATACCGGAAATGACGGAGTAAAGCTGCTAAATGATGGAATGAACAGTGCGGGGTGGTTCATCGCAGTTCTCGTAGGCCTTTCTAATATGCTGCTCCTGCCCATGTTCACCGGACAAACGGTGGGTAAAATGTTCACCGGACTTCGAATGGTAAACATGGACGGCTCTTCTCCCTCGCTACGGCAGATCGCGGCAAGACAGACGGTCGGTTATCTAGTTACTCTGCTCACTGTGGGGCTCGGTTTTTTGATCTCATGTCTCAGCGTAAATGGACGGGCGTTGCACGACTTTTTGACCGGGACGATGGTGATCTACGCTGACCGCCGGTTGCGTCCTTAGTACCTCGAAAGCATATGGCTCAGCTGATTTTGCAAAACGGATCTGGCGGCGGTGAGCGAATTCCGCTCGCCCGCCTCCGCACGACCATCGGCCGCTCGGCCCGCAGTGACGTTTGTATACCCGACGCGTTTGCTTCGCGGCTCCATGCCGAAGTACGTCAGGAGGGGGATGGATACTGGCTGCAGGATCTGGGCTCGGCAAACGGAACGCGGTATAACGGCAATCCGGTAAAAACTGCGATCCCATTGTCGTCAGGCGGTGAGATACAGATCGGCGAGACCAGGATCGTTTTTGACGACGAGCGGATACAGATCCAGGGCGGTGCTACCCTCATAGCCGATCATACGGAGGCACTGGATCCGTCAAAGACGATCTCGTTACAGAGTCGGAACATCCCGACGACGGAACTGCTAAAGGAACAGTATTCGTCGCGAAATGATCTGCTCGGACTTATCAGCAAGGTCGGCGTCGCTCTATTGTCGGCGAGCGACCTTGACGAAACGTTGAATCAGGTCGCGTCGCTCGTCTTCGATGCGGTACCGGCCGAACGCTGCGTCATCATGCTTCGCGACGAAAAGGCCGCCGACGGAATGAAGATCATGGTCGCCCGGATCCGTGGAAACGACGAACCGCTGCAGGAAGTCCGTATCAGCCGCACCGTGCTGGATGAGGTGCTGAAGAATGGAAAGTCCGTTCTAACCGCCGACGCCCAACAGGATCCGAAATTCGCGAGCCAGACGATGGCGCTCCAGGGAATACGATCGGTCCTCGCTGTGCCTTTGAACGTCGACGAACGTACGGTGTTCGGATTGATCTATGCTGACTCGCCGACATACGAGGCGACCTTCTCCGAGGAGCATCTCAATATCCTGACTACGCTTGCATCGGTTGCAGCCATACGCGTTGAGAATGCGAAACTTTTGGAAGAACGCTTCCAGCGCGAGCGCATGGAGCATGAGCTTGAGCTTGCGACTGAGATCCAGCAGCGGTTTCAACCGTCCGCTCCGCCGATCGTCGAAGGCTATGAGTTTCAGGGGATATCGTTCTCGTGTTATGAGATCGGCGGCGACTACTACGATTTCATCCCGCGCCAGGATGGCAAGATGCTTATTGCTCTCGGCGATGTGTCGGGCAAAGGAACGGCAGCCGCGCTTCTGATGTCGAGCCTCCACGCTTCGATACATGCCCAAGCGGCGGCCAAGAGTTCGCTGGATGAGACAGTCCTTTCGGTCAATCAATATCTCGCCGAGAATACTCCGGCGAATCGCTTCGTCACCCTGTTTATCGCTGAACTTGACCCGACCAACGGATCCCTGAAGTACATAAACGCGGGACACAACCCGCCGCTGATCGGCCGGTCGGACGGTTCGGTGGCGCAGCTTTCATCGGGCGGCTTTCCGTTGGGGATAATCCCCGGAGCGGAGTTCGAGCTGGGAGAAACGCATCTAGATCCCGGCGAGGCCCTGGTGGTATATTCCGATGGCGTTTCAGAAGCGAACAACATTCGCGATGAGGAATTCGGGATGGACCGACTTATCGATGTCGTCCGCAGAAACCTTGCCGCCTCCGCCGCCGGCATGCGAGACAAGGTGGAATCAGCACTCTCGGCATTTACACTGACGGCCCCGGCAAATGACGACATTACATTGGTGATCGTCAAGCGGATGCCTTGAAGCAAGTGGTGAACGGTAAACGGTGAGTGGTAAGTACGTGCAACTGGCTCGAGTTAGTTGCACGAACTTACCGTTTACCGTTCACCACTCACCGTTTTTGGTTTACCGTTTAGCACTATTCTCAGATCGCTGCGATCTGAGAATACAACCACGCCTTCGCCATCCGCCATTGGCGGTTGATCGTTGGGACACTGACGCCCATTACCTCGGCTGTTTCTTCGATCGATAACCCGCCAAAGTATCTGAGCTCGACGATCTTCGCTTTCTGCTCATCCAATTCAGCCAAGGCCTGCAGGGCGTCGTCAAGGGCAACGAGCTCTGCCGATTTGTCGTGCGAGACGATCAGTATCCCTTCCTCCAGCGGAAGTTTCTCAGCCTCGCCGCCGCGTTTGTCGGCTTGATGCTTTCGCGCGTGGTCCATCAGGATCCGCCTCATCACCTGCGCCGCGATCCCGAAAAAATGCGCCCGGTTCTGCCACTGCACGCGTTTTTGATCGACGAGCTTCATGTAAGCCTCATGAACGAGTGCTGTCGACTTTAGCGTGTGATCGGACCGCTCTCGCCTCAGGTAACTGCTCGCAAGACGCTTCAGCTCGTCGTAGATGTGCGGGAGAATGTGATTCACGACCTCCTGATTTCCATCAGTCAGTTCGATCAGCATCTGGGTGATCTCGCTGGGGGATTGTTGGCTCATGGCTTGGGAATTATAGCAGAAGAGAGTAGCCGGTAGACCGTAGGCGGTAGTTGGTGGCGGTGGGCAGAAAGCAGAAGGTATCCTCTTATTGCCTATTGCCTATTGCCTACCGATTAATTGTCACAATGAAAGTGGACCCAAACTTTCGTGATTAAAAACGCATCGAGAACTGAAACTTTTCTTGTTTCGTGTCCTTTTCGTGTATTTCGTGGTTAACGTTTTTAAATCCAACCACGAAATGCACGAGACACACCAAAAAGAACACGAACAAGAGATATCCCAAATTCAGATTTGCCTGCTTCCTACCGACTACTTTCTACCGACTACCTCCCCTGATACTTTCCCCAACCATTCTCCGCGTGTGTCTGTGAGAGCGGATATTCGCAAACACAAATCCATATAGACAGCGGAGTCATAAGATGAAAAACGGACTTTATACACTCGCAATAATTATTACCGGAATGATCTGTACGAGCGTCGCCGCGGCGGACGTCAAGATCAAATCAAAGCAGACGATGAGCGGGCAGACCTACGAGAATACCACCTATATAAAAGGGAAGCGTCAACGTAGCGAAACGATGAGCGGCATGATGATCAACCTGACGCAATGCGATCTTCGCCGCGGCGTTCAGCTTAATTCGCAGACAAAGACGTACATCGTCAACGGCTTCGCCGATGCCGGTCAGCCAACAGAAAAGAGCACGGCGGTCGTCGACAAGAATGGTGTGGTCCAGGCAGGCGGACGCGTGACGACGACGATCACGATGAAAGATACGGGTGAACGCAAACAAATGTTCGGCTTCACCGCGCGGCACCTTATCATCACGATGGAAACTGTATCTTCGCCGGATGCTTGCAACAAGACGAGCACAAAAATGCAGACCGACGGTTGGTACATCGACACCGAATTTGCCCTTGACTGTGATTATGGCGTTCAAAACTACAACAGCTACAGCGTAAAAGGCGGCGGCTGCAAGGACAAGTACGACATCAAGACCATCGGTACGGCCAAACGCGGATACCCGGTCTACGAAAAGATGACCATGTTCGACGAGTCCGGCAAGGAATCTTTCTCGATGCTCAGCGAAGTTGTTGAGCTTTCGAAGGCAACGCTCGAAGCGTCAATGTTCGATATCCCCGCCGACTACCGTGAAGTGCAGGATGCCTCGCAGATGCACGCGTCTGCATCTTCGATGAGTAGCTCGTCGATGAGTTCGACATCGTCTTCGCAGACAGGTATGTCGTCAACAGGTTTGGCGCAGTCGACCAGGAACACATCAACCACAACGGATACAGGCGTTGCCAGCGTACAAGCAAAACGTGCCGGTGTTATCCGGGTAGGTCTCGCCGGTGTCAAGACGGGTGCAGTCGGCGACGGAATCACCGCGACGGATCTTGCAGCCGCGATCCAGAATTCGCTCTCGTCTTATCTGAAAGTTCCGAACGTTGAGGTCGTCACGATCGACGCGAAGCTGTCGTCAGCCGTATGGGCCGAAGCTCGACAGAAAGAATGCGACTACGTGATCAATGCTAACGTCTCGCACAAGAAAGGCGGCGGTGGTGGATTTGGCGGAATGTTTGGTCAGGCACTCGGATCGGCGATCGGGGCGACCGGTATCGGTCACGCTGGTAGCGTAGCCGGGAACGTGGCCGGTCAGATCGCGACCAACGCGGTCGTCAGTGCGACAACGGTCTCGGCGAATGTGAAGTCGAAGGACGAACTGTCGCTCGATCTCAAACTGAACAAGACCGACGGAAGTACTGCTCTCGCCAAGGTCTACAAAGTGAAAGCGAAGTCGAATGGCGACGACATTATCTCGAAGATAGTCGAGCTAGCGGCACAGGACGTTGTTAATATTCTCGGAACTTAAAGCGGCCGGCAGAATCAGTGATGATAAACAAACTCGGAGTCATTCCCATGGCTCCGAGTTTCGTGTTTATCGCGTGCGAGCAGCCGTGCATCATCGATGATTCTTGTTCCGCGTTATTCCGTGCTTTCCGCGTATTCCGTGGTTACCGCCCTGCGAGATGACCACAGAATACACTGAACAACACCGATAGAACACGGAATAGGAAAGGTCTGGTATGGAAAGTTC
Source organism: Acidobacteriota bacterium (assembly GCA_031425495.1). GTDB lineage: Bacteria > Acidobacteriota > Blastocatellia > Pyrinomonadales > Pyrinomonadaceae > OLB17. The sequence goes on from JANPJL010000211.1 coordinate 12,700, forward strand.
TGACCGTTCATTAAGTCCGACCAACCCACTCGTCAACATTCTTTTAAATAGGCCGTGATCTATTTGGCGGCCCGGCCTCGCGTTAGGTGATGGGTAAACATTTAGGGCAGAGAGCAGAGAGCACAAAGCAGAAAGCAGAAAGCACGGAAGTAGGTCAACTATGAATCTAAGAACCATAATCGCGATCCTCACCTTGGCTGCGGCTGTCACGAACACAATTGGCATCGTTGCTCAACAGCTGATCGTGCCTCCGGGAAATCCGCATTATCGACCGAAAGCGGTCCCGAAGAAGGTATGTCCGGGTGGCTGGACCGGCGTCGTCACATACACCAAGACATTGAACGATTCCCTTGAATCTGACGAAGCCGGTATTCGCAAAGAGAAGGACCGTATCAAACATCGAACGAGCCGCGCGTACAAATACACCGGCAGGGCGATCGTCGACGCTAAAGATGCAAAGAACACGATCGTCAAAACGTCCCTCTCCTTGACGGACAACGATCTGAATTGGAAAGAGAATAGGGTGTGGGAATCGTGCGGCAATCGCGGTGATACCAGTCGATGGCAAATCGTCGAGGGGAATGACGACCGGGTGACGCAGGGGACGGCCACCGGACCCGCGAGCTCATTCAACTTGAACGTGAACGAGTTCGACGGAACGTATTCCTTTTCGATCGGATTCTCAGAGTTTCAAGGTCAAGAAAAGCGCGAACAACACGTAAAGCGAAGCGGGTTCTGTCAGCCGCGCAACAATCAGCCAAGCGATTCATCGACCAATGAGAAAACGCAGATCGATCGCGACAGCGTCTCTGTCGACGACGGCAAGATGGACCCCGAAGACCCGAACGTTCTGTCAGGTTCCAGAACCTGGGGCTACGATGGCACCGGCGACGTAAAAGGGTTTGTCTACAGGGCAAGCTGGCATTTCACACGATGTCCGCAAGAGTTGCTCATCACGGAACTGATACTTGAAGAGGCCGATTTTCCAAACTATGACTCGTGGAGAGAGATCGACGATCTGCTCGGAACTATCGACGGAAATCGCGTTCGCGTCCGGGCAAAGATACTCAACCTCTCCGCCGAGCAAAGATACGCAACCGTAAAGCTGTCGGAGACCTACAAGAACGACCAATTCCGAAGTCACTTGCCCGATCAGCCGCTGCCCGAGAGTGAAGCAACTGTTCGCCTCGACGGTGGAGAGGAGCGTGAAGTTGAATACATCTGGAATACGGAGGGCGAGGCGTGGTTCAACACCGGTCAGGCCCATCTGATCCATCGCATTAAGGCTGAGCTGAGTGAGGGACAGAAGAAGTGGGACCAGGAAACCAAACCTCTCAACATCAGTCCGAAACCGCTGGTCCTCGTTCACGGACTGTGGTCGAACGCAAACGCATGGATTCCCCTATATCAAAATATACTTTACGAGGAGCACAGTTATAGATGGAAGGCCTACGCTGTCGGAGAAAAACCTGCACACGGGCGGCTGAATACCGGCGGCTCATTTCTCTCGCCAGAAAAAACCAATTCGATCTACGAGAATGCGGACGAACTGGAAAAGTACATTCGCTACGCTCAGGAAACCAGCAACGCCTGGCATGTCGATATCGTCGCGCACTCGCTTGGTGGATTGATCTCGCGTTTATACATTCACCGCCAGATGCCGCTCATGCCGGATTCGCGTCCGCAGGTGAAGAATCTCGTGATGCTCGGGACACCGAACGCCGGCAGCCCGTGTGCCGATGTAATCGATATGAAGTTCTCGGCCTATGGCGAGCGTGTGCAGGCGGTCAAGGATCTAAAGCCCGAGAATGTCGCGATCTTCAATCAACACGTGAACAATCGGAAGGGCGTTAAGTTCTCGGCCCTGGCCGGACAATCGATCCCGATCATGTGCAAAAATGCCGAGTGGAACGACGGTGTAGTCTCGCTGTCATCGGCGATCTTCGGTGTCTCCGACCACGCGTTCACGAACGACGTTCACACCGATCTTACGAACGGAAAAAACTACAGCAGGTTCGTAAGACCGCATGTCGTGACGGGGCCTGATGGTAAGTATCCTCTCGAGGTCCGTTCGGACATCCATCCCATCGACAGCTTTGAAAATATTGAGTGGGGTTTCAATTCGAGTTCCCCAGTTGAATCGATCTTTGCGAGATCCACCGATGCCGAATCGCGAGATTATCGCGACGCAAGGCACTACGGCGCCAGATCACTGGCGGATGCCGCAGACCGTGTCTCGGGATTTGCGACCGAACTCGCGATCTCACCTGGGAAATCGATCGATATCGATTTGCCTGTGGCAGCCGGGCCGAATCTGGGCGTCACACTGCTCGCTGACTCGGACGTGTCGGCGATGCTCATTGACCCGAGCGGAAAGACGCGAGTCGCCACCACCGCCGGTTCGACGCTGGCTCGGCAGTTCTTCCGTTCACTCTTTATTGGGAAACCGGTCGAGGAAAGTATCTGGAAGATCAGGCTTGAAAACAAGGCGACCGTCGAGCGTGTCGTCATGATGACTTCATGGCAAACGGCGTCCAACGTGCCGAGGCCGCAAACTGCCGGAGCAGCAGTAAATAGGTGAGGATCAGATAGGGAGACCGGTCTTCTTCAATAGCTTGATAAAGCCGGGGTAATCTCGAAGGGAATCGAGTTTGGGTTCGGTTGCAAGCCAGAGTATCCATCCGCTCTGTTCCAACCGCGCCTTCTCGAGGAGTTCGACGGCAAGTTCCTTGTTACCCAATGCCGCGTGCGGAAGGGCGAGGAAATAAGGTGGAACGTAAGTCGTCTGTGCCGCGGCCGTCCATGTTGCGACCAGCTTCTCAGCCTCGGCCAGTTCTCCTGCCCGCACGAGCCCGAAGCATAGTACGTACATAGGCAGTGGGGAGTGTGGTTCGATCTCGGATGCTCGGCGGGCGTGAGTCAATGCTGTCGCAATATCTTCGGTCTCGGTCAAGATGTTTGCGAGCTGCAAGTGACTCTGCATAAACCCTGGATTGAGTCTCACAAGCTCGCGGGCCTTTGTCAGCGCGAGATCATAATTCCCAGCCTGGTAGATGGTCCATGCCGACAATACTTTCGGACGAAGCGAAAGCGGATCGAGCTGTTCCGCGATAAGTATCTCCCGCGTGCCCTCCTCAAAACGTTTGGTTCCGACAAGTACGGCTGACAGCCACTCATGTGCCAGAGGATAGTTCGGATTGATATCGAGACTCTGGCGATAATATTCCTCCGCTCGTTCCCACTCCTGAATGTTGGAGTAATACAAGCCGAGAGCCGCATGTGCCTCGGCCAGTGACGGATCGATCTTGAGCGCCGTGTGGGCGGATTCGAAAACTTTGGGAAAACCTTCAGCAGGTTTCTCGATGCCATAGATGCACGCCCAAGTGTAATAGTCGGCGACCCCAACATGTGCTAGGGCATAGTCCGGATCAAGTTCCACCGCACGCCGGAACGCTGTGATCGCTTTCGCGAAGGAATCAGGAATAAACTGGTTCCAGAAGTACCGACCCTGAAGATATGCGTCGTGGGCCTCGGCGTTATTCGTCCCCCGTTTCGCCAGCTTCCGCTTGTCGTCGCCTGTAAGCTGCGGCACCAACTGCTTCGTCACCTGCTCCGAGATCGAGTCTTCAAGTTCGAGCACATCCGTAAATTCTTCAGCGAAACTAGCTGACCAACGTGTGGAATTCTCCACGACGTTCAAAAGCTGCGCGGTTACGCGGATCCGTCCGCCGATGTGTCGAATGATCCCATCGACGACGAAGTCGACACCCAGCTCCCGTCCAGCCGCGAACGGATCTACATCCGTTCCTGCAAAAGGAAGTACCGAGCTTGTCGGTCTGACAAGAAACTTCCTCACGTTCGACAACCGCATCGTCACTGCGTCAGCAAGACCGAGACTCAAGTACTCATCCTCGCCGGAGCCGGTATCGTGTGCACCGATCGCCTTGAACGGCAGCACAGCTATCGAGCGCTCCGGTTCTCCGGTCGGCGGTGTGGATACGTCCCTGGCTCTATGTTCGTCCGCGATCGGATTGTTCGTCGCCTGAAGAATACGCAGGTAGCGCGGGTCGTGTCGGATCGGGTCCAGTTTCGGCTCAACACCGAACCATATCAGCCATTCATTCCCCTCGGTGAGTCCGCGCTCAAACCATTCGAATGCCGCGTCATATTCGCCAACCGCGACATAACACATCGCGATAAAATAGGGCTTGACGTGCTTTCGCTCCGCGGTCTGCAGCATTTTGTCGAGGACCTTACGTGCCGAATCCATATCGCCCGACGCCGCACGGGCGTGTGCGAGCATGTAACGCGGTAGGCCGGAGTCGCCCCAGAGCTCGGAGCTTTGGCGCAAACAAGCGACCGCCTCTTCGTATTGGCCGGCTCCGGTAAGTGTGTTGCCGAGATGAAGCAGCCCCTGCGGAAATTCCGGCTGCATCGCATTGGCTTTTCGGGCCTTTGCGACCGCTTCGCCAAAGCGGCGGCATTGGTAGAGCGCCCAGCTTGTCATCAAGATGGTACGTGGTGAGACAGGATCAAGCTCTTCTGCGAGAGCCATCTCAGCAAGACCTTCATCGAAACGTCCTTGGGCGATCAGGTAGTTCGAATAACACTCGTGTGCGAAAGGGTAGTTGGGGCTCAGCTCTATCGCACGCTTGGCGAGGAATTCACCGTCGACCCAATTCCAATCGCTGAGGAGGATCGCAAACGCCAGAGCCGCATACGCCTCGCCAAGACCGTCGTCGATCTCAAGTGCCCGGCGTGCGGCCGCGAGAGCCTTTGGAAATGCCTCGAGCGACGGAGTCTCGCCGAAGATCGCCGACCATGTGTAGTATTCCGCCAGACCGATATACGGCCACACGTAATCCGGGTCCATCTCGATCGCCTGATCGAACGCCTCAACCGCGCGTCGAAGATCGGGATCGGTAAACTTACTCCAGAAGTACCGTCCGCGAAGGTATGCTTCGTACGCCGCCGGAATGTTCGTTCCTCGTTTTTCGACCCGAGCCTGTTCCTCGCGCGTAAGCTGCGGGATAAGCGAACCCATTACCTGTTCGGAGATCTTGTCTTCCAGGTCGAGAACGTCGGTCATTTCGCTATCGAACGCCTTTGCCCAGCGCGTGGAATTGTCGCTGACATTTAGAAGCTGAACCGATACTCGAATTCTGCTGCCGGACATCCGGACGTTTCCATCGAGGACGAAATCGACCCCCAATCGGCCGCCGGCGTCGAACGGGTCAGTATTCACGAACTGGAGAACCGAGCTTGTCGGCCGGACGACGAGCCGGTGTACACCGCTCATCCTCGAGATTAGAGCGTCGGCCAGACCGATGCCCATGAACTCGTCACCAGTATCACCACCGACTTGACCGAGACTTTTGAAGGGAAGAATAGCGATCGATAGTTTGTCCGTCACTTTCGGCCGGGGAGTACTTGCCGCTGACACAAAATATTCGGCATTGACCGGTCGGCCTTCAAGATAATTCGTGATGTCGTCCGCCATTTCGGCCGAGGTTCGGTAACGGTCCGACGGACGCTTTCGCAATGCCTTCAGCACGATCCGATCGAGATCGCCGGTCAGTTCACGTCGGAGGGATTCGAGTGACGAGTTTCGTGCTTCGAGAACTTTATCCAGCGTCGGCTCGCTGCCGTTCTGGGGCAGCAGAACCTCGTCATGCGTAAGGCTACCGCTCGGATTTGTCGGTTCCTCTTCGCGGATCACTCGCGCGACCTCATCGGCAATCCTGCGTCGAAATCGATATGGACGGTGTCCAGTTAAGAGCTCGTACAGGATGACCCCAAGGGAGTAGATATCCGACGTCGGCGCCACAGTCTCACCGGAGATCTGTTCGGGCGACGCATACTCCGGCGTCATGGCTCGCATCTGCGTCGCGGTCGGAACATCGTCCGTGGACATGAGCTGGGGATCGAGAGCTTTTGCGATACCGAAATCGAGCAGTTTCGGTTTGCCGTCGAGATTGACCATGATGTTCGACGGTTTTAGGTCGCGATGTATAACGTGAATATCATGCGCGGCCTGCACCGCCCAACATATTTGACGAAAGAGTGCGAGGCGCTCCTTGAGCGTGAGCCGTTTTTGATCGCAGTACTTGTATAGCGGATGTCCGACGATAAACTCCATGACGAAGTACGGGAGGCCGTCGTCGGTCGAGCCACCGCCGAAAAAATATGCGATGTTGGGATGATTCAGGGCCGCCGTGATCTGACGTTCGCGCCGGAAGCGTTTCAATATCAGGTCCGTGTCCATGCCGCGCTTAATGAGTTTTACTGCGACGGTCTGATCGAACTCGCCGTCGACGCGGACGCCCCGATAAACGACACCCATCCCGCCGCGACCGACCTCTTCTTCAAGGCGGTACACACCGATACGTCGTCCTATCATCGAACTGGCTGGGATATCGTCGAAGTCCATTAAAACGCGTATTTTGTCAGCTATAGAGTGCGGTACTATTCTGCATCCACTTCGAATTCCGGTCAAACGATTCACCGTCTCGATGCCGTCTTCTCGCTCTTCTTCTTTCTCTTGTTCCTCTTGTTCCGTCCTATTCCTCTTGTTCCGTGGTCCTCTTGAAGGCGCCCGCGGAGAAATCGCTTGTATTCGATGCCGCGCGCTCACAAAATCCGACCACGGAACAAGAGGAACAAGAAGGAACAGGAGGAATAAGAGGAACAAGAAGAAGAAAACGAGGATTATGAAAATGAGCGAATGCTACCGGCGGCGGAGCTTTTCGAGAAGGGTTTGGAAACGAGGTTCGTTGCGGAGGTTCTTGATTCGCGGATCTACTTCGAGGAAATTGAAGCTATGCGAACGTGCGGTTTCGGATTTTTCGAGCCAGTCGAGAGCTTTTCCAGTTTCGCCGAGGGCGTTGTAGGCGAGAGCCGCTTCAAATGCGAAACCATTGTGATTCGATTGCACAAGATCCGACGCGACGGCGTCATCCAGAAGTTTTAACTTTGCTTGACGGTCCCCGTCGGGTGCCGTGACCTGGATCTCGATCAAACGCCATCCCGGTTCGTTGACCGAGCCGCCGCCGAAAGCCAGCTCCTTTTCGAACGCCGCTCTCGCTCCGGCATAATCACCCATCGCAACCGACGTCCAGCGTTTCACGCGGACGGCGGGCATAAATCGTTCGTCGATCTGGAGAGCTTCATCACACTCTGCGATCGCCTCGGCGAACTGATCATTGTACAAATACGTCATCGCGTACGCGGCTTTTACTGACGGAGCTCGCGGATCGAGCTGCTCCGCTATCTGGGCCTCGCTTATTGCCTCGATCCGGTTGCCCATCGCCGCAAGCACGATCGCGAACCAGTGATGCGCCTGGGCGTAAGAAGGATTCAATTGTATCGCCCGGCGAAACTCGAGTTCAGCTGTATCGCGGTTTCGTTCGCCATAGAACTTTACGTAGGCGAGGGTCGCGTGAGCCTCAGCAAGACCATCATCGATTCGCAGCGCGCGCGATACGTGATCGCTCGCGGCTTCGTATGCATCGGCCGGCGGATACAAATCGTAAAGGTTCAGCAATGCATACGCGTCCGCTAATCCGACATACGCGAGAGCGAACTGCGCGTCCGCTTCGACCGCTCCCGCAAATGTTTGGATCGCTTTTCGAAGATTTTCTGCCGACCGGTTCGCCATCAACGATCGGCCGATCAGATATCGTTCGTAAGCCTCCGCATTCGTCGTGTAGCTTTTCGCGACCTGTGAACTCTCGAGTGGAAGCGGATCGATATTGAGCGACGTGAATACCTTTTCGGCGATCTGCGCCTGGAGCTCGGCCAGATCTCCATTCGTGGATCGAAACCTCTCGCTCCATATTGTTTGATCGTACGCCGCATTGATCAGCTCGGCGGTGAGGCTGGTCGAGTCACCGATTCTCGACACCTCGCCCCTGAGAATGAATGAAACGCCGAGCTCTTTTGCGACCTCCTTCGGATCGCTTGCGCTGACTGACCGTCCCGTACTCGCCGACAAAACCCGAAGGGCTTTTATGCTCCCCAGCTTTTGCGTCAATGCGTCTGCGAGTCCGGTCCCGATACTCGGATTGGGCATGCCGTCAGCAGAGAACGGAACTACTACGATCGACGGATTCCGGAAAGAGGCTGGTGCGATCGAAGCGGATCCGCCCCTCGCATTTGAATAAAAGTAATAGCCGGCCGCCGTCAGGATCAACGCGAGAGCAACCGCCGCGACCGCTATCGGTAAGCGCCGCGATAGACCGAACGGTGTTTCGGTCCTACTTGTTCCGTCGTCCGTTTCATCGGTCTCGTCGATGACGAGCGTAGTCAAGTCGTGCAGATCGGGCGAAAACTGTTTCTCGCGGCCGGCGGCTTGTTCGATATCAGCGCTACTCGACGAAAAGTTTTTGAAGAATGGCCGGTAGCCGATATGTTCGAGGATCTCGTCGAATCGGGGGTCGCTACGTATCGGATCGAATGCAGGTTCGATACCCAACCAGTTCAGCCAGGCCTCCTGGAGTTCGGCCGCTTTCGTCAGATTATCGAGTGCGTTTTCCTTCTCGCCCAGATAACAGTAAGCAAGCGACAGTTGGTAAGGAGAAACATACCGCTCAAGCGCCATTGATTCGAGTGCGGCGATCTTTTGTCTTGCGATGTCCGTGCGTCCATCGGCGGCGTAACACTCGGCTTCGGAAAGTAGCGAGAATATCCCATTACCCATCAGATCCTTAGCTTTGTCGTTCTCGACGATCGCGAGTGCAGTGTCGCCTGTCATCCGGTGGATCTTACTTATGCCGTAATAGCCGAAACTGTAGCTTGGAAACTCGGAGATGACTCGCCGGTATTGTTCTGCAGCCTCTTTGTACTGCCGCGAATAGTAGAGCCCCCAGCCTACATTGTGATGATTGAACGGAGTCATCGGATCAAGCTCGACGCCACGCCGGGCGAATGCAAGACCCTCGTCAAACCTTCCCTCTGTAAAGAGCACCATCGAGTACCAGACATATGCGTTCGCATTGCTTGGGTTCAACTCGATGGCTCGTCGCAGATGGTGCTCGGCTTTCGACCATTCGTAGTTTCCGGCATGCAGGGAAAAGCCAAGGCTCGCATGACCCTCGGACAGATCGTCGTCGAGCTCGGTCGCTTTTGTCGCTGCAGCGATCGCGGGCTGAAAGCATTCTTGCGGCGGGAGTACGCCAATTATACCAAGCCAGTTGTAATAGTCCGCGATGCCGGCGTACGCATATGCGTAATTCGTGTCCGCGGCGATCGCACTGTGAAAGCTAACGAACGCTTTTGCGAATCCGTCTTCGGTGGAGCTGTTGAAGTGATACCTGCCCCGAAGGTAATGCTCGAAGGCTTCGGGAATGTCGGTTCCGCGCTTGCCAAACTCTTCAAGCTCCCCGCCCGTCAACTGTGGGAGCAGAACCTCGATCACCTTGTTCGAAAGCGTATCTTCGAGCGTCAGGACATCCGAAAGCGTTTCGTCGATCGAGGTCGCCCACACTGCGGCGTTGTCACTAACGCTTAGCAGTTGAACCGTAACTCGCAATCGATCTCCGGCCTTTTTGATGTTGCCGTCGAGAATATAGTCGACATTCAGCTCACGCCCGGCGCGGATCGGGTCTATCAGATCCTCACCAAACCCAAGGATCGAGCTCGTTGGACGCACGACAAAGCGACGCACTTTGCTGAGACGCGTGATCAGAGCATCCGCGAGTCCGAGTCCGAGGAAACGATCATCCGTGTCATCGCCGGCGCCGATCTTTAAGAACTTGAAGGGAAGTACGGCTATGGCCTTGCTATTCTGCGGCACTCGAAGGAATGCGTCCGGCGCCGGCTGCCTCGACTTGCTAAAAACCGGCGCAGCTACATCGACCCCTTTCAGATATCGGGTGATGTCCTGCGACAATTCCGCGACCGACGCGTAACGATCGTGCGGAGCCTTCGCGATCGCCTTCATCACAATGTTGTCCAGGCTACCCGCGAGATCGGAAGCCAACTCTTTCTCCGAAGCGGAGCGAACGGAGAGACTTTGTTTTGAATTGTTGTTGTACTGCGGAAGAAGGTTCTCGGATTTCGAAAGTATTCGGCTTGGCGGCTCGGGTATCACCTCACAGATAACGCGTGACACCTCGTGCATTGCGTGGCCGGCGGAGATGTATGCTTTGTGGCCGGTAAGCAATTCGTAAAGTAATATGCCGAGTGAATAGATGTCGCTCTGAGGCGTTACGTCCTCGCCCTGAACCTGCTCGGGCGACGCGTAATCGGGCGTCATCATCCGGAGCATCGACGCGGTCGGGTTTATCGACTCGTGGATCAAGTTGGGATCGAGGATCTTTGCGATACCGAAGTCGAGCAGCTTTGGGGAACCGGTTCGGTTGATCAGGATGTTGCTCGGTTTAATATCCCGGTGGATGATCTTCTTGCCGTGAGCGTACTCGATCGCAGAGCATACCTTCTGAAAAAGCTTCAGCCTGTCGCGCGTATTCAGTCGTTTAGCGTCGGCGTAGTTGTACAAGGTCTCGCCTTCGACAAACTCCATGACGAAGTACGGAACGCTGTCATCGGTCGTTCCGCCATCGAGCAGCCGGGCGATAAACGGATGCTCGAACGAAGCGAGGATCTGACGCTCATGCCGAAATCTACGGATAATGAAATCGGAATCCATCCCGCGTTTGATCAACTTGATGGCGACTCGCTGCTGGAATTCACCATCGTCCCGATCTGCCAAATAAACCGCACCCATTCCGCCGCGCCCGATCTCACGCATGAGCCTGTACACGCCGATCCGCTTATTGAGCAGATTGTCCCGATCCCCATTCGCGGCGTCGATCGAGTTCGAGATCTGCTTCTTGGCGGATGTGTTTAGAAAGTTCGGATCGGTCCAGATCGGGGACTCGATAAAGTTCGACGCCGAGTCGTCGGACGCAATAAGCTTCAGGACCTCGTTCTTCAGATCCTCGTCTTCCCCACAACGTTCAGCAATAAACGGCGCACGTTCCTCGTGCGGCATTTCAACCGCAGCCAGAAACACATCTTCGATCTCTCGCCAACGTTCGGGGGACATTTCGTGATGCAATTATAAATTAATTGGGTTCGATTCCTTCGCAACCGAATCGTAACAGACACCGGGTTCTTAGGAAAAGGTCAATGGCCACGGCCCGCTGCGTGTTAAATGTTATTGACCCTGCCCGCGAAACTGTCGTAAAATCAGGCTGGTAAGTCCTCTGTCCTTCCTTTAATGCCCCGTTCACCAAGAAAGATCAGCTTAATTTACTTTGTTACCTGTACGCTTTTGCTCGTCGGGCTTGTGCCGCTTGTTTTGACAGGGTGGTTTCTCTCTCAACGAAGTGCCAACGAACTTAGGGCCGTTGAGAATCGATATCAAATCCAACTTGTTCAGGAAAAAGCCCGGCAGATCGAATTGTTCGGCCAGCATCACTCTGATGTGGTCCGCGGTGTGGCCAAAGCTCTCGAGCTGGCGAACAGCCCCGACATACTGTCATCACCGCAGACGGAAGAGAAATTAGGCGCGACACTTCGCGAAAATCCCAGTCTCCTTGCTCTGTATGTGCGGCCCGTCGGATCGGAGCCACTTGCATTGTTTCGGCCCAATGCATTGAGTCGGGCAGATATAGACAGTATCTCTGAAGCTGCGTTAAAGCCGTTGACTATCCAGCCGATCCTTATCGGACAGCCGCAAAAGCTTCCGCAATCGGGCGATTCGGTTCTTACCATTGCGTCCCCAGTGGAGATGAACGGACAGCCGGCCGCTTCGATCGTCGCGATTGTCTCGCTGCAGGAGATCGCCCGCGCCGTTGTGGGGACCGGAGCAACGAGCGAATCCGATCTATGGAAAGCCGGGCTGCCGATAATTTTCGTTGTTAGCCAACAAGGCAAAGCGGTATTCCATCCCGACCCTTCGCTTGTCGATTCGCAGAAGTCACTGACCGACCTCAAGATCGTTGGTGAGTGGCAGGAATCTCATGCTCAGATCCAGTCCGGCCTTGTTCCATTCACCGCAGATTTCGAGGGCGAAAGTTACGACATGATCGGAGCTTACTCGACTGTGCGATTCGCGGGCGACGTAACCTTTGGGGTGATCACCATGCAGGATGAGCGAAAGGCTCTGGCATCAGTAGGTGAGATGAAGACGCAGACCTGGTTGATAAGTTTGGCATTCGCGTTTATCGCTTTGGTGGTCGGTTCGCTCGCTGCTCGAACGCTGACGAAACCGCTCCTGAAGCTATCCGCCGCCGCCCAACAAGTTGCCGCCGGTGATTTTTCGACACGTGTCGAGACCCGGAACATGACCGAGATCGGTGCGCTTGGTGAATCGTTCAACACGATGAGCGAGAACCTCGAAGAGCATATCGCTCGTCTCGCCAAAGCGGCCCAGGAAAATCGTGAACTGTTCGTCGGTACCGTAAAAGCACTTGCTGCGGCTATCGACGGGAAAGACAAATATACTCGTGGTCATTCCGAACGCGTCGCGCGAATTTCCGTTGCTATTGGTAAGCAGCTCGGACTTGGATCGGAAGAACTCGAGACACTTCGGATCAGCGCATTGCTTCATGACGTCGGTAAGATCGCGATCGACGACAGCATCCTAAAGAAGCCGGCGGCTCTTACGGACGAAGAATTCGAAATAATGAAGACGCACCCGCAGAAAGGTTACAAGATAATGTCGCAGATTCCTGCGATGAAGGACTTTCTGCCGGGGATGTATATGCATCACGAGATGGTAAACGGAAAGGGCTATCCGCAGGGTCTCACGGACGAGCAGATACCTTTGCAGGCAAAGATCGTCTCCGTCGCCGACACGTTCGATGCGATGACCATCGATCGTCCGTACCAAAAAGGAATGCTGCTGCCCGAAGCTCTCGAACGGATCAAGGAACTGGTCGGTACGCGATACGACGCCAGTGTGGTCGATGCGCTGATCCGTGGTTGCGAGTGCGGCGAGATCGGCCAGGGAGTCGTTCGCTTCCTGGTGAACGCAAAGAATGCCGAGATCGCAAGAGAAAATGCTCTGGAAGCTGAAGCGGCCGTCGAAGAAGAAGAGCTGCTGAATGTTGTCTGATCGTGGTACGAAGGACGCTTGAAGGTCACCGTCCACGTAGCTTCAGCGGCCTATTCGCCATTATCCTCACGAGCGGAGTTCTCAAGAAGACGATCACAAAGTTCCCGGCGGGTAAGTAGATTCGAATTGTATGCCGAATTTCCCGAGCTCCGAGTTATGGAATGACGTTGTCCATCCGTTACTTCTTAGCATCGGATCGTTCATCTCGTCTTTCGGGCCATTCACTCTCGTATTTCTCATCGGTTTCTACTTTGTTGTTTCATCCGCCACTTCTGAAATGGAGGCCTTTCAGGCAAACGTCGAGAAGATCCCCGGTACGCCTTACTACGACACACAACGAACTGTTGAACAATCGGAGCGTGTCCAAGCAGTGCTATCCGACATGAATGGCGCGCAGAAACCTAACGTCGAGGGAATTGAACAAGTGACGCGGGACCAGGCGAACGAGAACAGAGCTGAACGAGGAGAGCTCCGACGGCAGAACTTCGAATCCGCTATCGGCAAATCATCTCAGACGGAGCCAAGGGCAACTGATGCGATGCTGCAGGGATTTCTAAATCTCGCGTCTCCGCTCGTTGTCGTCGGCGCGATCTTTTTTTTGTGGGGAATCATTTACTTTCCCGCGGCGTCTGCTCTTTCGGGATATACGCGGTCCTTCACGGTGACGATCAATCCACTAGTAGTTGTTGAAACGATCAACCGCCTGGGAGGAAAGTACGTCAGGTTCCTTTTGATGACCACTGCCCTGGTACTTGCGTCTACTGTTGTCGGCGTGATCGCCGGTGCGGTCCTGGCTCAGTTCGATTTGACTGGACTCGGAAACCTGCGTGCTGTGGCAATCGGAGTTCTGTCTGGCTTCTGCCTATGGATCGTATTTACGTGCGTGCTCGGATACACGATCTTTAAGAATGTCGACAGGCTTGGGGATTTCAGCTAGTAGCCATCCGATATCGCTCTTGA
>JANPJL010000212.1:0-2179 GCA_031425495.1 Acidobacteriota bacterium
CTATACCACCCGCTTACGCGGGCGGTACTGACCTGTGTTCTCCGCGATCTTGCTTAACCCAGGAATCCCCTGAAACTCGATTTATTGACAGCGTACTTCGGGAAGAGAGCATTAAGATCCTTCACACCTAAATGTTTATTCGCTACCTCCGCAAACACGTCGCGGAAGTCGGTAGTCACGGCGAGGTCGCGGCCCTCGTTCAACTGATCATTCTTCAGTCCTTTCCATTCGCCGTAGACCTTTCCGCCCTTCACCGAATTCCCGAGGACCATCATGGCGTTACCGTGACCATGGTCGGTCCCGCGACTGCCGTTCTCGCGTGCGGTGCGGCCGAACTCGGACATTGTGAGCACGACGACATCGTCCATTCGCGATCCCAGATCGGTACCGAACGCCGCTATCGAGCCGGCGAGGTCACGCAGCAGATTCGCGAGCTGCCCGCGTGAGGCGCCTTGGTTTATGTGCGTGTCCCAACCCTTCGTTTCGGCAAACGCTACCTCGAGCCCGACGCCAGCCTTTATCAACTGTGCGATCTGCATTAATGATCGGCCCAACTGCGACGCAGGATAAACGGCTCCGTTCTCAGGTTTGTACTGTGCCGGGTTTGCCGTCTTCAGAAAGTTCACCGCCTCGAATGTTTCCTTACCGGTCAAGCCAAGCGTGTCTTTCGCGTTTTGATGATATATACCTTCGAATCCGCCTTTCAGGTCGCTCGTGTAAAGACCGGCCTTGATCGAGAAATCGGAAAGGTTTGTCATCGCGACCGACGGTGCACGGCCGTATAGCGAACGCGGCAGCGCCTGTGTCATCGATACCGCGCGAAACGGCGAAGCGTTGTTACCGGAGTTCGTTTGGATCGCGCGATTGAGCCAACCGTCGCGTGTCGACTTGATGCCCGGCGTGCCGGACTCCATGTAATCTTCAGCATCGAAATGCGAGCGGGTATTATCCGGTGAACCTGACGAATGGACCACGGCAAGCTGTTTCGACTTCCAGAACTTTTCGAGGGGCTGCATCGCCGGGTTCAAACCAAAATAACCGTCAAGATCAATGGCTCCCTCGGTCTTACCCGGTTGAGCGACGGCAATGTTCCGGCGCAGATTGTAATACTCGGCTTCGCCATGAGGGACGATCATGTTCAAGCCGTCGACGGCACCCCGTTGAAAGATAGTCACTAGAACCTTCTTCCTGCCAAACCCATCTTTCGAAGCCTGGGCCGCGGCAAATTGATGGAGAAAATCAGGTGCCGCCGCCATTAGGCCGAAACTCGCTAAGCCTATGCCACTTGTTTTTAGAAAAAATCGTCTATTCATGAAAGCTTTACCTCGAAAAGGTCCACATTTCTTAGACGCACGCGACCTGCACCTTGTCATTTTTTATTTTCCGCGAGATGGGATAACTTCGTATTTAGGATCGTATGCGAGAGCAGCTAATTACACTTATTCTTGACCGGCTAGATCGCGAGAGCGAACGTATTCGGCAGGATTTTCATTCAGATAAGGGCATCGCGACGCGGTTCTGTGCGATAGATGATCTGCTCCCCCATGAGATCGCGCACCGGATCGCGAAGTCTTTTCCTTCGGTCGAGACAATGCGTCTGCTGGATAGCTTTCGCGAAAAGAAATATACATCGAAGACTCTCGACAAGTACGATCCGCTGATCGAGGACATCACGTTCGCATTTCAGGATAAACGTGTGATCGATAAGGTCGCTGATCTGACCGGGATCAAGGACGCGGTCGGTGATCCGCATCTGTACGCGGGCGGGATCAGTGCAATGGCACCCGGGCATTTTTTAAATCCGCACATCGACAATTCGCACGACGGCGAACAGCAGAACTATCGCGTACTGAATTTGCTTTACTACATCACTCCGGAATGGAAACCCGAGAACGGCGGAAACCTGGAACTCTGGGATGAAACCGTAACAAAGCCGGTCGAGATACCGAGCATTTTCAACCGGCTTGTCCTGATGTCGACAAACGAAAGATCATGGCACTCGGTAAATAAGGTCACGGCCGACGGCACGCGGTATTGTATTTCGAATTACTATTTCTCGCCGCATTCACCGAACGGCTACGAGACGACGCACGTCACATATTTCATGGCCCGGCCTGAGCAGAAACTTCGAAGGTTTGTGACGAGGTTGGACAGCGACATTCGTACAGCCGCACGACGA
>JANPJL010000213.1:0-2098 GCA_031425495.1 Acidobacteriota bacterium
ATCTCCGCTATAGTTCGGACGATCGGTGGATACCTCATCGAGGTTGCGATCGTTTGCGGATCCGGATCCGTTCGAGATATTGAATGGTGCTCCTGACCCGAGCCGCAGAACAGGCGATAGACGCAGACGGCCCAGCCACCACGGCATATCAAAGCTCCCGGAAAACGCTAGTCTGTGACGCCTATCCATCAACGACGCCGCGAGGTCCGTGGAAAAATCAAAGATGTCCGAAGGGTTCGAGGTATTATTGACACCGTCATCCTCCGATCTTGAGAGCGTGTAAGCGGCCCGGAAAGAAGCCGCAAACCCATAGCCGAGCGGCCGAAACCGCTGGCGGAGGTCGATCGTCAGCCCGTTGTAATTGGCGATTCCTATCGACGCGACTTGATCGAGCTGGGATGGAAAAGCGTTACCGAGACGCCGACCCAGACTAGACTGCAGCGCTGCGCGTGCTCGCCCTATCGGAGTGGACGCGGCCGCGGATGGATTTCTCGACGCAAGGTTCACGGTCGTCATCCCGGCAGATGTCGACACTCCGTTCGTGTCGTTGGGATCGCCGTTAACGAATCGAACAGTCGGACTGCTATATCCATTTACGAGGTAGTCGTTGTAGTCCCGGAATCCAGCCGGGAGGTTATACGGATTAGCGTTGAACTCGCGAAACAGGTGAACCGTCCGGTTGAATGTATAGTTCGCTTCCAAGACGAGGCCTTCCGCGATCTGCTGTTCGAACCCGGCATTGAACTGGTAACTTTCCGGGACCTTGATGTCCGGATCGATTCGACGAAGATTGTTTGCGGGCACGGAGAATCCAGTCTGTGTACCGGTCAACGCACCCGACGTGCGGAGCGAGTTCTCGAGTCCTACCAATTCTTCCATCGAGAGCGCGGCGGGAAAAGTAACTTGCCGCAGAAACTGGCACCGTGCAGATACGTATGACGCACCACCCGGATCGAAACAAAGATGATTCGAGTTCGTTGCCGGCCCGGGCAAGCGATTTGTGTCGTAGCTTTGTCGAGACTCGGTCAGATTCGCGTCGTCGAATGTTCGCAGCAGGACGCGATTGTAAAATATACCGGCGCCGACTCGGATCACTCCCTTACCGCTCTTGAAAGGCGAGTACGCGATCGCCGCCCTTGGGCCGAAGTTATCGTTATCACCGATTATCGTTTCCTTCTCGAACCGCAGACCTAGGCTCAAGGTTACGTTCTGTCGCACACGCCATTCGTCCTGTGCGAAAAAGCCGTAATAGGTATTCTTCTGTCCGGTCTGCCTGCCAAAGTTCCGGCGGTAGCGTCCGACGCTGTTGTCCAGGAAATTTCTGACCGAAAGAAAGTTGAAGGTTCCGGTCGCATCCTGCAGATCAAGGAAGTCGGAATCGATCGCCTGCGTATCGATACCAGTCTTGAATGTATGACTGCCGGCAATCGAGGTGAGAGTGTCCTGAACCTGCCATCGCTTCTCTACCCTCGTACCCGGAAAGTTGAAGTTTACGGCTGACGTTGAGTTCCCCGCGATCAGTGTTCCGCTCCGGCTGTCTGCACCGCTTAACGTGTCCGTCAGTGTTATTAGCACAACCGGATCGAGCGGATCCGCCGCGGCGAAACTCGGTTTGAAGCGGGAAAACTGAAAGCGAAGTTGATTCACCAGCTTCGAGCTGAATACGTAATTGTCGGTAAACGTGTACGCATCGGTATTTCGGGTCGGACCCAGGATCGCCTCTTCCAGCCGGCTGGTTGCGGTCCGGAACTGACGCGTGCTTCGCTGGTTCCCGAACTGCAGCCCGAACGTTACGTTGTGTGCATCGTTGAAATTATGATCCACCCGCGCCGAGAACACGTGCCGAGTCGCCGGTGTCGGGATCGTCAGCACGTAAGGAGCAAATTCCGCCGGCGCAAAGCCAGGAGTTAGTGACGTGTCCGCCTCGGGCCGAGGGGATCCGCCGGTCGAGGACGGCAGCGAGAAATTCGAATTTGATTGAACCGGCACGACCGTGTCGATGAGCGTGGTGTCCTTGAGCTCACTGTTCTCATAGGACGTAAAGAAAAAGGTTCGCGCCTTGAAATATCCGGCGGGCACCGGACCGCCGAATGTAAAT
>JANPJL010000214.1:0-5013 GCA_031425495.1 Acidobacteriota bacterium
TATTATGTTTCGCTTCGGGCGACTGCATGCCTGGTTAAAATCTTGTTTGGTTTTTTTATCTTTATATGGGCGCGGCTTTGTTTTTTTTTTGGTTTTTTTGCGTGTTTCAATTTCCCCGGCGTGTTAAGTTAAACCACGAACTCACACGAAATCACACGAATGGCTCGGCCTTTTAGACGTAAATCACACCAATCAGGATGTGACCGAGGATGCAGGTCGCCGATCGCGAACGATCATACGGCAGCCTATTGCGCTCTGCGGTCGTGAATTCTCCCGCAACACACTACTTCGAGGTCTGCAGAGACTTTGTTCCTTCAGGACGGAGCGTCTGCCGCAACTGTTCTTCGACCCAGGTATAGGTTTTCGCGAGACCGTCCTCGAGACTGATCTGGGGCTCCCAGCCGAGGACCTCGCGAAGCTTCGTGTTGTCTGAGTTTCGTCCGCGCACACCCTGTGGACCTTCAACATGCTTTTTGGTGATCGTCGTGTTGCCCACGCTCGCGACGATATCGGCCAGTTCGTTTATCGTCACCATCCGGTCCTGGCCGAGGTTGATCGGCTCGTAGTGGTCCGATCGCATCAACCGATATATTCCCTCGGTGCAGTCATCGATATAGCAGAACGAGCGAGTCTGTTCGCCATCGCCCCAGATCTCGATCGTCGGATTCCCAGTTAGTTTCGCAGTCGCGACCTTGCGGCACATCGCGGCCGGCACTTTCTCGCGTCCTCCGTCCCAGGTTCCCTTCTCGCCGAAGATGTTGTGAAATCGCACGGTGCGCGTCTCGATCCCGTAATCCTCACGGTAATGCATACAGAGCCGTTCTGAAAACAGTTTCTCCCATCCGTACGCATCCTGCGGCATTGCGGGGTATGCGTCATCCTCTTTCAGTGGTGTGACATTCGCGTCTTCCTGGAGATGCTCCGGATAGATGCATGCCGAGCTCGTATACAAATACCGTTTCACACCGTTGGTCTTCGCGGCATCCAGAGTGTGGAGATTTATAAGCGAATTGTTGTAAAGGATCTGAGCGTGGTGCGCAGAGATGAATCCCATTCCACCCATATCCGCGGCGAGGGCGTAAACTTCTGCGACTCCACGCGTCGCCTGCAGGCAGGCGTCCCACCGCCGGAGGTCGAGGATCTCAAATTCATCGGCATCTGTTTCCGCAAACTCCGGATGCTTTATATCGACACCGCGAACCCAATATCCTTTCTCTTTGAGATACGTGACAAGGTGGCTCCCAATGAATCCACCCGCACCGGTAACCAGCACTCTGGTTTGTTCTTTCATAAATTATTGCGGTTTATGTGCAGTAACTAAGTTGGGAAAAGTTTAACACAGCCGCCTCAGGACCTCGGGAAATCGGCTATCTCCTCCTGGTCTTCTTACTCCTCCTATTCCTCTTGTTCCGTGGTCTTCAGTGAAGCTTAACCACGGAACAAGAGGAATAGGACGGAACAAGAGGAACAAGAGATTATTCCTCTTATTCATCTTGGTCCGTGGTCCTCAGAAAAGCTTAACCACGGAATAAGAGGAATAGGACCGAACAAGAGGAACAAGAGATTATTCCTCTTGTTCCGTGGTCTTCAGTAAAGCTTAACCACGGAATAAGAGGAATAGGACGGAACAAGAGGAACAAGAGAATATTCCTCTTATTCCGTAGGCTCAGTAAAAGCTTAGCCACGGAACAAGAGGAATAGGACCGAACAAGAGGACCAAAAGAAGATCGAAGCGGCCCCGATCGAGAAGTCACTTAGAATTCACTTTCTTGACACAAGCAATTTATGACTAATAAACTGAGGGTCATTCCCCGATCTATCTTTTCAGTTAGTGAGGCATAAATGACATTTTCTAGACGTGATTTTATCAAGACGGCTAGTATCGCGCTTGGGGCCGTAACGGTCCCGACCTGGGTCTATGATGCTCAGGCCGCCACCGGGTACTTTATTGACGTCAACAAGGACAGTCTCGCAGACGCGGCGCTTGCTACCGCGAAGAAACTCGGAGCTTCGTATGCTGATATACGCATAAATCGCTATCGTATCGAAGCCATTTCAACCCGCGAGCGTCAGGTACAAAACGTTGTAAGCGGGCAGAACTTTGGATTCGGTGTCCGTGTCCTTGTTAAAGGTACATGGGGATTTGCCGCTAGCCCCTTAGTAACCGCTGATGAGGTACAACGAGTCACAAAAGAGGCCGTCGATATCGCAAAAGCGAACTCCGCATTTCAGCGGAGAAAGATCGAGATGGTCCCGACTCCAAAGGTCGTCACGTCGTGGAAAAGCTCGTTCGAGAAGGATCCGTTCGACGTACCGGTCGACGAAAAAACACAATTTCTGCTGAAGCTTAACGAAGGCGCACTCGCAGTAAAGGGTGTCAGCTTCGTCAACTCGCAGATGGCTTGGGTCAACGAACAAAAGTATCTCGCGACGTCGGACGGTTCGCGGATCGAGCAGTACATCATCCGCGGCAATCCGAGTTTCACCGTGACCGCGATCGACCGTTCGACTAACGACTTTCAATCGGTCAACACCCTCCGCGAGGGGCAGGCGATCGGCTATGAGTACATGTCAAAGCATGACTGGAACGGCGAGGCAAAAGAAGCGGCTGAGCACGCCGTGATGAAACTAAAGGCCAAGTCGGTTACCGCTGGAAAATACGATCTCGTACTTCACCCGTCACATCTGTTTCTGACGATCCATGAGTCGGTCGGGCATCCGACCGAGCTTGACCGTGCGTTGCTGTGGGAAGCTAATTACGCAGGCACGAGTTTCCTCACACCGGATAAGACAGGCAAGCTTCAGTTCGGTTCCAAGATCGTCAACTTTGTCGCCGATCGAACGCAGACCCTGGGACTCGCGACCGTTGGATACGACGACGAGGCGGTTCCCGGACAGCGATGGCATTTGGTGAAAGATGGAACCTTTGTAGACTGGCAAACAACGCGCGATCTTGCTCCGCTTATCGGCAAGAAATCATCGTATGGCTGTCTTCATGCCGACAGTTGGGGCAGCGTTCCATTCCCGAGAATGCCGAATGTTTCGCTCGAACCGGCGAAGGAGAATGTGAGCCAGGACGATCTCATTGGCGGCGTGGATAACGGAATTCTGATCAAGGGTCGGGGGAGCTACTCGATCGATCAGCAGCGTTACAATTTCCAATTTGGCGGACAGACGTTCTGGGAGATAAAGGGCGGCAAGGTCGTCGGGATGCTCCGTGACGTCGCGTACCAATCGCGAACGACGGATTTCTGGGGAGCCTGCGATGGTCTTGGCGGCTCGGCAACATACGAAATACCCGGCTCGTTCAACGACGGCAAAGGTGAACCTGGCCAGTCGAATGCGGTGTCGCACGGCTGCCCGGTCGCAAGATTTAGACAGATCAATGTGTTGAATACCGCTTCTTCACCGACTGCGGGACAGATGGAGGATGATCACTGATGTTGCTTAATGAATCGGACGCGAAAGCGTTGACTGAAAAAATACTATCCTATGTCACCGCGAGTGACGCACAGGTGAGTGTAGGCAGCGACAAGTCGTCACATCTGCGCTTTGCCGGAAACAATTTCCTCACCAGCGGAACGAGTGTTAGTCGAAGCGCGAATGTCACCGTCTGGAAAGATGGAAAGCGCGGTTCGGCTTCGACAAATGATACTGACGACGCGAGCCTCAAGACGATGGTCGAGAGAGCCGAGACGATCGCGAACAACGCACCGCTCGATCGCGAGTATCTGCCGACTCTTGGAAAGCAGACATACAAGCCGACCAGCGGCTACGTCGAGTCGACGGCGAATCTATCTCTCGCCGATCGAGCAAAGGCCGTCAGCGATATTCTGGCTGAAATGGAGAAGAACAAAGTGATCGGTGCCGGATTCCATTCGGCACGGGTCCAGGCCGGAGCATCCGCGACGAAGAACGGAAATTTCGATTTCGAACGTTCGACGAATGTCAGCCTGTCGGTAACCGCCCGCACACCGGACGGAACAAGTTCGGGATATTTTCTTCGCAGTCATTACGACATTGCAAAGCTCGATACGAAGCGGATCGCGCGAGAGTCGATACGGAAGGCTCTTGAGGGTGCTAATGCTCGGACGATCGATCCCGGCATTTATACGGTGATCCTCGAGCCACAGGCCGTCGCTGATCTTCTCGGCAATTTAGGCTTCACCTTCAATGCACGAAATGCTGATGAGGGACGTAGCGTGTATTCCGCACCGGGCGGCAAGACGCGGCTCGGGGAGAAGATATTTGACGATCGGATCTCGATCCACAGCGACCCATGGAACGCAGAACTTCCTGGCTCGCAATCGTCCCAGGGGGGGCTGCCCGCTGACAAGATCCACATGGTTCGGAACGGTGTGCTGGAGAATCTGGTTTACAACCGCTTCTGGGCGAAGCAGAAAGGAAAGGAACCGACGCGAGGTCCGGTGAACACGATCTTTTCGACAAGCGGACCGACATCGTCGCTCGAAGACATGATCAAATCGACGACACGTGGAATTCTCGTGAGCCGCTTTTGGTACATTCGCGCTACCGACCAGCGGACAGCCAGTGTAACGGGGCTGACTCGCGACGGTGTGTGGCTTATCGAGAACGGAAAGATCTCGCATCCGGTAAAGAACTTCCGTTTCAATCAGTCGATAACGCAGATGCTTGCACCGGGCAACGTCGAGATGATCGGTGTGTCGGAACGTGTCGGAGGATCCGAAGGCGGTGGCGCAAGTGCATCCCTGCTGCCGGCGTTGAAGTTGAAAGCTTTTAATTTTACGTCGCAGTCCGAGGCGGTCTAGCTGGGCGTCTTTCATCACCTTCGTTCTTGTTCCTCTTGTTCCTCTTATTCCTCTTGTTCCGTGGTGCTCAGCAAAGCTTAACCACGGAACAAGAGGAATAAGACCGAACAAGAGGAACAATAGAAGATCGAAGAACGTGGTCTTTCTCTTTCATCTTATTCTGTCTTGTTCCTCTTATTCCGTGGTCTTCTGTAAAGCTTAACCACGGAACAAGAGGACTAAG
>JANPJL010000215.1:0-3735 GCA_031425495.1 Acidobacteriota bacterium
GGTGCAAAAGCCCGCACGTTAGTAAGGGCGATATCCGGAACTCGTTGTAACCTACTCCCGATCGTCTTCCAAGTTGAGCATTTCGCCCTTGCTCACGCGCGGGCTTTTGCATCGGGCGGCGGGCTATTGCACGGTGCACAAGCCCGCACGCTAGTAAGGGCGATATCCGGAAGCTGTTGTAACCTACTCCCGATCGTCCTCCAAGTTGAGCATATCGCCCTTGCTCACGCGCGGGCTTTTGCATCGGGTAGCGGAAGAGCGGTTCGCCATCAAATCGGGGCGGATTGTCACACATCGAAACCGGTTTGGCCGTGCTGCGTATAAACTATACTTAACGTCCAAAGCGACAATCACACGAGAATTAAGGAATTAACTATGCAAAAACCTATCGCACTGATCTTGTTTATCGGGCTGGCCATTTCGATCTTGCCGGCGGGGTCGATCGGTTCTCCGACGGTTGCGGAACCGGCCATCCGCGTCGCTCCACCGGCACCGAAATTCTCGGACGCAGAACGGCAGGCAGAGTTGGCCCGCCGTCGTAACGCAGTTGCGGCGAAGATGGTCGACAAGAGCATGTTGATCCTGTTCAGCTCCGAGCCGAAGCTCTACGCCAACGACGTCGATTACGTCTACCGTCAAGAGAATAATCTCTTCTACCTGACCGGCCTCAAACAAGACGGGGCAATGCTTGTGATCACGAAGGATGGAGCTACGGTCGAAGAGACACTGTTCATCCCGAAACGCGTTCCCGTCCGCGAGGCATGGGAAGGAAAGATGTACTCACGAGAACAGGCGACAGGCATCTCGGGGATCGGCGAAATCCTCGATTCGACGGCTAATATCGAATATTTCGACGCTTTAAAAACTCTAGCCGGCAGTTCGCATCGGATCGTCTATTTGCTATTACCGCAAAGCAGTTCGGACCGGGAGGGTGAGCGCGAGTACGCAAACGCGGTTCAGTTCGCAAAACAATTTCGCGGATATCGGGTAGAGAATGCGCAACCGATTTTCGAGGAGCTGCGACATATCAAATCGCCATACGAGCTAAAGATGTTACAGCACGCGATCGACATCACCACCGAGGCGCAGATGCGTTCGATGGGGATGGTCGGCCAGGCGAAAATGGAATACGAAGTCCACGCTGAGGTCGAATATACATTTCGCCGGCGCAACGCCGACTTCTGGGGTTACCCGTCGATCGTAGGATGCGGCCCGAATGCGACTACTCTCCATTACGTTGAATCGCAGGGCGAGGTCCGAAAGGGCGATCTGCTGCTTATGGATGTCGGTGCCGAGTACGAGCACTACACTGCGGATGTGACCCGCACGTATCCAGTAAACGGTAAGTTCACAAAGGAACAGGCTGAGATATATCGAATCGTTTACGACGCACAGGAAGCGGTCGGGAAGGCGACCAAACCCGGCGTTTCATTCCAGACACTGCAGGGCATCGCCAAGCAGACGATCAATGACGGATTGTTCAAGCTTGGATTGGTGACGGATCCGAAAGGCAGTCAGGTTGGATACTGGTTCATTCACGGTCTCGGCCACTGGCTTGGTATGAACGTTCACGACGTCGGACGTTACGGAGTTCCACTCGCTCCGGGAATGGTATTCACAAACGAGCCCGGGATATACATCCGCGAAGATGCTCTCGACAATCTGCGAGACACGCCGGAGAATCGAGCGTTCATCGCGAAGGTCCGTCCCGTATTCGAAAAGTATAAGAACATCGGCGTGCGCATTGAAGACGACCTGCTCGTGACAGCCAACGGCGTCGAGTGGATGACGAAAGATCTCCCGCGAAAGCTCGAAGACATCGAACGCTTTATGGCAACGGCTTCGAAGGAGATGGCCTACTCGCCGCTCAGATTCCAGCCGACTGACTTGACCATGGCGATGATCGGATCGATGCCGACAAGGGGCGGCACGACCGCCCGTCGCGGATTCGTCGGGTCCGGGAAGAATGCTGCGTTGAAGCATTCGGGACATTTACATGCGGAATAGTTCTTTGGATCAGCCCGTTTAGGCGGATACGCGGATGCCCAGGACATGAATAGGCCTCGGCCCCAGCATTGAACCCGTGTCACAACTGCTGCGCCAGCTGTTTAAATTGCCACGACCTTCAGGTCGTGGCTGAGTTACTGCAGCGCGGCTTAAGCCAAAGGAGAAAATGCAAGTTCCGATTGGCTTCAGCCCAAGGCTAAAGCCGCAAGGAAGCTTTTTTTGAGATTGGGCTTGAAGCCCCGGGGCGAGAATCGATGCCCACGACCTTAAGGTCGTGGCAATTTAAACAGCCGGCACCGCAGGTTTGATATGCCAGCTCTTCCGGTGAAGGCTTTTGGCTAAAGCCGGGCCGATTGGGGAACAACCTCCGCCTTCAGGCGGAGGCAATTCATACTGAACCTTTCTCACCAGGCGCTGCCTCCACCTGAGGGATTCTTCTTCATTAGGCTCTTGAACAGGCGCTGTTGGACCCAACTTCCACCTAAAGGCGGAGGCAATTCATAGGCAATCTCCCCACCAGCCCCTATCGCTAACTAAAAGCAAATTGACACACCTAAAGCCTCCCTCTCATAATTGCACCTCAGTGCTTCCCCTAATCATTGTTAATCCAAAATCCGGCGGCGGATCGACACGCGAGAAATGGTCTGCGATCGCGAGCGATCTGCGGACGCACTTCAGTCCATTCAACGTCGCATTTACAAAGGCGCCGGGCGATGGAATCCAGCTAGCAAAACGAGCCGCCGAGCGCGGGCGGGAATTTATCATTGCCTGCGGCGGCGATGGCACGGCGAACGAGATCGCGAACGGAATTCTGCTGTCGGGAAAAGATATAGAGTTCGGGGTCTTCCCATCCGGGACCGGAGGCGACTTCCGCCGTACGCTCGGTATGCCCGACAGTACCCGCGAAGCCGCACGTGCTCTACGCACCGGCGAGACAAAACGGATCGATGTTGGAAAAGTCACGTTTCATGACCATGACGGAAATCCCGCGGAGCGGTTCTTCCTGAACGTGACATCTTTTGGACTCGCGGCTTCCATCATCGAACGCGTAAAGAACGGCACTTCCCTTTCATGGCTGCCGCTCGATACCGTTCGCGGCCGCGCAAGCTACGCACTTTCCGCACTCCAGGAGATCGTGGGCATCGACGCCGAAATGGTGCGCGTCCGGATCGACGACGGCGAAGAAACGTCTCTGCAGACCGTAAACTTTTGTGTCGCGAATGCCCGTTACTTCGGCGGTGGGATGAAGATCGCACCTGACGCAAAGATCAACGATGGCTTTCTGGATATTATCAACATCGGAGACATACGTACGGCGAAGATAATTCTCAACGCCTACACTTTGTATCTTGGCACGCACACGGACCTGCCCGAGGTAAAAGCCACGCTGGCGAAGCAGATCGAAGCACGCCCCGTAGATCCCGACCGGGAGATCCATATCGAGATCGATGGCGAACTCGCGGGACGGCTGCCTGCGACTTATGAAGTTGTGCCGTCTGCGCTACGAGTTCGCGTTCCGAGTGAATCGTAAAATGGCCTGCGGCGACGCGAAACATGAGTATCTCGGGGATGCAAAAGCCCGCGCGTGAGCAAGGGCGATATGCACAATACGGAGCAACAAAGGTACCGCTAACAAAATTAGAGTTAGTTGCCGCACTCACCGATAGATCGAGCAAGCCGCTGATCGGATCGCACCACCGTGAGTGTATCGCCCTTGCTTACGCGCGG
>JANPJL010000216.1:0-3872 GCA_031425495.1 Acidobacteriota bacterium
CCGTCTTTCAGACACGCCAAACGATAGTCGAAGCTTTGCATCTGGCGCCGCACGCGCGGGACGAAATCCTCACGGGCGATATGCGGACGAAGCTGCGACATGACGTCGTAACATGCGGCTATCTCTTCGTCGGTTGTTGCAAACGCGATCATTTGAGAACTAATTACCTTCGTGCTTCGCACTCACGCCGGCAGGATGCCGGCGGTCCAGTTATTTAGCATCCATCCAGTTATCACCGCTTCCGACTTCAACAACGAGCGGAGCGTCCAACTCGGCCGCCGCTTCCATTTCGCGTTTGATTATCTCGCTCGCGCGCTTTACTTCTGCGATCGGTGATTCGAACAAAAGTTCGTCATGCACCTGCATGATCATCTTTGTTTCTAGCTTTTCTTTCTTCAGCGCAGCGTGCACACGGAGCATCGCGATCTTTACGATATCACTGGCAGTTCCCTGGATCGGCATATTGATCGCCTCGCGTTCGGCTCGTGAACGGACGCTGTAATTCCGATCGTTGATCGAAGGGAAGTATCGACGACGCCCAAACAGAGACGCGACGTATCCTTGCTTCCGCGCCGTTTCCGGGATTTCGTCCATGTACTTTCGAATGCCTTTGTAAGTCTCGAAATAATCCGCGATCACTTGCTTGGCCTCAGTCCTGCTGATCCCGACACGCGAGCTCAGTCCGAAAGCTTCGACCGCGTACGCGATCCCAAAATTCACTATCTTTGCCAGCCGCCTTTTCTCCTTTAATTCCTTTTCGTCTTTCGCGCCGAACACGAGACGCGCGGTCTTTGCGTGGATATCCTCGCCCGTCTGATACGCCTCGAGCATCACCGGATCACGCGTGATGTGTGCCAGGATCCGTAACTCGAGCTGAGAATAATCCGCGGATAAAAGTTTATTTCCCTCTTCCGGAATGAACGCCTGCCTGATGCGGCGGCCGAGCTCTGTCCGGATCGGTATGTTCTGAAGGTTTGGATCGGTCGAGCTCAGACGACCGGTCGCGGCCACGGTCTGATTCAGGCAACCG
This sequence comes from Acidobacteriota bacterium, assembly GCA_031425495.1. Taxonomy (GTDB): domain Bacteria; phylum Acidobacteriota; class Blastocatellia; order Pyrinomonadales; family Pyrinomonadaceae; genus OLB17. The sequence goes on from JANPJL010000216.1 coordinate 1,031, forward strand.
TGTATACGTCCATCGGGTGAGATCATCCGCGGAAGTGCGTCCGCGTAGGTCGCTTTGAGTTTGTCCATCTCGCGATAATCGATGATGAACTGCGCGATCTCGTACGTGTGTGCGAGCTCATCGAGCACGTCGCGGCTCGTCGAGACCTGACCGGTCGCCGTCTTTCGTCCCGTGGATATGTTTAGCTCTTCGAATATTTCACCTACTTGCTTCGGCGATCCGATATTGAACTCGCGCCCTGCTGCTTCATAGATCTTTCCACGCAGGATGTCGAGCTCTTTGGAAATGAACTCGGAGAATTCGCGCAGATAGTCGCCGTCAACCTTCATTCCCGCCATCTCGATATCGGCAATGACCTGTTGGATCGGCAACTCGATCTCGTCGTACAACTTTGTCATACCGGCATCGACGATCTTGCTGCGAACGATCGGCGCCAATTGAAAGACCCAGTCGGCTCTCTCGGCCGCCCGGTACGCCTTCTCGTCAAAACCTTCGGGGAAATCGGTCTCAGGTTCGCTTCCGAGGAACGCTTGTGCGAGATACTGGATGGAGTAGTTCGATCGCGTAGAGTCAAGCAGGTATGCGGCGATCATCGGATCTTCCTTCAATGCCGCGGGCTCAATTCCAAGCGTCACGAGCACGCCGACGTTTCGTTTGTGATCGTACGCCGACTTCTCTAGAAAACCGTTCGAGAAGATGTCGCGCAACGGTGTTACCGCGGACTCTCTCCCGTCCTGGAAATTTTCCAGATCAATGTAATGTGCAACGCCGGCTGCGGTGCCGATCGCGATTCCCGCGGGCGGGACTTTATGAAAGCAGCTCAGCCGTTCGTCGGCGTTTGAATCGTCAACATCGAAGCTCCAGTGCTCGATTTCCCACAACTTTCTGATCAGCTTGTCCAGATCGGCGCGGTTATCGATCAGCGAATAAGTTCGTTCGATCGCGGGTGGTCTGCTGCTGTCGGTTGTTTCGAAGAGCGTCGCCGAATCGGCAAACTCGCGAATCATCGAGTTAAACTCAAGTTCGCGAAACAATGCATACGCGGCGGCGCGATCGGGTTCACGCGCCTTCACTTGATCGAGATCGAGTTCGATCGAGACGTCGCAGTGAATTGTCGCCAGCTCGAGCGACTGCCGAATTATGTCTTGATTATTCTGCAGGCTCTCACGATAGGTTTTGTGCGTAACCTTGTCCGCGTTCTCCATCGCACCTTCTGCCGAACCGAATTCGAGTACGAGCTTTAGCGCACCTTTTTCCCCGATCCCAGGAGCCCCGGGAATATTGTCGACCGAGTCGCCCATCAGCCCGAGCAGGTCGATGATCTTCGATGGCGGCACGCCGAATTTGTTTTCGACCCACGCCGAATCACACCATTCGATCGCGGGCACCGGAACCTTGCGCTTCATGTTCTGCGAATTTTGCCGCATGGCGATGACATGCGGGTCTTCGACCAACTGGCAAAGATCTTTATCGTTGGAAACGATCACGGCCTGCAACCCTTTGGCGGCCACTTTCTTTGCCAGCGTTCCGATAACGTCGTCGGCCTCGTATTTATCTGCCTGGAGGACCGGGATATTGAATGCAGCGCAGACCCTCAGGATCCAGGGGATCTGATCGGCGAGATCGCTCGGCATCGCTTCGCGGTTCGCCTTGTACGCGGCGAACGAATCGTGTCTGAATGTCGATTCCTCTGATTCGAAGATCGCCGCGATGTAATCCGGCTTCTCGTCTTTGAGCAGCTTTCGAAGCATGTTCGTAAAGACGAAAACCGCCTGCGTCACTTCACCCTTGCTATTGCGAAGCGGCTCGGCACGAGCATTCATCGGGGCAAAAAAAGCCCGATAGATGTGTGACATCGAGTCGATGAGAAATACTCGTTTCATCTGTTTTAAGGTCTGATGATAGAGGCCTCACTCTAAGATATCAATTGCTCGTGCGTCTGAGGCGAGAGAAGTGATTTAGATTGCCGTGACCATGGCTTGTCGCCGAAGGCGATCAACACTAAAGCCTAGGATGGAATGAGCAGAGCGAATGGAACCCTAGGTCAGCCGTTTATGTCATTCCGACGCTGAAGGCGTCGAACTGGGGCACGCGAGTGTTTGTCCCCTTCAGGGACCGATCCGCCGTGCCCGATCCCCTAGGGTTCCGCTTCGCTCCACCCTAGGCTTTAATGTTGGTCGCCTTCGGCGACAGGAGGAGTTGGCTGATTCCGGTCCACCGCCTTGAGCATCGCAGCTTTCGAGCCTACGGCAAATTGCTTTTGCAAATAACGGCTGTACGGGTAGCCGAGCCGAACGAGCAGGTGCCCCGGACGTGAGAACGCGAAGATGTCGTACCAAACTTCATTGCTTTCGTGGTCGAACTCGATGATAAATCTTTCTTCACCGATCTCGACGTGCTCGGTCAGCGTGCCGTATGCAAAGCCAAATCGGTCAGCCTCATCGATCACATAGACGATTCGACACGAGCTAAGGGAATAGAATCCTAGGTGATGGGCGACGAGCGCAACATTCCGCCCGGGCTCGATGGGAGTGTCCGTGTGAATGAGCGCCAATCCAGGAACATCGAACATCTTCCATGAACGGACCGCGTCTTTTGCTCGCTGAAATGCTTCGTCACCTTGACCGAGCAGAATTCGATTGTGATCGACGTCATAACCTTCAGGAGCAGTGACCCGCGTCGCACCCACCTCAGGGTAGGAATATCTGTCGGACGCTCGCGTGTCGAGGAATTCCTCGATCACTGCGGTGCTGGGGTTGGATAACAGGAACATCGTAACTATCCAGAATCTATGGAAATCGCGATTGGTATTCAAGTTTGACAACGAAATTACGGGTCGATA
>JANPJL010000217.1:0-7590 GCA_031425495.1 Acidobacteriota bacterium
GCTTTGGGCGGAGATGTAACGACGCGGAACTGCTCCTCGTTCAGCTCCTGCTTGTAACGAGAAAGCCTTTCGGGCAATCCAGTCTTATCGCGTTTTAGTACATATCGTGCCATCTCAAGTGTTGTTTCATTTATAGCACGCATGGCATGGCACCGGGAAAACGGGGCAGTTCGACGTCGCGCAACCGGTCTCCAAATGGGAATTTCGCGGCCTATTGTCTTTCCATCGTCTGTCACGACACTGTTAGGTGAGTGGCTCGAGCCACAGCCGAACTAGCCGCCAACTTGTAGAAAAAAATGTATTTACAAATTTCCGCGCAAGTGATATCAACGTTACATACTTTTTTCGGTTTCCGAGTAGCTCTCTCACACAGGGTATCTCCTACGGTTTCATTTTTGCCGGGCAGAATTTTTAGGGGGGTTAACATGTCAGTGCAGCTTTGTGCTCGACGCCGGATGCGTTTGTTTTCGCAACTAGGCGTTTTTCTGTTTTTGGCGTTGCAGTCGGGCTATCTTTTTGCCGCGAACTTGCCGGAGGATGCTCCGATTGTGATCAGCGAATCGGTCTCGACACGTGCATTAATAATACGGAGTCGGGGACGAGTTGCGCCGCTGCAGCAGCGAGTTCTACCGGTCGGAGCAACGGCGACGGTCTATGTCACCAATCTCGACCTGGTAAAGAATGAAGACGCCACTGCATTTCGCGCCGATATTCAGGATGCACGGCATTTTCGATATCCCCTCGAGATCTTATCCTTCGAGCCGACGCGGGAAAGACCTTGGGTCTATGCGCTGACGTTTCGGCTGCATCCCAATCTCGGTGATGTGGGCGACGCACTTCTCCGCGTGACCTGGCGCGGAATGTCCAGCAATCGAGTCCGTGTTTCGATCGGACACGAAGGAGGGAAGATCGAAGACGACGAGGGTTCTGTACCAACGCCGATGCCCGATGCTCCGCCAACTGAGGGCACGCAGTCGGAAGCAGTGGGATTGGCGTGGACCGGTGATCGAGTCCGCTTCATGATGCAGGCCGGCTTCGGCGTGAATTCCGCAACTGAATTCCGGATACGCCGCATCGGCTACAGTACGTGGCTCGAAGAACAGATGGAGCAAAAGTATCTTCCGTCGGGCGAAGAACGCTTTTCAACATTTCCTTATCCGCCGTTCAAACCAGTTGCGACTATCCCGCCCGTCGACTGCAACGGCACCTCCGGTGTGAACGATCCGATCGACCTGGATCCGCTCTGCTACCGAAACAATTACTCGATGTTTGCGGTCCAGAATTGGTTCTATCGTGAAGCTCTCTACGGTGAAGATCAGCAGCTCAGACGGCGCGTTGCATGGGCGCTAAGTCAGATCTTTGTAGTCGGGGGACGTGAGTCGGAGCAGTCCGGTCGGATGCTTGAATACCTCAAGGTCCTCGACCGCAATGCGTTTGGGAACTACCGGAATATTCTGCGCGAAGTGACGCTTCACCCGACGATGGGGCATTATCTCGACATGGCGCGCAGCACGCGGTTCAATCCGAATGAAAACTACGCGCGAGAGATATTGCAGCTTTTCAGCATCGGTGTAGACGTGCTGAATCAGAACGGCACGCCGGTCCTTGATCAACAAGGGGCGAGAATACCAACTTATAACCAGGCAAATGTCGATAACTTTACAAAGGTGTTCACAGGCTGGACCTTTTGCAACGGACCGGAGTGTCCTAGTCGACAACAGGGAATCTCGAATTTCACCGATCCGATGGCCGTCAATCCGACGAACCATGACAACTCCGAAAAGGTTCTGTTCCGTGGTGAGATATTGCCCGCCGGTCAAGCACCGGAGATCGACCTGAACCGAGCGCTCGACAATATTTTCCATCATCCGAACGTTGGACCGTTTGTGTCAAAGCTGCTGATCCAGCAGCTCGTAACAAGTAATCCGACGCCGGCGTATGTCGGTCGCGTGGCGGCTGTTTTCAATAACAACGGGCTGAATGTCCGGGGTGATATGAAAGCGGTGGTCCGTGCGATCCTGCTCGATCCCGAAGCACGCGGAAATCTAAAGACGGATCCCGATTACGGTCACCTTCGCGAGCCGGTCCTCTTCGTAACAAATCTGCTCAAGCCGTTCAACCCGGCTGCAAATGTGAATGCCGGAGCCGAGTGCAACGGACAGAGCGATGGGGTTCTGAACGTGGCGACCATCCCGCTTGATCAGGATGCGTTCAATCCGCCGACCGTCTTCAACTATTACCCGATGGATTACATCATCCCCGGTACAAACCTCTCGGGTCCGGAGTTCGGAATATTCTCGACCGGGACGGCCTTGAAGCGCCCCAACTTCGTAAACCAGTTCGTCGCGCCAAACAACAATCCGGCGACGCCGGGAATTCCTCGCAACATAAATCAGCCGGGAACGAACGTGAACTATGCCCCGTGCGGAACTCGGATCGACATTGCCCGACTTCAAGCACTCGTCATGTCCGATCCGACCGGCACGACGCTGCTCGACACGCTGAACCGCGAGCTTCTGCACGGAAGCATGTCGCCGGCCATGAGGACGGATATATCGACGGCCGTGCAATCGGTCGTTTCGACAAATCCGCTCAAGCGGGCAAGAACCGCATTGTATCTGGTCGCAACTTCACCGCAGTTTCAGGTGCAGAGGTAAATAAGATGAAAAACGATCGCCGGGAATTTATTAAATCGTCATGCCGAGTGTTGGGCATGGCCGCCGCGGCCACGCAGCTTCGCCACTTTGGTGTGGTCAGCGCGCTGGCACAAAAGACAGTTGACGCCTCTCCCGAAGGAGGCGCATACAAAGCTCTCGTTTGTGTTTTCCTTCAGGGCGGGAATGACAGCAACAACATGGTCATTCCGAACTACAACGAAGGCTATGCGCAATATTCCGCCGCTCGCGGCCCACAAGGTCTCGCAATACCGCGGGCGAATCTGCTGCCGATGACGCCTCCCTCCATGGGCGGACAGGTTTACGGTTTGAACCCCGCGTTAACCGGTCTTCATTCACTTTGGAATCAGGGGAAACTTGGCGTGGCGTGCAACGTCGGTCCGCTAGTTAGACCGATAACGCGTGCCGAGTATCAGACAGGAGCTCCACGACCCTATCAATTGTTTTCGCATTCTGATCAGGTGGAGCAGTTCCGTACCGCGATATCGACGTTCCGCGCGACGACCGGTTGGGGCGGACGTTTAGCCGACCGAACTGCGTCGCAAAATCCGGGAGCGGCGATCTCGATGATCACGTCTATTGCAGGTGCGAATGTGTTCAACGTCGGAACGAATTCGGTTCCGCTGATCGTGACGCCGGCCCCGACTCCGCTTAATCAAGTGCTCGCCCTGACGGGCTACGGTGTGGGGACGGAAGAAGATGCGCGGCGTGCGGCTCTTGCAAACATTCGAACGCGCGATCTCAGCTACACGATGGTCCAGGCGACCAGCGTTCTAACGCAGCAAGCCTGGAATGTCAGCCAGCAGCTTAGCCAAAACCCGGTCCTGACCGTGACGTTCCCGACGACGACGCTTGGCAATCAACTCGCGCAGGTGGCGAAGCTGATGAAATTCCGCACAGCTCTAAACATGAGCCGGCAGATATTTTTTGTTCAGCTCGGTGGGTGGGACACGCACACGAGTCAGATCGGCGGACAGACTCCTCTCCTTTCGCAGGTCGATGCGGCCTTGAAAGCGTTCTACGACGAAACGGTCGCACAGGGAATTGCTAATGACGTAACGACGTTCACGATGAGCGACTTTAACCGCACGTTCAATCCTGCGGGGACGGGCTCAGGAGCCGGAACCGACCATGGTTGGGGCGGTCACCACTTCATCATGGGCGACTCGGTCCGCGGTGGAGATTTCTTCGGGCGTCCGACCTCGAATGGAACGTTCTTCCCAACGCTCGTCAACGGCGGACCCGACGACGCCGAAACGCGTGGAAGGTTTATCCCGTCGACGTCTGTCGAACAATATGCGGCTACTCTGTCACGTTGGTTCGGGCTTGCCGAGTCGGATATGCCGATCGCGTTTCCGAATGCGGCTAATTTCCCGACCATGGATCTCGGCTTTATGATGCCGGGCTAAGAAGAACTACGGTTTTTTGAAAGGATTTTCCGCGCTAGATCTTCCACAAAGACTTTACATTGCCGGCGCATTGAGAATGCGCCGGTTACGAATCACCGGGGGGAGAATTGATGAAGGGTAAACATCGGACGACTGCAGCCGGCAGCATTACCCGTCTGACGGTATTGGTAGCATGCCTAGGTTTGCTCACTACCTTCAGAGGCGGGGATCAGAGAGCTCAGGCTCAGGCGGAGGACCTTTCACCTTCGGCGATCATCTACACCGAGAATTTTGGCGCGGTGACCATACCGGCAATTCCCGTCGGATGGACTACGTCGCAAACCGGCACGGGAACCACTTTCCGAACCGTGGGCGCCACAGCTAACAACCCGACGACCAGCGTCTTCACCTCAAATCCAGCGACTGCCGGATCGGCCGAGCTCGTCTCGCCCTCGATAGCCATCGGAGCGGGATCTGTAAGGCTCAGCTTTCGACATATTTTTATTACAGAAACGCAGAGCGGATATGACGGCGGCGTACTTGAGATAAGCATCGGCGGCGGGGCGTTTCAGGATATTGTTACAGCGGGCGGCACTTTTACAGCCGGCGGATATGTCCAGGCTATCCAGCCGGACGCTGCCGGCAATCCGCTTATCGGGCGCCAGGCCTGGACCGGTGCCAGCACGGAATATATAACCTCCATCGTCAATCTCCCGGCCGCCGCAGCCAATCAGAATGTTCGTTTCAAGTGGCGGTACGGGACCGATGAGATCTTTGGCGGTCAGGGATGGTGGGTCGATGACATTCAGGTTGATGAGGGTGCGGTACCGACGGGCGGCGGGATCTCGTATACATTCTCCAATCCGAGCCCGATATCCATCCCGGACGGAGCACCCGGAGTTCCGTATCCGTCGGTAATCAACGTTTCGAATGTCCCGAACCAGTTGGCAAAGGTGACCGTCAAACTCAACTCGCTGAGCCATACATTTCCGAGCGACATAGACATTCTTCTAGTCGGCCCCCAAGGCCAAACCTCCGTGCTCATGTCCGATGTGGGAGGCGGCACGGCTGTGAACGGCATCACGCTCACCCTTGACGACGCTGCCGGAGTTTCATTGCCGACCTCCGCCCTGACAACCGGGACATACAAACCAACGAATTCCGGATTGACCGATCCGTTTCCCGCACCCGCACCGACGCAGTCAGGCTCGTCGGTGCTCTCCGTTTTTAACGCGACGAACCCGAACGGTGCCTGGCGATTGTTTGTTGTCGATGATGTCGGCGCCGATATCGGATCGATAGGCATGGGCTGGACGTTGACGCTCACCGCGGCGATATCGGGTCAGAACACTGGCGGCATCGCGATCCCGGAAAGCGGGCCGGCGTCGCCGTACCCGTCGGAAATTAATATTGCGGATCACAACAATCCGATCTCGCGTGTACAAGTAAATCTAAATAATTTTAGCCACGCATCACCGGACGATGTCGACATCCTCCTGATGAGCCCGAGCGGGCGATCGGTGATCCTGATGTCGGACGCGGGCGGCTCTGCCGGCATCAGCAACCTTAATTTATCGTTTGACGATTTGTCGGCGGCCTCGCTTCCCGACAGCACCGCGATCACATCCGGCACGTATCGTCCGACCGATCACGAACCGGGAGACGCATTTCCTGCTCCCGCGGGTGCGGTCACTGGCCGGACACTATCGTCGCTTAACGGGACGGTGGCGAATGGCGCCTGGAAACTATTCGTGGTCGATGATTCGGGCAATAACGTCGGCAATGTTGAAGGAGGATGGAGCATATTAGTCGGAACCACGGCGGGAATTATTACCGTCGAGGGCGGCAACGTCGCTTCCATGTATCCATCCGAAATATCCATCAGCGGTCTGCCCGGGTCGATAACCAAAGCGACCGTCTCGATCCAAAACTTTAGTCACCTCGCACCGGACGATCTCGATATCTTGCTAGTTGGCCCGGACGGTCGGCGGATAGTTCTGATGTCCGACGCAGGTGGCACTACCGAGGTCGGCGGTCTGAACATGACGTTCGATGACGCGGCTCCGGCCGCGGTGCCCGACAGTGCACCACTTGTTAGCGGAGCTTTTCGTCCGGCGAATTATGAACCGGGTGATGTTTTCCCGGCGCCTGCACCGACGGGTCCGGTGACCGGCACCACGCTCAACGCGTTCTATGGCGGAGCACCCAATGGTATCTGGCGTCTATACATCACCGGTGACGGCGGAACATCGTTCGGAAGTATCGCCGGCAGCTGGAACGTAACGCTCCAGACGTCGACCAGCGCATGTCTATTCTCTGTTTCGCCCAGTGTGCAGGCATTTCCGGTTAACGGCGGTAGCGGTAACTTTAACGTCACGCAGCCGACCGGCTGCGGTTGGACAGCATCGACGACGGATTCGTTTATCAGCATCCTGTCCGGAACGAGCGGCGGTGGGAACGGGGCGGTTGGTTTTTCTGTCGCGGCGAATCAAGGACCGGCTCGGACGGGAATTATTCAAGTCTCGAACGGTGTCACGATTCGTTCATTTCAGGTCCAGCAGCCTTCCGGCTGTCCGTTAAGTGTCAATCAGTCGGTCATTAATTTCACGGCCGCTGGCGGTACGGGAAATGTGGCGGTGTCCGCCGGCGGCGCGTGCTCGTGGCAAGGTTCGACGACTGCGTCCTGGATCCAGGTAACGTCTTCGCCTCAGTCCGGTAATGGGGCCTTGACCTTTAACGTTCAGCCAAATACATCGGGCGTCACACGCACGTCGACCATCGATGTCGGTTCGTGGACCCTGACGGTCAATCAGACGGCGCCCAGGACGACGCCCTTCGATTTCGACGGCGATGGACGCACCGACGTTTCCGTATTCAGGCCGTCGACCGGCACGTGGTGGATCTCGCCGAGCAGCCAGCCCGGCACCGCCGTTGCTAACCAGTTTGGTATCACGACCGACCGTATCGCGCCGGCCGACTATGACGGCGACGACAAGACCGACATCGCGGTTTATCGCGACGGAACCTGGTATGTGCTGGCGAGCTCGAACGCGAGTGTCAGCGTAAGCAGCTGGGGTACGGCCGGCGACATTCCTGTACCGGCGGATTACAACAACGATGGTATGGCGGAGCTAGCGATATTCCGTCCGTCGACCGGCACATGGTGGATCGCGAACGCGAACGGCACATTCAGCTCGATTGCGTTTGGCACTAACGGCGACATCCCGACGCCGGGCGATTACAGCGGCGACGGTAAGGCGGATATTTCGGTTTACCGTGCAGCAGCGTCCGCTGGCCAGCAGGGAACCTGGTGGATAATTAACAGCTCTGGTGGTGCCGTTTCCGCGACGGCGTTTGGGGTCCAGGGTGATGTTCCCGTGCCCGGAGACTACGATGGTGACGGTCGCGACAATATCGCGGTCTATCGTCCGTCAACCGGCTTCTGGTATCGCTCGACCGATGCGTCGCGTAATTATGACGCGGTCCAGTGGGGGATAACGGCCGACCGCCCCGTTGCCGGCGACTAT
>JANPJL010000218.1:0-12240 GCA_031425495.1 Acidobacteriota bacterium
GTCATCGCCCCGGGCTCGACCAACTCCAATGCAAAGCGCTGGACACCTGCCAGCTTTGCAAGACTGAACGACCGGCTTCACGCCGAACTCGGAGCCAACGTCGTGATCATGGGATCAAAGGGAGATGCGGATGTTTCGCGAGTCGTTGTTGGATCGTCGGATCATCCACCGCTGGATCTCACAGGCGAGACAGATCTCATACAGGCGGCCGCAATAATGGCTGAAGCCGACCTGCTGATATCTAACGACATGGGCTTAGCTCACGTGGCGCCAGCTGTCGGAACGAAAACGATCGTGATTTTTGGACCGACGAATCCGGTAACGACTCGACCATTTTCTGACATCGCGACGGTTGTTTCGGCTGGTGTCGAATGCTCGCCTTGCATGCTGCGCGAATGCCCGATCGACCACCGATGCATGACACGGATCTCCGCCGAGGACGTATTTGAAAGAGCAGAGGCGATACTTGATGCAAGATAAAAACGAAGCACCCCGAAAAGCCGCGTTCATCGATCGCGACGGGACCCTGATAGAAGAGGTCAACTTTCTTTCGAAGGTGGAAGAACTCCGCGTCTTTTCGTACACGCTCGACGCCATCACACTTCTTAAAGACTCAGGCTGGCTGGTAATCGTCTTAACAAATCAGTCAGGGATCGGACGCGGTATTTTTGAAGAAGCGGCGATGCACGCTATTCATCAAGAAATGCAGTCACGGCTTGGCGGAATGATCGACGCCTTCTATTTCTGTCCGCATCTTCCCTGCGACGGGTGCCGTTGCCGGAAGCCCGGTCTCGGCATGATCGAATGCGCAATATCCGATTTTGCCATCGACCTTCCCGCCTCGTGGATGATCGGCGATAAGAGTATAGATGTTGCGACGGGAAGAAATGCTGGTGGGAGAAGCGCGATGGTCATGACGGGATACGGTCGAGCACATTCAAACGATCCGGATGTTAAGCCAGACATACTCGCCGAGAATCTACTCGATGCGGTGCGGGAAATCCTGGCCGTATAAGTGCGGAAGGCAAAAGGCAGAAGGCGGAACGCAGGCAGCGCGCGTCATTCCTCGATTTGTTTCTCCCGCTTGAATGGTTACTTAGAGGTTTGGGTTTGCAATTCCGCCTTCTGCCTTCTGCCTTCTGCCTTCTGCCTTCTGCCTTCCGCAATCCGCACTCAAGAGGCCCGGCCGAAATCATCGTCCAGACGCTCGATGTCGTCTTCGCCAAAATAATCGCCTGTTTGGGTTTCGATAAGGATCAATCTTTCGTTGCCTGGTGAGTTCTCGATGCGATGAGCGGAGCCGACCGGAATGTCGAGCGCTTCGCCCGCTCGTACTAGGATTTCCGCGTCATTTAGTGTTACTTTAGCAGTGCCGCGGACCACGAACCAGTGTTCTGAGCGGCGAGTATGCCGCTGATAGCTTAGTCGTTTTCCCGGCAAGACTTCGAGTCTTTTGACCTTGTAGTTTTCGCCTTCGTCGAGGATCGTAAAACTGCCCCACGGGCGCTCTTCGAAGCGGTTTATTTCCGCAGCTTCCTTTTTCATTTTTCACCGCTCTCAAGCATGTTCAGTTTAGACGAAAATACCGGTTCCGCAAACGACGTCTCACAGCAAAAACTGCAGACCCTCATCGTTGGCAGACTCATTATCGTCTTCTTCCTGCTAGTCACAAGTTGGATCTGGTACAGCGGGACGATCCAGGTTTCGCTCGATGATTTTCCCGAAGGACCTTTTCTGATATTTGTCGTTGCCGTAGGGCTGACGGCCGTTTACTTTCTTCTGTCGCGCATTTCACGGTCCATCGATTGGCAGGCCCGTGCACAGTTCCTGTGCGACGTGATGTTGATAACCTGGCTGGTCTGGAAGACCGGTGATGTAACGTCGCTCAACATCACCTTGTACATCGTTCTGATAGGGGTTTCAAGCCTGTTTCTCCGGCCACGCGCCACGTTCCTGATGGCTGTGATCTGCGTTGCGTTCTTCTCACTGCTTGCGATCCTTACAGGCCTTGCAGTGATCGAAGCGTCAGGCACTGCCCAGCCGCCGTCGAGGATCATCCAGATCGTTAGCTTTCATACCGTCGCGTTTCTGGTTGTTGGGCTGCTGGCATCAAGACTCTCCGAAAGACTGTACTCGGGTGAGCAACTTAAAGAGGCGACTAAGACGCTTGCCAATCTACAGGTCCTTCATGAAAGGATAGTAGAGTCGATCCGCTCGGGTCTGATCACTACCGATCTCGACGGCAAGATCTACACGGTAAACGCGGCCGCTGCCGAGATAACCGGCTACCCGGCGGAGGAGATCCGCGGACGTTCAATCTTCTCGCTCTTCGGAAATATACGGCAGGCGATCGAGCTTTCGCTGGTAAATCCAGACGTCGAGCATATTCCTCGCTTCGAGACCGACCTCGTGACGCCGGAAGGGTTCGCCGTTCGGATCGGATTTAATATCTCGCAGCTTTTCTCGGAAGACCATATGCGGTCCGGACTTATCGTCACGTTCCAGGATCTCACCGAGATAAGGTCGATGGAAGAGAGTATAAAGAGGAAGGACCGGCTTGCCGCAGTCGGACGCGTTGGAGCGGGCCTCGCGCATGAGATCAGAAATCCGCTCGGTGCGATGCGGGGCGCCATCCAGGTCCTCCAGTCGAACACACCACCGGACTCCGTCCAAGCGGATCTAATGAGCATCATCCTTCGTGAGTCGGACCGGCTTAATAACATCATCACCAACTTCCTCAGCTATGCGAAGCCCAAGGTCGGAAGCTTTGTCGAGATAGATGCGTGCGAGGCGATCCGCGAGACGGTGAAACTTCTCAGACACAGCCCGGAGGTTACCGAGAAGCATAAGCTAAACGAAATTCTTCCGAGCTCGCCCATTTTTGTTTCGGCCGATTCGACCCAGCTGAAGCAGGTTTTCTGGAACCTCGCTAGAAATTCGATAAATGCTATGCCGGACGGCGGAGAGTTAACGATCAAGGTAGAGAGTCTTCCGAACAATCACTTTCACATACTTTTTGAAGACACTGGCGTGGGGATGTCACCCGAACAGGTGGAGCGTCTGTTCGAACCGTTCTCGAACTCGACATCAGGCGGGACGGGGCTCGGGCTTTCGATCGTCTATCAGATCATTCGCGACCACGACGGGGCGATCAACGTTCGAAGCTTTCAAGGCGAAGGAACTGTCATTACGATCACATTCCCCCGTGCTAACACGCAGCCTGAACAAGAAGGAATCGAAGATGTTATCCACGTGTCCTCGGCTCCGACGCGGCTGGAGCATTTCTTGAAGTTGAAAAATGAGGAAACAGAGATCGCCCCTTGAACCAAAACCGCGTTATTTGGGAGAATAGGTTTTGCGTATCTCCTTTCCGGTTGACGCAGGCCACACGACCCGAACCCGGCAAACACCGATGTCAAACATATTGATTGTTGATGACGAGCAGAGCTATCGGCAGCTCCTAAGCTTGGTCTTCGAGAGCGGAGGACATACGATCCATACCGCCTCGAACGGACGCGAAGCTCTCGCCGTTCTCCAGCGAGAGCCCGTCGACGTAGTTATTTCCGATGTGCGTATGCCGGACATGGACGGTATCGAGATGCTAAGCGCCGTTCGCGAGACCCAGCCGGATCTGGGCGTTATTTTGATGACCGCATTCGCGTCCGTCGAGACCGCACGCGAAGCATTCAAGCTAGGTGCCGACGATTTCATACAAAAGCCCTTCGATGTCGAAGAGCTGAAGCTTATCGTCAAGAAGACGCTGGAAAAGCAGGCTCTCATCGACGAGAACCGTGCATTTAAACGTGCCCAGCGCGAACGCGGAAGTATAAAGAACATCGTCGGGAACTCCAGTAAGATGCACGCGGTCTTCCAGATGATCGAGACGGTCGCTGAGGTCCAGTCCACGATACTTATCACGGGCGAGAGCGGAACCGGAAAAGAACTCGTCGCCCGTGCGATCCATGATCTAAGCGCTCGCGCCGAGAAACCATTTATCTCGATAAACTGTGGCGCGTTCACCGAAACGCTGCTCGAATCTGAACTGTTTGGATATATAAAAGGTTCTTTCACGGGAGCGAACGCGAATCGCAAGGGACTATTTGAGGCGGCCAACCGCGGAACGATCTTCCTAGACGAGATTGGTGAAATGTCCCCGGCGATGCAGGTAAAGCTACTCCGCGTTCTTCAGGAAAAGAAGGTTCGTCCGGTCGGAGCGCATGACGAGTTGCCGATCGACGCTCGCGTGATCGCCGCGACGAATCGCGACTTGAAGCAGATGTCGCTCGACGGCACATTTCGCGAGGACCTTTTCTATCGTGTATCCGTCATCCCGATCAACCTTCCGCCGCTCCGTGACCGAAGCGAAGACATACCCGAGCTTGCCAACCATTTTATTGGAAAGTTTTGCGATCAGAGGGGTCGGAACCTAACTATTTCTCCGCGTGCAATGCAGTTGCTTGAGAATTATATGTGGAGCGGTAACGTCCGGGAGCTCGAGCATACGATCGAGCGGGCCGTGGCGCTCGAGCGTGGTGATGAGATCCAGCCGGAACGCCTGCCTGAGCATATTACAAATTACAACCCCGAGAGGATCAGCGCAGAGTTCGATCTACCGGACGCGGGATTGAACCTTACAGCACATCTCGAGAATCTGGAAAAGACATACGTTGTTGAGGCATTGCGAAAAACCGCAGGGAACCAAACCCGCGCCGCCGATCTGCTACAGATGCAGGTTCGCTCGTTACGCCACTTGCTCGATAAACATGACATCCGGAATCTTTCAGCTCAAATGCGAAACGGCGAGTAACCCAGAGCGTTTCGCTACCTTCGTACAATTCCCTTCTGACACAGAGACCGCTTCCCTCCAATCATCGGATCCAAATATACGCCGAAGTTCATATGAGCTGACAAAATGTGTCAGCAGCCAGTTACCAAAAACTGTGAATCCCAGGTCGTCCTTCAGCCAATTCCCATTTGCATCTTCCTAACGCAAACTACTAAGTGAAGAAATAACTCAAGATATCGTGGCGGACTCGGCGCTCCTGCCTCTGGCACAGGCCTTGTAATAGGGTGGGTGCCTGGGAAAGGTAGAAAAGACTTTTATATAACTCTAGGAGATTGTGAATTAGAATGAAAAATCAAAAAGGTTTCTCTTTGATCGAACTTTTGATTGTTGTTGTGATCATCGGCATTATCGCCGCGATCGCTATCCCCAACCTGCTGGCGGCACGTCGCTCAGCTAACGAAGGCTCTGCCGCTTCCTCGCTCCGTACAGTCCATGGTGCCAACGCTACCTACCAGGCTACAACCGGTAACGGTAACTATGCTCCTGGCGCAGCTGACTCAAACGTTTGGGCGGATGCAGGTGCTGAGCTCGTATTGTCCAACCTTATTGACTCAGTCCTCGCTTCGGGAACGAAGAGTGGATATGACCTGACCTACCAGTCGTTTGCATTTGTAACCGCAACGAACCCGGCTTCGTTCGCATTAGTTGCAAAGCCCACGACTTCGCCTGCCGATTCTCAGTTCACCGCAACCGGAACACGCAACTTCGGTATCTCGACCGATGGCGTGGTTCTTGTTCAGGTCGTCCTGACAGCTGACGATTTCGCAGCAGCCGGTGACGCCGCTAACGGTGCGTCGGTAACAGGAACTGGTGTACCGATGGGTCAGCAGTAATTGAACGAACCAATAAATGGTTAAATGCCGAAAAGGAAACGATCCTACGATCGTTTCCTTTTCGCATGATGGCAAGACAATTGCCATCGGCATGACGCAAGTTTCTTTCACTCGCCCAATGCAAGTCTCACCGCACAACTCACTTCTTGTAAAACCGTCCACAGTCTTCTTTATCGGGTTAGCACTGGTAATGTTGGCCCTGTGGATGTTTTTCATTCCAGACTGGACCACCTTCGTCCATTCCTGGCGGGTCAGTTTATTTGCTTCCCTCTTTCTTTCCGCCACCGTTGCTTACCTTATTTTCAAGGCAAAACAGATTGATCTCACACTCCCGTTTTCCCGCGACGAAAAAAGATTCATCCTTCTTCCGCTATTGCTGTTCACGGTGTGGAGTTTCGCTTCGATCGCATGGGGGTCGTCATGGAAATCGACGATTCATCACACTTCTATATGGGCGGCGTATCTCACGTTCTACTGCGTCACCCGCTATCTTCTGGATCAGAAAGGTCAGTACAAGCGGTTTATCTACGTCTTGGTTGGAGTCCTACTTGCATATTCGGTTCCGGCGATCGCCGGGTTCGTGGCGTTGAATATTTTCGGAGGAGCGAACAAGCTCGGCGTCGGCTTCGCCCGCTTCGGAGAACAGGTTCTCACGCTGCTTCCGCTGTTGCTCGTAGGCGTAGTAAGACTTAAGGGTCGAAGTTTTGTACTCGGCGTCATGGCCGTCACCACTCTGTGGCTGTTTATGTTCAGCACGTTCGGGCGGACCAACTACGGTCTGTTTGCGATCGGAATAGCGGCGATCGGCGCGGCGATCTTTCTTTTCCGACGTTACCGTTTGTATCGGATAAAGTTTGCGATCACGGCGGCC
Source organism: Acidobacteriota bacterium (assembly GCA_031425495.1). GTDB lineage: Bacteria > Acidobacteriota > Blastocatellia > Pyrinomonadales > Pyrinomonadaceae > OLB17. The sequence continues at coordinate 6,551 of JANPJL010000218.1, forward strand.
GCTCTGATCGTCATGACCGTTGTGATGATCTCTCTTCCGATGCTCTCGGTCAGCCAGACTCCACCTGACTCGCACCGATTTACAAATAACGAAAGCATATCCGCGAGCAACAATTTCCGGAAACTGATGATCTCTTTATCCGTTGAGATGATCGCGACTCATCCGATCATAGGCGTCGGCGCCGACAATTTTGGATTCGAAGTCAACCGGTATCGCGAAATCTACTCATTGCAGAATCCCGATCATCCGAATCTTGCCGCCGCCGAGAATGAGATCCCGGAAAGGGCACACAACGAATTTCTACAAATATTCGCCGAGCTTGGACTGGTTGGAGCCGCGATCTTCGCATGGTTCTTGACCGGCATCGGCGTTATGGCATTCAAATCGTTGAAAGAACTGCCGACACGTTCAATTCACGCATACGCGGCCATGGTCGGCATCGGATTGTTCATCGCCAGTTCGATTGTCACTTCGTACTCCTTCCGGCTGATACAGAACGGATTCGTGTTCTTCTTCGTGCTTGCCGTTGCAGCGAAGCTGTTGCTGAAAGACAAAGTGGATGAAAGAGAAGAAATAGTCTTGTCGGTTTCCAGATTCAGGATCGCCGCAGTGGCGAGTCTAACCGCATGCCTGCTCCTCGCGGCCCATTCGTCGTCGAATGTCGCGAGCGTGATCATCACCCAGAAAGCGAACGGAATTCGAAACATAGATGAAGCTCTCAAGCTTTATGAAACCGCGTCGTTCATCGACGATGAAAATCCTTTCGTACGTAATTCTTTAGGCCACCGACTTCTGCATGAAGGACGATATGCGGAAGCGGCCGTCAATTTATCGCGGTCTATCGATATGGGGCTTGCGACGTCCACCAGCTTCTCGTACCTCGCGACGGCTCACTCCCTGGCCGGTGATAATATCACTGCGGAAGAAACTATGCGCCGGGCATTGGTGTACTACCCGCGGTCGCCTTTCATCCTTACTCGCTACGCGGCTCTGTTGAAAGAGAACGGGAAGGAGCAGCACTCGGTAGAGATCCTCGCGAAGGCAAACCTCATCAGCCCGAAGGCATCGCGGACATGGTTCTCATTCATTAGCGAAGGCGCAAAGACGACATCTGACAAAGCCGTATTCGACAAGGAACTAATGCCGGTGATGGACCTGCAGCCTAGTTCGGCCATCTACGCTGTCGCTACGGAGAGACTGATCAAATTCCCCGAAGAACGCCGATTCTCCATGCTTAATATAGGCACCCGCCACGAAACCCCAGCTCAACCTCTATCTCCATAAAGTCTCGGTGCCCCTTCGTTTCACCTACCGGAAACAATCCAACTTTTTTTTGAGTTCGCTACTCTACCGAAGGATCGTCCAAGAGAGATCCCGAGGGACTCGCTTAAAGAAAAACGACGGCTGCAATGAGCTCATCCGTCTTCCAGTTTCCTAAGTAATGTTCTATTATCATAAAGCCATGTCCTGTGGCTGGTCGCTCGAATAATCAGGCAAACTTTTGATCCTTTTACTGAAGTGAGTCGAATACTATCCATTGCACGAAACACCTTCCGCGAGGCGGTGCGCGATCGCGTGCTGTACAACCTCGTACTGTTCGTACTGCTGCTGATCGCGTGCGCAATATTGCTCGCCGATCTGACTGACGGTCACGAGGCCCGGACGATCGTGAATATCGGACTTAACGCCGTCCTCCTCTTCGGCACTTTCATCGCGATCTTCGTCGGGATAGGCCTAGTCTCCAAAGAGATCGAGAAGAGAACCGTGTTTGCGATATTCGCGAAGCCGGTCGGTCGCGGTGAGTTCATTGTCGGGAAGTATCTGGGATTGTGCCTTACGCTTGCGGTCAATGTCGCTATCATGGGCATCGGCGTAACGGTTGCGCTGGCGACTGTAAAAGGCATGCACCTCGCTGGCCCGGTCTGGACCTCGATCATACTGATATTTTTCGAGCTGACGATCGTGACTGCCGTTGCGATACTTTTCTCTTCGTTCTCCTCGCCGTCCTTGTCGGCGCTCCTGACATTTTTTGTTTTCGTGATCGGTCATTTCAGCTCTTCGCTGCGCGACCTTGCCGTCAGCCTGGAATCGCAAGCCGCGAAGTTTTTTCTCGACGCGATCTACTATCTCCTACCGAATCTCTCGCACTTCACTTTCGTTACGAACGCCGCTCATGGTGAAATGCCCCCGGCTTCGATGGTCGGTGGTGCGATCCTCTATGCGCTTGTATTCGATGTGATCCTGATCGCCGCGACAATTATCATCTTCAGCCGACGAAATTTTAAGTAGCCGTATGGTGTCCGGAGCAAACAAAACTGCGATCGCGGTGGCCTTGATCGTACTCGGCTTTGCAGCGGCATTTGCTCTCACTAGATTTGTCGAGAGCGAGCGGCCCGCTCTCCCGGCCGGTTACGAGGATCAGGACCTGGCCCTCCATGGCTCACGCTTAAAAGGATTTGTGTTCGGTGCCGAGGGCCTCGTCGCCGACTGGTACTGGATGAACTCGCTGCAGTACTTCGGTGGGAAGATAACCGGGGTCGGTCTTGAGAATCTTAATCTCGACGACATGACGTCCCTCAATCCCCGCCTGCTCTACCCGTATCTCAACAACGCGACGGATCTCGATCCCAAGTTCATCGCACCCTATCTATACGGAGCGACTATATTGCCGGCGATCGATCCGGCACAGGCGATAGCGCTGACCGAAAAAGGGATCGCCAATAATCCCGGTCAGTGGCGACTGCACCAGTATCTCGGTTTCATCTACTGGAAGATGAACAATTTCGACAAAGCGGCCGAGGTTTATGAACAGGGCTCGCGCGTCAGCGGTGCTCCACCCTTTTTCAAGATGATGGCAGCACGTATGAGGATCGAGGGCGGTAGCCGTGATCTTGCGCGCGAGATGTATAGGCAGATCCTGGCCGAAGCGCAAGACGACGTTTCGCGTCGGAATGTCGGCCTAAGACTCATGCAGATCGACTCGCTGGACGAGCGTGATCTGATCAATCCTGCACTCAAAACGTTTGCCGAAAAGAACGGCAGGTGTGCGACAAAGTGGCAGGAGATCCTTCCACTGTTGTCCGACACGAAGCTTCCAAATGGCGAGCGACTGCGGATAGACCAGGCGAACCAGATCGTCGATCCGAGTGGAATTCCCTATCGGTTGGACACCAGTAAATGCGAAGCCACGATCGATCGCCCGCGATCGAAGATACCTATGGCCTAGAAAGTTATGAGCGATATTGTCGAGATCAAAAATCTTACGAAAGATTACGAAGTCGGATTCTGGCGAAAGAAGAGGGTCCGGGCTTTGGATGACCTGTCACTGACCGTCACTGGCGGCCAGATATTCGGTTTTCTCGGTGGCAACGGTGCCGGAAAGACGACGACCATCAAAATTCTCATGGGTCTGCTGTTCCCGACATCAGGAAGCGCCCGAATCCTAGGCAGTGATATTTCAGATGTCTCAATGCACCGCCGCATCGGGTACTGTCCGGAGAATCCATACTTTTACGATTACCTCACGGCGGCAGAGCTGATGAATTATTTCGGTGAGCTGCTGGGTCTCGACGGTGCAAAGCGCAAGCAGCGGACATCGCATTTGCTGAAGAGCGTCGGCCTCGAAGAAAAGGATTGGAACAAGCAGTTGAGAAAATTCTCCAAGGGTATGTTGCAACGGGTCGGACTTGCGCAGGCCCTGATAAACGAACCTGAGATCGTGTTCTTCGACGAGCCGATGAGTGGGCTCGATCCGATGGGACGTCGCGAAGTGCGCGAGTTGATTGATGGTCTACGGCGATCTGGCGCGACGGTCTTCATGTCAACACACATTTTGTCCGATGTGGAAGCGTTGTGCGACGAGGTAGCGATCCTGCGGCGTGGCAAACTCGCCGCAACGGGAAATCTGGAGGAACTTTTGTCCACGCACAGCGGCACTACCCTTTACGAAATAAGTATCAAAGGCGTTTCGGCGGAGATTCTATCGAAGAAGTTCCCTTCGGCACATATTTCGTCCAAGGCAAACGGCGTTACTGTCGAGGTAGAGAGCGAAAGCGAGATCGAGAATATACTTTCAGAAAGTCGGGCGGCTGGCGGAAGATTGATCTCGGTGCAACCCGTAAGGCAGTCGCTCGAAGAATTATTTGTCGAGCAGACGGAAAGATCCTAGTTCTGCGTGCGGATCGCGGTTACTTTCCAGCGAATATCAGCACGGTCGTCTTTTTTGTCGAAACCGCTGATCTCCAGACTTATCGGAATGATCTCGCCGCGCCCAAGTTCGGGCCGCTGAGTCGGAACCACCAGCACACGTTTCTCCCGGAGCGTTCCGCCAAAACTATCGATGACCGCAACGTTCACCTCTAAACCGTTGATGATGCGCTCGCCCTTGTTTCTGATCGTGCCTTTTATATACATCGAGATCGAGCCGAACGCATTAGGAGACTGAACTGTGTCGGGGCTCGTGGAAATAACGATATCCTTCGTGATCTGCGCGAACTCCGGCGAGCCTTCGTGGTAAGAGCCCTCGAGGATCGCAGCCATCTGATCGGCCATCGAAGGCTGCCGACTCAGAAGCCAAACCGCTCCTGCCAAAATTAATATTCCGAACATCGCCCCAGCTACGAGAGCAAAATTGATCCCTTTTTTTTCTTTCGTCGGTTCTAAAAACATGTCCGTCCTTTCTTAATGAATGCCAATTAGATGACATTTTTCGGAAAAAGTTCCCATAGGTTATCATTTCAATAACCGTTCCAAAAAATGCTCCTATCCAGCGACAACAGCGCGGCTCAAATTCGGTTTGTAGAGGTCGCTCTTCCGCTGCCTCCGCGCCGAACCTTCACGTACGCGGTACCGGCAGAAATGTCATCGCTTATCCAGTTAGGCGCGCGTGTTCTGGTTCCCTTCGGAAGGCGTCAGCTCACCGGCTATGCTGTCGCGCTCTACGAACAACTCGAACCGGATCTTGGTATCGACGAAGCGGATGTTAAACCAGTTTCCGAACTGATCGACCGATCGCCGCTGATCAACAACGAGATCATCACGCTTACGAAGTGGGCAGCGGATTACTATGCCGCATCATGGGGCGAGATGCTTAAAGCGACGCTTCCGGCCGGTATAAACTCCGCCGTCGAGCAGGTCGTCGCGATCACCGATTCCGGGCGCGAAGAACTTCTTCGTCGAATAAACCTGAAACCGGTCAGGGCGCAGATCCTGAAGCGCCTGGCTTCGGTTACGGAGTTGTCGAGGCGCGAGATAGAACGAGAGTTCGGACAGTCGGCTTCTCGGCGGGCGCTGCGCGATCTGCTGGGAGTATCACAGATAGCCGTCGCGGAAAGAGCGATCGCGGAGAAGGTGCGGCCAAAACGGCGGAAGGCGGTGCGTCTGTCGTCGCCGGGCGTGGATATCGCGGATGCGAAGCCGCTCACCGAAGCACAGCAGCGCATTATCGAATCGTTGAAGAATGCCAGCGGCGAGATGATGTTTACCGAACTGCTCGAAAGCGCCGCGACCGGCGGCTCATCGATCAACACTCTTGCAAAGCGGGGAGTGGTGGAGGTCTTCACGCAAGAGGTGCTGCGCGATCCGTTTGCGGGCTCATCGTCGACGACATTCGGCAAGATAGTCCTAAATCCGGATCAGGCGTTCGTATTGTCCGAAATCGAAAAGGCGCTCCACGACGGCGGATACGGTGG
>JANPJL010000219.1:0-4801 GCA_031425495.1 Acidobacteriota bacterium
CTGGGAGCGTCGGAATTCCAGCGTTGTGCCGAAAGCCATGCTAACCGGGTTGTTCGGAATATTGCCGCCGGAGCCGCCGAAGCCGAAGCCTATTTGCAGCTTGCCACCCGAGATCGTTGTGGTGCCGGTGTAGTCGCTTATGGAGGAGAAGAGGATCAATGTTCCCCCACCCGTCTTGGTCAAGCCGACCGTACCGCTGAGTACGTTGTTGATCTGCGCGGAAACGCCGGAGGCTACCTGTATCTCCCCCGGAGCCAGCGAACCGCCGCCGCCCGCAGCAAACGTTAGAGCACCGGGAGCGGTCACCGAATAGCCGTTGACGTCAAATCGCATCCCGCGCAGCGTGATCGGTACGCTTGTTGTAATAGTCCGCACGCCTGCGCCGGTAAAGATCGCGGAGTCGGCGTTAGCGTTGTTCCAAACTGTGGGATTGGTCCAGTTGGCGTCGGTGGTGTTCCATAGACCACCGGACGCGCCCGTCCACACGTTGTCCGCGAGTAGCGACTCTTGCTTCTGCGCCGCCGTTTCGGTTTCCGCCCAGCGCAGCAACCCCGCGGTCATGCCGGCAAATGTTAATCCGAGGATGAATAGTTTTAGTAAATATCTGTTTTCCATCTATTGCTCTCCTCTCTCAACGGCTGGGGATTTCGGATCTGGCGGCTCGGTGTGCTTTTTTACACCATCGATAACCTACTTCTTCTGTGCTTCGGCAGCTTTCTTATTGAGCCACTTTGCCCAGCGTTCGATCATCGGGCGGAATGGCTTGAAGATCTTTGCACGGACGCTTCCCTGAGAATGTTTCTCGCTCCAACTGCGCAGATTCTTTTCGGCGTACTGCCGGATCTGCGGTTCGAGGTTCTGCTTCTTGACCGAGTGCTTGAGCGTCAGGTGATAGTGCTGACCTACCAGTGAAAAGAGCAGACCCGCCAGGTTTCCCTTGAACGAGCTTTTCGCCATCCATTTTTTTGCAAACCCTTCGGTCGGCTGCAGCAGCGCACCGGTCGAAATCTCAAGCCACGCTTGTTGATTACCTTGTCGCGGATGATAAAGCCCCGGCAGATCGCCCTTCATCGGAACGTTCATATTCTTGAGCCGCGGGTCGTTTATAAAATCGACGAGCTTGACCTTGTCGATCCCACGCAGATGCTCGACCGGAAGGAAATCGAGTGCTTTATTTAAGTGCGGTTCGGTATAGGAGGGCAGGTCGATGGTCGACTGGTTTTCGATCTTGATCTTGGTGATTTTCGCGGTCTTTTGACCCGCGGTTTGAATTGCCATAACTGCTGTAAATTGTAATTGGAAAGGTGTAATTAGTAAATTGTGCGACAGTTGTGTGGCGCCGCCGCAACACACGACCCGCAAATCGATTGACCTGCTGGCTCCGTTTTAGCACTACATCTTTGCGAACTTCGCGAGCTTTGCGTGATATCCCTGTGTTTCACGCAAAGCTCGCCAAGCACACCAAGCTGCGGCACGCGTATTGTTAACTGATTGCCGAAGGCATTCGCCCATGAATCAAACGACAATCGCAAAAGCAATCTCAACCACCGGCGTCGGTCTCCACACCGGCGTAGAGGTAAATCTCACGCTAAAACCGGCTCCCGAGAACACAGGCTATATCTTCGTCCGTACCGATCTTGACAACTTCGAGATCCCCGCGTCGGCCGAGTACATCTCGCACTGTAGCTATGCGACAACGCTGATGCGGCGTGGTGTCGTGCTATCGACGTGCGAGCACCTGCTGTCAGCCCTCCGTGGGAGCGGCGTCGACAATTGTTTTATCGAGCTCGACAATATCGAGATCCCGATCATGGACGGCTCGAGTGAAGATTTTCTTGAGCTGATAAGTTCGGCGGGTATCGCAGAGCAGGATTCGCCACGGCGTTACTTTCGCGTGCTGGACACGGTCGAGGTCGAGCAAGCCGGACGCATGATGTCGATCAGCCCGTCGGATAAGTTTGAGATCGAGTGCGTTATCGACTTTCCGCACCCATTCATAAATCGTCAGACATTACACTTTGTTTTTGAGAACGGATCGTTCGGCCGCGAGATCGGATCGGCACGGACGTTCGGATTCACGAACGAGATCGATATGCTGCGTAAGGCGAATCTCGCTCTTGGTGGATCGCTCGACAACGCGATCGTGTTAACGCCGGATGGGATGCTAAACGAATCGCCGCTGCGTTTTGCCGACGAGTTCGTCCGTCACAAGATCCTGGATATCATTGGAGACTTCGCTCTGCTGGGAATGCCGGTGCTCGGTAAGATCACTGCAGAAAAAAGCGGCCATGCTGTGCATGCTGCATTGATGAGTAAGCTGTTGAAGAGTGAAGGTGCGTGGGAAATAGTCCAGTCTTCTTACTGAGTCGGCTTTACGTTAGATCTTTTTAGACCCAACCCGTTCCAAAACTCAGGTGGATAATTTAGTTCGGGCGCTCCTACCCAGCCGCGCGTAACATTGAGTTCGTAACCGTCCTCAAGCTTCGTATATTCGACCGCATTCAACCAAATCTGATCCCACTCGCTCATAAACTTTATTTCTCGCAAATTGTTGGGGTAAGATCCTGACCTCACCTTGTGAAGTTCGATCAACGCGATCGCGGACTTAAAATTCTGGTCTCCGAACTTTACGTCGGCCTCCTTCTGCAAGTTGCATCCCGCCAAGGCGGAAATAGAACAACAGACAATAAGGAGAAACGCTATCCGTTTTCGACATCTTCCTACCTTTGATCCTTCAATATTCATCTGATCACCAATCCTTTGTGTGGAAAATTCCCTCTTTATCGATCCGCTGATAAGTATGCGCCCCGAAGAAATCGCGCTGTGCCTGGATCACATTCGCGGGCAGACGATCGGTCGCGAACGCCTTCAGATAATTTAAAGACGATGCCGCCGACATGCATGGCACGTCCGACGATCCGGCAAAGTGGACAAACGCTTTCAAGAGAGCCTGCTTCTTTCGAATCGCTGGAACGAACACATCCGAGAGAAGAATATTCTGCAGATCCGGATCGCTCGCGAACGCTTTCCGAATATCCTCGAGCAGTGCCGCTCGAATAATGCACCCGCCCCGCCAGATCTTCGCGATCTCGACCATGTCGAGATCGTATTGCTTTTCGATTGACGCCGCCTTGAGCAGCGACAGCCCTTGCGCGTACGTTACGAGGAATGCGAGATGAAGACCCTCGCGAACAAACTCGATCGTGCTTGATCGCAACTCTTCCGTAACAACGAGCTCATCCAAGACGATTCCCAACTTTCCCGCAGCGGCCACGCGGTCAGTCTTCCTCGCCGAGATCTGTCGCATGGTCACCGCCGAATCGATCGTCGGGATTGGGACGCCGAGATCCATCGCGACTTGCGAGGTCCACTTCCCTGTTCCCTTCTGCCCGGCCGTGTCGAGGATAAGCTCAGCGAGCGGTTTTCCTGTTTCGGTATCGATCTTTCGCAGGACCAGGGAGGTGATCTCGATAAGGAACGAGTTCAATTCGCCGGCGTTCCATTCGGCAAACAGATCGGCGATCTCAATGGAGTTCAGCCGGTAGCCTCGTTTCAAGAGATCGTATGCTTCGGCGATCAATTGCATCAGACCGTACTCGATGCCGTTGTGCACCATCTTTACGAAGTGCCCGGCGGAGCCGTTGCCGACATGAGCCGCACATGGTTCGCGATTCACTTTGGCTGATGCCGCTTCGAAGATCGGGCGGACGTGCTCGTAAACTTCCGGCCGACCCCCGGCCATTATGCTTGCACCGTGCCGCGCACCTTCCTCACCGCCGGAGACGCCGACGCCGATAAACGCGATATTTGATTGAGCAAGTAAAGCCTCTCGTCGTTCAGTATCCAGGAAATGCGAGTTGCCGCCGTCGATGATAACGTCGCCAGGCGCGAGGAGCGGGATCAGGTCGTTGATAACCGAATCGACGATCGGTCCGGCGGGTACGAGCAGCATGATCTTCCGCGGCGACTCAAGCTCAGCGACAAACGCTGTAACATCATCCGCAGTCGCGATCGTAAACTGCTCGCCTTCCGCCGCCAGCAGCATTCGCTTGCTCTCGTCGAGATCGTACCCGACGCACGAGAATCCATGTTCGGCGACGTTGAGCAGAAAGTTTCTGCCCATCGTCCCGAGACCGATCATTCCAAATTGTGATTCCGTCATCCTCTAGTTTCCTAAATGCTTTACAAACGCCTGCTTCAGACTCTTCTCGATTTCATCGTGGAGCGGCAGCTTTGTTCCCGGATTCTTTTTTGATTCCCGAAGAATAAGACCCGCGCATTTGCCACAGAGCATGTACGCGATCAGCACGCCGTGCTCGCGAAAGATGAATGCGTTGAGAGATAGCGCGTCCTGCTTCTTATATTTCGTCACGGTGATCTCTTTCCCGCAGCCCGGACAAAGATCTCCGTCGTGTAGCCACCGTCCCTTCACGGCGGCACCAAACTGCATCTGTGCCTGCCGGAAGAGTTGTTCTAGAAGGTCATCGATCTCTTTATTTTTCATATTGATTGAATTCTTGTTCCGTGTCTTCTCCACATTGTTCGGTGTATTCTGTGGTCATCTTGGAGGCGGGGACCACGCTATACACGGAACAACACGGAGAAGACACGGAATAAGAAAGGTCCTGTATTGCGTGGCATATGCGCTCCACACGCGTGAAAATTCAAACTGAACCATTACGCCTACAGGTCATCGACTTGACGAGTCTATCGACCTGTTCGATTCTTATCAAATGCTATCTCTTCTCGAGGCGATAAGGCCGACGACGTTTATTGAATCGTCAAAACTAACCGATCATCT
>JANPJL010000220.1:0-2207 GCA_031425495.1 Acidobacteriota bacterium
TTCTTCACAAAGCGGAGCCTTTATCAGTTTCTGCTCGCGACAAGCTTTCTTTGGGCGTACACCTTCGCGGTCGGAGCCGAGATCCCCGTCGTTCGTGCGAGCGTCATGTTTACGGTCTTGCTGCTTGCCCGCGTGATCGATCGCCGGGGAACGCTGCTGAACGCACTTGGTGTTTGTACGATCGTGCTCCTGGTTTGGCGGCCGAGTGACTTATTCTCCGCTTCGTTCCAATTGACGTTCGTCAGCGTTGCTGCGATCGTCGCTTGCGCGTTTCCGACCATCGAGAAGCTGCGAAGTATTGGGAGTTGGGCTCCCTCCGTGGAAACACCGCTACCACCCGTTGCCGCCCGACCGCTCCGGCGTTTCTGCGAGTTGCTTTACTGGAACGAGGCCGCATGGCGGATCGAGAATCGACGACAGATATGGTCGGCAAACCTTTTCAAGGCGCCGTACTTGAAACGGCTCAGTGCATCGAGTTTCAAAAGCGTCCTTGCCTATATATTCGAAGGCATACTCGTTTCCGTGATCGTTCAATTCTGGATGCTTCCGCTGCTGGTCATATACTTCCATCGCGTTTCACCCGTCTCCGTTTTGTTGAATCTATGGGTCGGCGTGGTCCTAGCGATCGAGAGCTTTTGCGCGCTTTTTGCAATTCTCTTAAGCGGTATCAGCGTTTGGCTTGCCGCACCTATGATCGTTCTAACCGAAGTGCTGAATACGCTCATGATGTCGATACCGGCGTGGACATCACAATTCGACGCTATAAGTTTCAGAGTGCCGGTATATTCGGGGCCCCTAAAAGCGATCTATTGGATATATGCCGCAGCCGTAATTATGACAGCTGTGCGAATGTTCAAATGGGAGCCATTCGTCCAACACCGACGACCCCCGAAAACTGGGCTCGATATCCTTCCGCCAGCAACCACGATGCTGCTCGCTGCTGTTGTAGTGTTTCACCCGCTCTCCGCACCGTCGCCGGACGGCAAACTACGCGTGGACTTTTTGGATGTCGGCCAAGGCGATTCTGCATTCGTGACGCTGCCGAACGGCGAGACCATGCTTATAGATGGCGGCGGCAATATCGATCTCAAAAACGATGAGAGCGGTGGATTTGAACCGGACTCGCGCCGGATCGGGGAATTCGTAGTGTCCGAGTTTCTTTGGGAGAAGGGATACGATCGCGTCGACCACATTGTCGCGACGCATGCGGACGCGGATCATATGCAGGGACTCGTGGATGTCGCAAACAATTTCCGTACAGGTAGGATTCTAGTTTCTGGCGCAGTAGACGTGGATCCGAAATATTCGGAGCTCCTTGAAGTGATCACTTCGCGAGATATTCCGCTCAGGCGCGTCGCACGCGGCGACGTCATGGAAATCGGCGGCACGACGATCGAGGTCTTGCATCCAAGCCGCGGGTCGTCAGACGCGGAGTCGTCGAATAACAGCTCGATCGTCCTCCGTCTCATGTTCGGATCAACGACGGTACTATTGACCGGTGACATCGAAGAGGCGACCGAAGGCGATCTTGTTACGTTGTTACCCGAATCACTGAGAGCGGACGTAGTAAAGGTCCCGCATCATGGCAGTCGCACGTCATCGACGGACGCCTTTGTGAAGAGAACCGATTCGCGGCTTGCGATCGTTTCAGTCGGCAGAAAGTCGCGATTCGGACATCCCCACACGGAGGTCGTCGCCCGATGGCTGACAAACGGGGCGGAAGTGATAACTACGGGAGAAAAGGGGGCGATCACGATCACGACCAATGGAAACAGCTTTGAGATCAACTCATTTGTCCCGTGAAAAACGGAAACGCTCACAAAATTCGAATCTCGAATCCATTGAGCGTTCCTTCAGTCGTCCTGTTTAGAGAGACTATACGAAAGCACCACGGTCCTGTCAAGCAATCTAAGGAATCACTTTAACAAACGACGTATAACCTAGTGTTTGAAATGACGAATTCCAGTGAACGCCATCGCGATGCCGTGTTCGTTTGCGGCCACGATCGACTCATCGTCCTTTATCGAGCCGCCGGGCTGAATAATTGCCGCTACGCCCATTTTTGCAGCCTCGTCTACGTTATCCCGAAAGGGAAAGAACGCGTCCGACGCCAAGGACGAACCGATTACCGAAAGCTCGAATCGGGTGGCACGCATTTCAGCGATGCGGACCGAATCCACGCGGTTCATCTGACCCGAGCCGACGCC
>JANPJL010000221.1:0-6508 GCA_031425495.1 Acidobacteriota bacterium
GGGGACGATCATTCTCGCAAGCGAAGGTTTCAATTCGACGGTCTGCGGGTCGCGTGAGAATGTTGCCACTTTTCTTCTTCGCGTGGAGGAGATTTTCGCGACGCGTCTCGATCCGAAACTATCACTCCATCATGAGTCTCCATTTCGCAAGGTAGACGTGAAAATAAAGCCGGAGATCGTTACGTTGAAAATAGACGTAGACATATCGTTAGGTGCCGGAACTCACGTCGCGCCGAGCGATTGGAACGACGTGATCTCGGATCCATCGGTGGTCGTCCTAGACACTCGAAACGACTACGAATATAAGAACGGTACTTTCAAAGGAGCGATAAATCCCGGTACCGAAAAGTTCAGCGATCTGCCGGCTTTCATCGCGGCGAATCTTGATCCGGAGAAGACGCCAAAGATCGCGATGTTCTGCACCGGCGGCATTCGCTGCGAAAAGTTTGCACCTTACATGAAGCAGCTCGGCTTTAAGGACGTGTTCCAATTGGAGGGGGGCATACTGCGTTACCTCGAAGAAAGTACGCCAGGCGAAAGCTTGTGGGAGGGCGAGTGCTTCGTCTTCGACGATCGGAGAACTGTCGATGAGACGCTGCGGAAAGGGGTCGGGCCTGATTACTCGCAGCCGGGATCGGCGACGGCTATTCCCGAAGAGTTCAGCGGCGATTGACATGAAGATCTCACCTTCACGCATGGCGGCATTGGAAATCCTGGAAAGGATCGAGAACGACCGATCGTTCTCATCGGCTCTGCTTCCGATCTACGAAGAACGACTTGGCGACAGCGACCGCGGACTCTGTCACGAGCTTGTCCTTGGCGTTCTTCGACGTCAGCTGTATCTCGACAAGATTATCGAGCATTTCGCGGGTTCAAAAAAATTGGACTCGAGCGTCCGCCTCTCGTTACGGCTTGGCATTTATCAATTACTGTTTCTCGACAAAGTCCCCGCGTATTCGGCGATCAATGAAAGCGTAAATCTCGTGCAGAAGGCGCGAAAGACCTCGGCAAAGGGGTTTGTAAATGCGATCCTCCGGCGTGTCTCCGAAAAGGTCCCGCACCTCGAATTTACCGGTGGCGTCGAGCGGATCTCGATCGAGACATCGCATCCAGTGTGGCTGATCGAGAAGTGGATCTCGGATTTCGGGTTGGTCGACGCGGAGCAGATCGCCGCGTCAAATAACAGGCTGCCGCGGATCGCGTTTCGGTTCACGAATAAAAGTGACGCCCATTCAGCGTCCGCCGACTTTGAACAAAGCGCGTTTGTCGAAGGCTGTTATTTCGCAAGGTCGATCAGCCAGGAGATGCTGGAGCTCGCGAGTAACGGCGAAATCTATTTCCAGGATGAGGCTTCCCAACTGGTTGGCCGCATTGCCGCCGCAGCGAAGGCGGGCGACCGATTTCTCGACGTCTGCGCATCACCGGGCGGAAAGACAACGCTTGCTGCATCAGCTCGGAAAGACGGTGAATTTGTTGTTGCGGGCGACTATCAGCCGTCAAGAGTACGGCTTCTGCGTGAGACGTGTACGCGACAGGGTATGGACTTCGTTAACATAGTCCAGTACGACGCTGAGTTCGTACTTCCATTTGCCAACGGTAGCTTCGACACCGTATTGGTCGACGCCCCGTGTTCTGGGACCGGAACGATTCGACATAACCCGGAGATCCGCTATTATCTCGAACCGGGTGATTTTCAGGCCTTAGCTCGTAAACAACGCCAGATCTTATCAAACGCATCCAAAGTCGTGAGGCCCGGTGGAAGATTGATCTATTCAACGTGCTCGCTGCAGGTTGAGGAGAACGAGATCGTTTGTGAAAGATTTCTCGCTGGAAATGAACAATTCGTCCAGGTGCGTCCGCACGCCGATCCAAGGTTCGTAACGGCGACGGGGTCGGCTCGAACATTTCCGCATCGTGATGATATGGACGGGTTTTTTATCGCGGAATTCCAACGGCTCCAAACCGGTTAGGAAGTTTCTCGCCCAGCGAAATAGTGCTAGACTTTCGCTTTGGCCTTTTCTGAAATGAGCGTTATTAACAAAAGCTTTTCTGCAGTAGGCAAACTGGTTTCGGTCGGTATCCTGCTCGGCGCCTTTCTGACCGGTATGGCTGGCGTCGTCTACATGTCGCTTTCCGGCTCCGAGCTTAAGGTTCCGGAGCTCGTCGGGAAGGACTTTGTCGAGAGTGAGAAGGAGCTTGCAGCTTTGGGTTTGAAGATAAAACGCCGGGCGGACCGCGTAAGCACTGACCCGATCAATACGGTTATCGAACAGCTCCCAAAACCCGGTGAAACGGTAAAGACCGGGCAGATGATACTCGTCGTGGTGAGCAAAGCGGGTCTGGCAGGCGAAGAAGCACCATCGTCGCTCCAGAAGAATCTCGAAGAAGACGATCTGAAAAAGATCGAGGACATGATCTCCGATAAGCCGAAGAAGAAAACGAACTCGAATACTAATAAAAAGAAGGTGGAGACGACGCGCGATGTGATCGCGGGCGATTCGAGCTCAAACACCGCGACCGATACGACCAAGTCGACGGACGCGAAGTCGGATGATTCGGATAAGAAAGATCCGGTCGATAGGAGCAAAGACACTCCGACAGGCATGGCCCCTAAGCCGCAGAATACCCCGGCTGCGAAACCGAATACCGATCAGCGTCCAAAGCCATAATGGCTGTGGCAACTGAAAAGACCGTAATTGCAACAAACCAGAAGCACAATTAGCTAATGTTTGAAATAGCTCCGTCGATCCTCTCCGCAGATTTTTCCAGACTCGCAGACGAGATCGCAGCCGTTGAAGCCGGCGGCGCCACCGTTCTGCATGTCGATGTAATGGACGGGCATTTTGTTCCAAACATCACCATCGGGCTACCGGTCGTTAAATCACTGCGGAAGGCGACAAAGCTCACGATCGACACGCACTTGATGATCGAGGAGCCCAATCGATACGCGACTCAGTTTGTTGAGGCCGGAGCGGACATGGTCTCGGTCCACGTCGAAGCGGACGTTCATCTGCAACGAACCTTGGTCTCCATCCGAGACGCGGGTGCAAAGGCCGGTATCGCAATAAATCCGGGTACGCCGCTTTCGTCGCTTGAAGAAGCTTTGCCGTATGCAGATTTTGTTCTGCTCATGTCCGTAAATCCTGGGTTCGGAGGACAGTCGTTCATTCCGACATCGCTCGATAAACTTCGGCGTTTGAAACGGATGATCGTAGAGCGCGGATTAGAGACAAAGATCGAAATAGATGGTGGTGTCGATGGGGGCAATATCGCGCAGATCGTCGAGGCCGGAGCTGAGATCATTGTGGCTGGAT
Organism: Acidobacteriota bacterium; assembly: GCA_031425495.1. Classification (GTDB taxonomy): domain Bacteria; phylum Acidobacteriota; class Blastocatellia; order Pyrinomonadales; family Pyrinomonadaceae; genus OLB17. The sequence goes on from JANPJL010000221.1 coordinate 3,315, forward strand.
CGGCAGTGTACGGGAAAGGTAACGCGACGGAATCGGTTAGGAATTTGATCGGCAAAGGCACCGTCTGGGTCTGAGATACCGAGATTTATCAACAACGCTCGAGAGGAAATATGGTTCTAGTTAAACGGGAAAGTGTCATCTCGCTTTTTATCACGGTCGCTCTATTGGTGACAGGTGCGTTCGCACAGCAGCCTGGCGACGGCTCGCCGGCTCAGCGGCTCGAAGTTATGCGGCAAAAGCTCGAGACTATCCGACGCTCCGCAACGGGAGCGGCGTCGGCATTAAAGCAGGAAGGCGACGATGATAAGTCTAAGGAGGACAAGGGAAAGCTCGACACTCCCTACGCCCGACTGAAGTCGATCGAAAAAGAGGCGTCGACCCTGCAAAGCGACGTTAACAGCCTTCGCGGAAAGCAGGATAGATCTGAGAAGTATGAAGCCACCGAGATCGACCGACTCGAAGCAGAGGTCAAGGACCTTCAGCTACGTGCGGACGCTTTGCAGACCGAAACGGCAGCGGCTAGAGCGAATCCGGAATCAAATGTCGGAAAAACGCGCGAGATAAAAAAGAAGAAGAAGTTCCTGGGTATCTTTGGCGGCGGCGGTAACGACGAGTTCGATGAGTTGATCGGAAGCGTCACGCCTGGCCGCGATCGCGAGTTATTTATCGTAGCGACACGCGAGGTCCGCAAGAAGAATTTCGACGTTGGCCGTTTGCTGTTCCAGACCATCATCACGACCTACCCGGACTCGCCTTATCTGCCGATGTCCAAGCTAGCGGTCGCCGATTCGTTCTTTCTGGAAGGTACGACAAGTGCGCTTATCCAGGCCATAGCCTCGTATCAGGATTGGCTGACGTTTTTCCCGACACATCCACTCGCCGATCGCGTGGTTTTGAAGATCGGAGAATCGGAGATGCGCCAGATCGGATTGCCGGATCGCGACGCGACTCGTGCAAAGCGAGCTGAAACCAGACTCAAAGCACTAATGCAGCAGTATCCGAATTCGATCCTCAAGCCCGAAGCCGAAAAGCGTCTGATTGAGGTACAGGATAACTTGGGACTGCATGGACTCTTTATCGCAAATTACTACTACAGCCAGTCGGTGAATCAGAGCAAGGGTGGTTTGAAAGGAGCCCAGTCCCGATACCGAGAGGTCATCGAGAAGTACCCAAATTTCAGCTTTGCGGATGAAGCCCTGTACAAGCTCGCCGTTACGTACGTGCTGGAAGAGGAGACCGACCAGGCCGCTCGTTATTTCCAGCAGATCGTGCGCGACTATCCCAATAGCGATTGGGTTGAGAAATCGAAAGAACAGCTCGGGCTGATCGGAGCATCGGTCCCGGCGCCGAATCCCGAGCGTATGAAAGTTCTGCCGCCGGAGAGCGTATCTTTCTTCAATAACTTTAAGAATCAACTCTTCGGTATTTATCCGATGACGATCGATAAGAATGGCGTCTTGATGACGAAGGATTTTGACAAGGAAAAGTTCGAGCTGATAGATCAGATCATTGAGAATCAGGGCGACATCCTGACGAATCAGATCCCGCAGGCTTTGACGACCGTCATCTCACAACGTCAGGCGGTCCAGCAGCAGCCCACTCCTGCTCGACAGCCGCAGCCGGAAAAAAAGTGACACTAACCTAAGGGTCAGTGTAGATCGGAAGGCGGTCCGGGAAACCGGAGCCGCCTTTCGCTATCCCGGACGACCAGTTTGCACGGCGTCTATGTTTTTGAAAACGCGATGAAAACTCTATCAGCCGCTTCGTTTGCACTCCTGATCCTATCCTCGCCCTGCTTCTCGCAGAACCCTCCGGCACCGGCAGCATCCCCATTCCCGACACCACCCGCATCGGAACAACTTTCGAGAGCGCTCGAGAACATTGCAGCCGTCAAACCGACTCCTCGTGAGCAGCGCGAACAGGCGTATGCGAAGCTGCTTGAGGGTCAGCGATATGTATGGGGTGGCGACCGTCTTCGATCCCGTGCCGGCCGGCAGAATAATTCGAGACTCGCTCGCGAAGCGTTTCTGCGGTCGGTGGAGTTGGATCCACTCCTCTCTGAGGGCTACACCGCTCTTGCCGAGCTTGCGATAAATTCACAGCCACAGGATGCCGACGAGGCGATCCGGCTTGCAGGCCTTGCAGTAAAGGTCAATCCAAATAATTTCGGAGCTCGACGCATACTCGCCCGGCTCTACACCTTCAAGAGCGGCGTGGTGAACGGCCCGTTCGACTCGAAAGCCGGTCAAAATGCAGTAAGCGAATGGCAGCAGGTTGCGAGACTCGATCCCCGGAATGCCGAGGCGTGGGCACTCCTGAGCGAGCTTTATGAGAAAACCGGCAAGATCGACGAGAGCATAGATGCCCTCGGAAAATGGCTGGCCTCGGCGGCTCCGATCGACACACGCTTTTACCAGATGCTGATGGGCGGCAAAAATCTTGCCCCCGAGAATGCGTCCATTAAGCTCGGATCGATGCTTCTAAAAGCGGGCCGGACACGCGAAGCGATCCAAACGCTTAGTACATTGATCGCCGACGAACCTCAAAATTTCAATGCCGTCGAACTTCTTCGGGAGGCGATCGAGGATGCTACGCCCGACGCCGCGGCCCTCGCGATTGAATCGCTGCGTAAGGCGGTATTCGCGAACCCGTCTAATGTCTCATTGATAAATCTGCTTGCCCGGGCGCACGCACGGGTTGGAAAAGTGGATGATGCGGCGAGACTGTTACGCGATGCGTCCACACGTCTGATCCCGACCGACCGTGCTTCCGCATCGATGCTCGAAGTCGGACTTGGCGACATGATGGCCCGTGCAGATCGGGTTCCCGAGGCGATGGCCGCGTACGACGCGTCCTTGGCAGCCCGAGGACTCGACAGTGTGAGCAGCATGTCGGATGACGAGCGTGAATTCGCTACTCACGTATTTGAGAAGATGATCCAGACGCTGAAGAATGCCGATCGAACGTCGGAGATCAGACTGGTCATCGATCGCTCGCGACAAATTCTCGGAAAGGACGATCTGTTTCCAGATAGACAGCTGATCGCACTTTATCGCGAAACGGGCAGTCGGCCGGAAGCGTTAGCGACGATCCGAGCAGTTCGTCAACGCTTCCCCAGTGATTACGGGTTTCTTCGACTCGAGGCGACCTTATTGACCGAGACGGGGAAGGTCGATGAGGGGGTCGCTTTGATC
>JANPJL010000222.1:0-1629 GCA_031425495.1 Acidobacteriota bacterium
ACTCCCTTCTTATATAACAGAAACTCCTTGATGAAGTCATCAATATCTCCATCGAGGACGGCATCGACGTCGCTTACTTCAAATTTTGTACGGGTGTCTTTCACTAACCGGTAAGGATGCAGAACGTAATTCCGTATTTGCGAACCGAACGATATGTCCATCTTGGTCGCTTCGAGCTCGGCGCTGTCGGCCCGACGCTTTTCAAGTTCCAACTCGTACAATTTTGATCGCAGGACCTGCATCGCAACTGCGCGGTTCTGTAGCTGGGAACGCTGATTTTGGCAGGTGACCACCGTATTCGTCGGGATGTGCGTGATACGAACCGCGCTGTCGGTGACGTTTACATGCTGACCGCCGGCGCCGGACGAACGATAGGTATCGATTCTAAGGTCCTTGTCCTGAATATCAACCTCGATATTTTCGTCGATCTCGGGTGAGACGAACATAGACGCGAAACTCGTCTCTCGACTGCCGCCCGAGTTAAAGGGCGAGATACGCACAAGCCGGTGAACGCCGGCCTCGGTCGCAAGCAACCCGTAGGCATAATCGCCCTGGATACGAAAGGTCGCGGATTTTAACCCCGCCTCGCTTCCCGGTTGTTCGTCAAGGATCTCGACCTTGAATCCCTTTCGCTCTGCCCAACGCAGATACATCCGAAGAAGCATCTGGGCGAAGTCCTGGGCATCCGTCCCGCCCGCACCCGACTGCAACGAACAGATCGCATTGTTCGCGTCGGTTTCACCGGACAACAGACTCTGGATCTCTGCAGCTAGGACGTCGGCTTCGAGCTTTCCCAATAATGCTTCGAGCTCGTTACGCGAGTCGGCATCCGTCTCGGCAAATTCAAAGAGCACTTCGGCGTCTGAAACGCCTGTCTCAAAATCTTTCTGGAGCTGCAGTGCCCTCTCGAGACGGCTTCTTTGCCCCATGACTTTCTGGGCCTTCTCAGAGTCGTCCCAGAAGGTCGGATCGGAGACAAGCGCTTCTAATTCCGCGAGTCGTTTTTGTTTTCCCGGCGCGTCAAAGAAACCTCCCAAGTTGGGTAACTTTCGATTTTATCTCTTCGCGTTTTGAAAGCAGTTCGGACAATTCCATAGTCTTACTCGGTCGGATTGTTATGCACGTAATTTCTGATCCCTTCGAAACTATTCTGCCATCCGGCGACGCACGCGTCGAAGTAGTCGTCGAGTAGCGGATCGGCGGGCGACGAATCCTGAATGATCCGCAGCACGCAACCGGAGGGCTGAGGTTCGATGATCAATTCCGTAGTGATATTGGTGGTGATGGGCCAATTGGCTCCGCTGGTATACTTCCCGCCGCCGAGCAGTATCCGACTAGGCGGCTCGAATTCGAGTATCTGAAAAAAATTGACGTACTCAGAATCGTTTTCACCCTCACCCCAGGCTGTCACCCAGCTTCCACCCGCTCGAGCATCGACAAGCGCTGTCGAAGCCCCCCACCAACTGCGGATCGCGCTTGGCGTCGTCAATATTTCAAACATTCGCTCCGGCGAGATGCCGAAAGGTTCTTCAAGAGTCTGGCGTCTATTCATCTTCGTAGACTAACTGCCTCACGAATAGTATTCTTCCCGCCTTGCTCAAAATGATCTTATTTCAGGTGACACCGGTA
>JANPJL010000223.1:0-3825 GCA_031425495.1 Acidobacteriota bacterium
CAGGAAGAGCGGATGCGAAAGCCCCTCACTTTCGATGACGCGGAGGCTATCAAGGGACTTTCGTCGATCGAGACTGCAATTCCCCTTCTCAATGTCTCAAACAATTTCTTTGGGTCGAAGGTCTTGGTGAGCGGCAAGAACGGAAAGACATCGTCCGCTGTCATTCTCCAGGGGACGACGCCGGACATCGAAAAGACGACCACCGAAATTCTCATCAACGGACGGTGGTTCTCGGACGCCGAGAGCGATGCGAAAGCTGATGTTTGCCTCATCGGGTCAACGGTCGTAGACAGCTACTTCCCCTATGAAGATCCGATAGGTGAAAAGCTTGATATCGGCGGCACGCCCTTCCGCGTGATCGGCGTTCTCCAAAAACGCGAGCAATTGTTTGGAGGAGGCGGCGGAGGAAACAACGATCGAAGCAATGCGATCTACATGCCGATGGGTTCTGCACTGAAGATCAAGCCGAACGCCGATGACCTCCGTATCCTTGCTGTTGCAAACGAAGGCAGGCTGCAGAAGGCAAAGGACGACGTTCAGGATCTGCTGCGCGTACGCCGTCAGGTCGCGTACGGAAAACCGAATAACTTTTCGATGGAAACTGCCGCCAGCATAATCGACCAATTCCAGGCGATCACTGCCGGTGTGGCGATAGCGATGGTCGTTATCTCGTCGATCGGACTGATGATCGGCGGCATCGGCGTTATGAACATCATGCTTGTTTCGGTGACCGAACGTACGCGGGAGATCGGTATTCGAAAAGCAATGGGTGCAAAACAAAGCGACATTCTTCTTCAGTTTCTTATCGAGGCGGCAACGTTGACTGGTTTCGGCGGGCTGCTGGGTTTATTGCTTGGCTGGCTGCTCACACTGTTGGTCAAGCTCGTGCTTCCCTCTTACGTTCCCGCCTGGGCTCCGCCGGTGGGTTTCTTCGCCAGCGTCGGGATCGGGATAATATTCGGTTTATGGCCGGCGTGGAAAGCGGCGAGACTCGACCCGATCGAGGCGTTGCGATATGAATAAGAAAAAGCGATTATCGGCCGTGAAGCGGCCGACCGAGGATAGCCAGACGTGAAACGTCTGGTACTTGCGACAAGAGATCCCGCACTGAAAGTGCGACAGACGCTTAGATCTGTCTCACCTTCAGTGCGGGATTTTCACTATCAATCGCACTTGCCGTGCGGAGAAGCCGCGTTCCCACTAGCTCATAAATCCAGAGAACAGGTACGAGCTGGCCACTCCAAGCAGCAAGAGAATCCCGAACACCGATAGGGCCGTTGTCCATGCTGTCGACCCGGAAACATTCTCACCCGTATTCTTCAACCCGGTCACCACGAGCCATATCCAATAAAGCCAGAGCAAACTGAAGTACGCGGCGAAGGTATAAAGCGCGGGGCTTGCCGACGGGCTGAAAAGGAAACTCAAATTGTCCTGTACAAGATTTCCCTGTCCCAGTATCGGGTGGATGTCGGCTGGGTCTTTCAAAAAGAGAATGATCGATGACAGGATCGAATGAATAACCGAAACGGGGAATGCTGCGTAGACGGCTACCGAAAAAGCCTGCCAGAAATTAATCTTGCCACCCATCGCGAGGGCAAAACCCAGAAAGATCAGGGCGTAGACGCAGTACTTCAAAACGCTCGCTGCAAAACTGCTGGCGGCCTGACCGGTTTTCATGATCGGATCTTTATTCTGATTGATCGCATCTTGGCGTCCGGCTTCGATCTGCTGGCGAGCCTGATCGTTCATCATCGGCATCTCCATCGTCTTATCGATCGCGAAATTCGTTACGCGCTCCGCCGTTAGGCGATAGATGAACAAGTTGGCAAAGACGGACGATAAAATCGCAATGATCAACGCGGCGACCAGCCATCGCGGATGATGGCGAAGATTTCGGAACGTATCGGCGGGTGCAATAAATATATTAAGCAGAGTCTCCGGCGTTGACATCCGAGGCGTTCCATCCGACTCGGGCTTGTCGATAAAGCTCAACCCGATGACGAGCCCTCCGAGAAGAATGAGAACAATGCCGGGCTGTGTCAGACCGGGCACAATTTTCATAACGCCCAGTATTGCGACGACGAGACCAACTACGGCTACGACTATCCCAGCAAGACGATTCATTTTGTCCTCTCAGTTAGGTTGATTTAAGTAGAGCTTAAGAATGACTGAGTTTACGGTATCGAGATGGTAAATGTTTCAACCTTTACACACTGACGACCGCATTCTCGTATCCCTCGATACGGATGCAGGCCGCCGTATGACCAGGTTCGATCTCGCGAAGCTCGGGAACGATCTCGGCACAAGCATCGATCGCGATCGGACACCGCGTACGAAAGCGGCATCCCGAAGGCGGGTTGATCGGCGTCGGCACATCGCCGTGCAGGACGATGCGATCGCGCTTTTGTTTCGGGTCCGGGACCGGTATGGCGGAAAGCAATGCCTTCGTGTACGGATGCAGCGGATTTTTGTAAAGTTCTTCCGCGTCGGCGACCTCGACGATCTTCCCGAGATACATCACGGCGACCCGATTTGAAATATGCTCAACGACGGCGAGGCCGTGGGAAATAAAAAGGTACGTGAGACCGAACTCCGACTGCAGATCCTGCAAAAGATTCACGACCTGTGCCTGCACCGACACGTCGAGAGCGGAGACCGGCTCGTCACACACGATGAGCTTCGGATTGAGCGCGAGTGCGCGGGCGATCCCGATCCGCTGGCGCTGCCCGCCAGAAAACTCGTGCGGGTAGCGATTCATGTAGTTTGGATCGAGCCCTACCTTGCCGAGGAGATCCGCCACCCGATCCCGGCGTTCTGTCTTGTTTGCTATCCCGTGGATCTTCAACGGCTCCGAGACGATCGAAAGAATGCTGAGACGAGGATTAAGGCTCGCGTACGGATCTTGAAAAATGATCTGCATCTCGCGACGCAACGCACGCAGGTCGTCATTGTTCAGCTCGACGATATTCTTGCCTTCGAATAGCACCTCGCCGCTTGTCGGCTCCTGGAGACGCAAAAGACAGCGGCCGACGGTAGATTTTCCGCAGCCCGATTCTCCTACGAGTCCTAGCGTCTCGCCCGGAAGGATCGAGAACGAAACGTCGTCGACCGCTTGGACGACGTCGTCGCTGTTCTCGACCGGAAAATGTTTGACGAGATTGCGGACGCTGAGAAGGTGTTGTTGTTCGGTTGTGGCTGCAGACATCATGAATCAGCGTCGTCTTTCGACAAGGGTGAGTGCGCTCGATCCCCTATCCTTTCGCTCCGGCCCAGTCTTCCTTCAGTATCGCCCACCGCTCATGATCGCGCCATCGGCCGTTGATCTTTAAGTACCGCCGCGAGAATCCTTCCTTCGAGAAACCCTTTCGAACGAGCACGTTGATCGACGCTTTATTCGTAGGTTGAACGTTTGCTTCGATCCGATGCAGGGCTAGATCAGTAAAAGAGTGCCGCAGAGCCAAGCGGACGGCGTCGGTCATATAACCGTTACCGGTGTATCCCGCGAAAAGCTGGTACCCGAGATACGCATTCTGAAGACCTTTGCGAAAGATCTGGCTAAGATTGAGCGTGCCGATGATGGCATTGTCATCGGTCCGACAGACGAGAAAGAACTCATTCGAATCCTTCGCGGAATCAAGCATCATACTTTCGAAGCGCTCACGACTGTAATCCGAACTTGCAAGGCCGCGAAAATGTTCCCTACTAGCTCGGTATAGACCGATCAGGGCGTCGCAATCGTCAACTTCCGGATGTCGCAGATAAACTCTTTTCGATCTCAACTTCATCACCGGATTCTTCGTCATACAGAACGCATCGAACCTTCAC
>JANPJL010000224.1:0-3812 GCA_031425495.1 Acidobacteriota bacterium
GACTGCGGTTATTGCGGAGCGCGGATGATGCTTGATCAACGTTCGGTGCCGATCAAACACGATCCGATCGATGCTCCGGACTTTGAACTCGACTCACCGACGGTCCCTACGGCGAAGTTGCTGGCCGTCATCGGCGGGGCGGTCCTTTTGATACCGATCCTGATAGCGGTCGTGGTTTTCGTCAATCGCCCTAGCCCGTCGACACCGACTAAAGTCTATTCTGCTCCTTCGACCCCGTATTCCTACCCGACTCCGTCCTCGTGGAGCGTGTCGACCGACGTTCCCGAAAAGCCGGCACCGGTCGTGAATTATCAGCCGCGAATAACATGGGATGGTCCGAACGACATTGAACATTTCGAGGATCCGGAAGTCGATATCACTTCTGTCTCCCATCTGACCAGCGAAGAAGTTAAGAGCACCGTTTTTAAGAATCGGATCGTAAAGCTCAAGGTCGTGATCAACACCGAAGGCGAGATAGACACTGTCGAGACCATTTCAGGTCACCCACTGCTGGTCGACGCAGCTACCGCGTCCGCGAAGCGCTCGATCTTCCGGTCGCGTTCCAGGCCGACGACGCGGATCTTGACCTACACATTTCGGGTCCTGAAAGATTAACTCTTAGGTGGTGGGAACGGGATGTAAATATCGGCAACGATCTTCCATCGATCGCCGCGTAAGCGCCAGACTTGAACGAAACTTCCTCTCTGTTTTTCGACACCCTTTTTGTCAGTAAGAGCGTAACTGCTGTAGACGTAGGCAAGGTCACCGGCCTCGATAAATGACTTGCGCTTGGCAAACTTTACCGGCAATTCCTGATCGTCGAGAAAGTCGAGGGCCGCGTCCCGACCGACAAAGGGTGCTTTTCCGTCGCGAAGTAGATAGATATCTTCTGCGGCATACGCCCGATACGCTTTTGCCGCACCGCGATTGGTCACCATCTCATAAAATCCAAGCGACGAATCGGCGGCATTTGTGTTCTTCGCATTCAACTCGGCCGGAGGCGTAGGTCCCGGCTTCCATTCAACCTCGCTGAGCGCCGGTTTTGGGTGATTGATCCCGGTATCCAGAGCTGCCAGATACTCGCCGCTCGGCTGCCGCGTCCAGACCGACAAATAGTGCCCGTGTATTTCAACCGCGTCTGCTTTTCCATTCGCACGGAAGATCGAATTACCAATGCTGTAACCGAGTGCGCCGTTAGAGGAGACCTCGATCTTTATCGGATTCCATGTCAACGCCGCAGGAGAAGCCGGACGCTTAGACCAAACTTCACGAGCGTTCTCCGGCTCCGGAAAAAACATTATCCCGTACGGCGACAGGTACTGTAAGAACCCTGCGTTTATTCCCTTTTCAGCCACCGCTCGTTCAAACGCACGCTCGGTTTCGTAGATCTTCTGATGTGCAGATTGCGCGGAGACAAAACCTGGAATAAGGACGAACAGCAACGATAAAAAGGCAGTCTTCATGGATAAAATCTTAGCATATGCGAAACATCAGCTTGTCGTCCTTCCTTTGCGACCTTAGCGAGCTTTGCGTGAAATCCTTTCACGCAAAGCTCGCTAAGGTCGCAAAGAATAGATTGGACCATTCTTGATTCGTGTTCTTCTTCGTGAGTTTCGTGTGTTTGCGTGGTTTTCTTTTTTAAATCCAAACCACGAAGACGGCAGAGACTACATATAACTTTGCGATCTGCGCGGGCTTTGCGTGAGATCCCCTCCCGCAAAGCTCGCTATTCCACGTTTACGAAATCAGTTCCCGTCCGCCCGAAAGTTTCCGGCTGATACATCTCCTCGGCCTTCGCAGGCGGGACAACGAACTGCCCCGGCGTCGTAGCTCTCGCGACGTATGTGTAGTTGTAAACGCCCTCCCACAGCAACGCCGTAAATGCTTCGGCCCGTTCGTCGCGAAAGTTCTGATGCTCGAACCAGTGCTGGCGCCAGTAATACGATCCGTAGCCGAAGGACCGACTTCCGTACGTCACCACTCCTGTGTCGCCTCCGGTGTCGGTCGGGATAGTTTCGGTAACCGCGAGACCCGGATTAAGGATCTCCAACCCGGCGGGTAGATTATCGACAAGTGCAACGTGATAGCGTCGTGCTTGTGCGATCATTGTCAGCCGGACGCGGACTCTCGCACCCGACTTGATCGTCCAGCTTCCATCTGCGTTCTGCTTCACATCGTCCGCATTATCTATCGGCTCGTATTTCCGGAGGACCGTGAATCCATAGTCCGCAGGTTCGAGCTTCAGATTTTTTGGCGCGTACTTCATCCCGATCCGGTAATACAATCGGCCGGCTCCCTGCCGGTCGATAAGCAGATTGGAAGTACCGGCTTGCTCAGTCAGATAAGACATCGGAATGTTGAGAACGTTCGAGTCGATAGACCGCCCCTTAAATGATTGCTCGCCCGCGTAGGTCGATCCAAGCCAGACTCGCGTGACGAAATCAGGCGTAACTTTCTCGAACGCATTGAAATACTTATCGAGCGCGAGCAGGATGAAAACGTTCTCCTGAGTCGAACCCCAATGCCCCTTCGTCCGATGGGCCAACAATCCGCGAACAAGTTTGGGGATCAGGTCGGTGAAGTCGGGTGGTGATGGCAGGCCGGCAGGCACCTGGCCGATCACGGCTTGCACGGCCGGGCTAGTCTTCAAACTGTTCTTGTCCACCTTGATCAACGCTTCGAGAAGCACACCGTCAGCACGACGGTCCGAGTACATGATCAACCACTTCGCGTCGCCGTAGTCGGTTATAAAGTTCGCGGTCGATGCTGTCTCGGTCGTACGATTCATCAGATATCGCGTTATTGCAGTTACCTCGGCAACGGAGCCCCGATCATCCGCAAGAACTGACAGTATCCATCCGAGCGCTTCGAACGGCATCTTGTCGTAACGCGGAACCGGCGTGACGCCAGGAGCAACATCGACTCGGTCACTTGCTCCCGCAGCAACGGCTTCACTCAAGAGCTTCTTTGCCTTCGTCGCATCCTTGTCACCCATCATGTCGCGGACGTAGAGAGCATAGGCCGAGATCGTCCAGCGGACCTGTGGCGATCTCTTGTACCACTCGTCGTTGAAATGCTTTTCAACGTTCTTGAGATAAGGCTTCGTCTTATTCAACATCTCGTCCGGCACCTTGTAACCCTTCGCCTTCGCGAGCGCCAGTGCATGTGCGACGTGGACGGTAAGGAACGAATATTCGTATCGCTCCTTGTCACGTTTCCATAGACCGAAGCTTCCATCGCCTCTCTGACGCGACTGGAGTATCTCGATGTCCCGAGCGAACTGAGCTTCGAGCTGAGCAGCCGTCGGCATGTCCCTCGACTTGAACGCGGCGAGAACATCGCGCATTGCCGCTATCGAGATCATCCGTGACGAGATCTGCTCCGAGCATCCATACGGGTAAGTGGTCAGGTAGATAAAGGCATCTGTCAGCTCCTGCAGTTGAGTCGACGATGTCGTGACTTCTAATCCACCGAACTGCGGAAACACATCCCCCGGCGTCTGGACCGGCTGGATGATCGCGCCGTCCTTATCCGTCGTCCCGTACGTCGCGAAGGCCTCCGTCGTCGCCGGTGTCCACACCGGCAAAGAGATCTCCGCGGCATCGGTGAATTTTCCGGCCGTCGCAGCAAACTGGAACCGCGCCGTGCCGGCCTTCATCGCCGAGACGGGGAAACGAACTTCTTCGCGGCCGTTCGCTTTGACCAGAATTCGCTTGCCGTAAGTGTAGAGCGGACTGTCAGTCCGCTCGGACAGGCTAACAGCCTGTCCTACGGCGGCGTTCGTTGCACGGATCGCGACATCAACGGCCATG
>JANPJL010000225.1:0-13621 GCA_031425495.1 Acidobacteriota bacterium
ATCTTTCTCGCGGGAAAAAACGAGGACCTCCGGCTCGAGGCCGAAGAGATCGCTCGGACCGCGAAGTTCCCGGTGAAAGTCATCGGCTACTCCGACGATATCGAGAAGCTGATGCAGTCGGCAAATGTAATGATCTCAAAGCTCGGCGGACTGACGACGTTCGAAGCTCTTGCATGCCGCCTTCCCATAATCGCCGACACGACGACTCCGCCAATGCCGCAGGAAGCAGGGACCGTAAGCCTGATCGCAAAACGGGGTGCCGGCATTCTTCTCGAGAAAGCGTCAGACATTGTACCGACCATCCAGTCTCTAACCGGCGACTCCCGTCGCTATCGCGACATGAAAGCCGCCACCGCATCGCTCGCGACCCCGAACGCCACAGAGCTCATCATCCGCGAGATCCGATCTCTGCTCCCCGCGGCAGAAGGACGGAGTTAGGAGACGGGGACACGGGAGACGCGGAGACAGGAGACGGGGAGACGCGGAGACAGGAGACAGGAGACAGGAGACGGGGAGACAGGAGACCACAACTGACCACTTACCATTCACCATTCACCGTTTACCACTTACCGGTTACCACTTACCACTCCTCCGCACTTGTCACCCCCAGCCGATTTCATTAACCTTTCTATTTGAGTTCGAATCACTAATCGGAGCAGCAAAAATTGAGTCTATTACTTGAAGGAAAACGTGCGTTCGTGTCGGGCGGGACCCGTGGGATCGGGGCGGCCATCTGTGACATCTTCGCCCGCGAGGGCGCCGATGTCGCGTTCAACTATCATTCCCGGGACGATCTAGCCGAAGATGTGAAAAAGGTCATCGAAGGTCACGGACGACAGGCGCTGGCGTACAAAGTTTCCGTCACCGACCGCCTCGGCATGAAACGAGTCGCCCGCGAGATTCGCGACACATGGGGTTCGATTAATGTGCTCGTCAATAACGCCGCAGTGAACAAACCCGACAACTTTGCGACGACGACAGACAAAAGCTGGGACTGGGTTGTCGATACAAACGTCAACAGCCTCTTCGCCGTAACGAAGCCGTTCTACAAGCAGATGATCCGCGAGCGGATCGGGTCGATCCTCAACATCACATCGGTCGGTGCGATCCGCAGCCTTCCGACGTCAGTCCATTACGCCACATCGAAAGCCGCGATGATCGGCTTCACGAAATGCCTCTCACGCGAAGCCGCAAACTTTGGCATAACGGTCAATGCCATCGCCGCCGGCATCTTCGACACGGATCTCGGAAACACTCTCCCCGAACGCCTTCTCCAGATGCACGAGTTCTGGGTCTCAAAAGGCCGCCTCGGTCGCCCGGCCGAACTCGCCGAATACGCCGCTTTTCTAGTTAGCGACCGCAACAGTTTCATGAACGGGGAAGTCGTCATTGTCGACGGCGGCGCTGTAACCTAGCCTTTACACCGGGCCGTCATAATCTGGGCAAACAGAATCAACGCATCCAGCCATTACGATTGCGTTCGTAAGCGGAGCGATATTGCTGTTCACCCAGCGATTCGAGGAACTCGCAAGAACGGCGAACTGGAAAAATTACGGGGACGCGAAAAGTTGACACTTGAGATGAGGTACAGCGATAGTAGCTTCTCGAACAAAAATTAAAATAACGTCCGGGGGAATAAGAATGCGACCGCAAATCTGCAAGCCTTTAGCAAAGTTCATTTTGCTTTTATTGGTTTCGTCGCTTGGGGCTACGGCGCAGAAAAATAGTTCAACGATCGTTTTTCGCAACGTCACGCTGATCGATATGAAAAACGATTACCCGAAACCGAATATGACGGTTTTCGTTTCAGGTAATCGGATCTCGAAGATGGGCAGGAATATAAAGATCCCGAAAGATGTCGAAGTCATTGACGGGACCGGAAAGTTTTTGATGCCCGGACTTTGGGACAGCTACACTTACACGCTCGAAGCTGTTAAAAACAACGCTCCGTTTTTTGAGATGATGATTGCACATGGCGTGACAGGCGTGCGTGATGCGGCCACCTCGATGGAGTTAGCGGAGGCGGAGCGGCTGCAAAACGACATCAACGCCGGACGTGTTATCGCGCCGCGATTATTTTACAGCGGGCGATATATCAACGGCGCGAATTTGACCGAAACGAGTTTGCGAACTCGCCCGTCATTTCAGGCAAGGGACGCGAACGAAGCCGCCGCTTACGTTGAAACGCTGGCGCACGGTGGCGTTGATTACATCAATACGGGCTTTTATCTTCCGCCCGAATTTTTGCCGGCGGTCGTCGCTGCCGCCAAAAAATATAAACTGCCCGTGCTGTCCTATGCCGGTTATGGTTACGCTAAAGCTTCGGACTACGGCGTGAACTGCATTGAGCATTTTGCCGACCTAAGCCGCTCGACTTCCGCCAGACGCGAAGAGTATTTCGCTTTTAACCGCGACCGACGCTCCGTCAATATGTCGGTGGATGAAATATACGCGTTTATCAAAACAGTAATTGATGCGCCCGACAAGACGTTTTACGAAGCCACTTTGAAAACTCTAGCGCGCAATAAAACGTGCGTCACAACAAACTTTTCCGAGTTCGGCCTCACGAGAAACCCTTTCGATTTAACCGATTTATCGCGCCGCCGTTTCAAAACCAAAGAACAGCTGGAACGGTTAGAAGCGGCAATCGTTGATAAGGAACGACAAACGCGCAACAACGATATGCGTGCGTCGGACGCGGATACTATTAGACATTTGCAAAATATCTCCAATCTGCACAAAGCAGGAGTGCCGCTTCTCGCCGGAACGCAGTCCACCCATCGAGGTCTCGCAAGCCCAGGTATCTGGCTGCACGACGAACTTTACTACTTTGTCAAAGCAGGATTGTCGCCGTTTGAGGCTTTGAAAACAGCAACCGTCAATCCGGCGAGATTTATGCGGCGCGAAAAAGATTTGGGAACGATCGAGAAAGGAAAACTCGCCGATTTGGTTTTACTCGACGCGAATCCATTGTTGGACATTTCCAACACCCGAAAAATAAATGCCGTTGTTGCGAACGGACGATATTTATCGAGGGAATTGTTAGACAAAATGCTAAACGACGTTGCGGCCTTAGCGAAAGAGAAATGAAAGAATTATTCACATTATTTCTGTTACTTGTGTTGCCGACGTTGAGCTAGCGCAAGTTAATCAAACCGTTCAAAATCGACCGCTTGTCTTTCGCAATGTCATGCTAATTTACATGACGGGCGCGCAGCCAAAGCTGCATTTGACGGTTATTACGAAAGGCATTCGCGTCACAAAATCGGCAGAAACATAAAAACTCCCAAAAATGCCGGATTTAGTTTTGCCGGATGTGAATTCATTAGCGATATTTCCAACACCAGAAACATTAACTTCGTCATGGTGAATGGGCGATTGTTGCCGCGAGAAATGTTAGACAAATTGCTCGACGATGTGGCGTCCGCTGCAAGGAAGAAATGGAACAACAGCTGCGCCCCCTGCTGACCGTTTTGTTTTGTTGTGAGTTCTTAGAATCGGTCTTGATTTCCTACAAAAAAAGAGGCCATCTTTTCAGATAGCCTCTGGTTAATATGGAACCGCGATAGTCTTCCTAGGTTCTCTTCGCCTTCCACTTCTTTATCGAATCCTCGAGCGAAACGAGGGTCGCTTTACTCGCCGGTGGGGTTGAAGTTCTCGCCATCTGCAACGCTTTTTCACCTAACGTAACGGCCTCATCGAATCTTCCCATTTCCGCAAGCAGTCCGGCTTTGCTACTCAGGTTGCCGATCGTCTCGCGAGCTTTGATCGACGTGTCGATCCATCCCAGGGCCTCATCATAATTCGGGCGAAGCTTGAAGGTTCGAACGTATCCAACACCCTGACCGTAGGGACGATAGTCGTCGCTCTTCCGAGCCTTGATCGCTTCACGAATATTTGCAAGCACCCGGCTGTGTATATCACCGATCGAAACTGTGAACGGAAGCTCCACTTTTTCCCAGCGAAGCTTGACCAGCGTCGAGCTTGCCGTAAGGTCGTCGAACTCGTACGTGAGCGTCTCCTGCATCGGTGCCTTCACTGGTGTGGCCGTCACACGCAGTGCATCTCTTTTCACGTCGTATGAAAAGCTGCCGCCCTTGTCGTTATCCTTGCTGAAGATCAAGGTCCAGTTCGCCTTGTTGGGAATGATATGAAACCCGTACTTTCCGGCCGGCAGCGGAGAACCGTTGATCGTGACATCGCGCGTGAATTCGATCGTCGTATTCTCGTTCGCGCCAGCTCGCCAAACCTGACCGTAAGGAACCACACACGGATAGGGATTGTTTGCGATCGGGACAACATCCGTTGTTTCGCATCCCCATATCTTTCGACCTTTTGCGTTCGGCCGGTGATAAACGATCGAGACCTTACCGTCACCAACCACCTGTGCGATCTCCTGCCGCTGGCTTTCTCGGGGTAGTGAAAGTTGCGCCGAAGCCGCACACGCAAAGCAAAGAACAACCGCTGAGCAAAACAAAATATTGCGAATCATTTTTCCAACTTCTCCTTAGCTCTCTGAATAAATATCTTGATCATTTCGGTGACCTTTTTGGTCATCTCGCTGCTGATGAGACTCTCACCCGCAAGCCCGGCGAGGTAATGCAGCTCGCGGCCGGACTTCCGACGAAGCTCGACCATCTGCGAAAAGTGGACGAGCGTTACGTTCTTTGCTTTCTCGAGGAACTCGGCCGAGAACCGCAGAAAGTTTTGACTCTCGACGGCGACGGGGAACCATTCGATACGCTCCTCCGAGTTCTCACTAAGCTCAACGGCAAACTTCTGCATCATCTGACCGACCACCGGGATCTCAGCCTGGATCTTCCAGTGCGCAACGCCCTTAGAATCCGTGTGAATGCTGGCGATCCCCGGCATCAGCTCGGCAAAATTCCTGACATCTGTAAAAAACTCTCGCACCTTATCGATGCTCGTCTCTACTTCTATGTTGTCGCTGTACCCTGCTTTTACTGTGAACATCCCCTTGAAAACCCTCCTTTAGAAAACTCCGTTGAATAAGATCGAATTAAAGAACGGCCGGGTCGTTGCGCGGAAAAGCCCCCGATAAAACGGCTCCTCGGCAAAAAGGATGACGTGCCCGCTACCGCGCGGTTCGTCGATAACGTATGCCGTTCCTTTGAGCAGCTTTTCCGTATTGCCTTCCCAAGTAAAGCCGGATATCGTGAGCGGCTTTTTAGGATCGGCATCAAAGACCAGAGCATTCGCACCTTCCTTAGAATACCTGAAAAAATATCCGCTAGCGAGAATTACCGGGAGCTCGTCAGCGTTCACGCCATAGTTCAGATATGTCGTCCGGTCGACCGTCGCACGCATGATCGAACCGGGCAGAGCTTCGGGAACGCGATTGGCATTTGCCGATGGTGAAGCGATCGGCGGCAGCGTCGGCGGGATGTTGTCGGCCTTGTCGGATCGCATCTCGACGGTCGGGTTCGGATCTTGTTCCTGTAGCGCGGATCTGGTCGAGGGTGTTGGCGATGGTGTGGGGGAAGCTGAGGGATCCTTCTTGGGTTTCTCTTCGACGTCTTCGCTACCGACCAACTTTGATGTCGTAAGGCCGACATCCTTTAATGCGGCGAAAACGGATGCACCACGCGTCGTAATAATTGTCCCGCCGTTCGATGCCCACTCTTTCAAAATGCTTATCCCAGCCGGTCCGAATGACGAGACGTAGCGGTTGACCGAACCGTCGGGCAATATCAGGACGTTGTAATTCTTCAACGCACCCATGCGGACGGCAGTTATAGAGAGGGGCGTGAAGGCGATGCCGTACTTATCGAACGTCCACCACATGGACCCGTACGACTCACCATCGATGCCTTCATCGCCGATGAGAGCGATCTTCGCGGCCTGAATCGCGACAATGGCCTCGCCGCCTACTCCCGTATCGCCCTCCTCGGTATATCCCGTGTTGGCGGCGATGACTCGAACACCCATCTCGCTCGCCGCTTTTGCGACAGCGTCATGTACTGTTTCGGCATTACGAGTAACGCGTATGACGAATGTTCCTGCCGGCCAGTTTCTCCCGGCGGCATTCAGCGATCGGGTCGAGACCCCGACGCGGACGCCTTGCTGCGCGAGCTTTATCATCATGGCCGCCGCGGCGTCGGTGTCATACGGAACGATATAAGCTGCCTGAGCCCGGCCCGAAACCGATCCACGCTTTTCGGCGTTCAGGATCTCCTCCGTTACGCGATTGCCCGATACAGTCGGCGCGTCTTCCGTCCAGTATGCGTCCACACCGAATGCCAGCGGCAGAGACCACGCGGTCAGATCGTAGAATCCGTAATCTTCCTTGGCTTGGCTCTTTCCGCGAAGCTGGTTCCGATTGAACCGGCGCATATTGTCGTCGACGAACGCCTTGTCCTGCGGCGTGTCTTGCTCAAGGATCGTTTTGATGAGGATGCGTTGCGGCTGGTCAAGGTCGATGACATACGATCCTGCGGGAAAGTTCCTGGCCACGGCACGCGAATCCTTCTCCATATACGTGTGGGCGGACGTCGATCGGAACGCTGCTGTTGCTTGAGTCACTTCGATATTCGACCGGCGAAGAACTTCGATCAACTCGGCCGCCTTTACGCGGTCGCTGGCGGGTTCGATCACGATACGTTTGAGTTTTGACCTCGCATGATCCTGCATCGCCTTTGCGCGGAAGTCATAAAAATCCCGGATGCGTTCCGCCTTGCGCTGGGCGGTTGCCTCAAGCGTTGTCATCGAAGCGACGTAATGTTTCGCGATCGAGGATCGAAAAGTTGCGATCGTCCCGTCATCCCGCGTCCAGCGCAATCCCTTAAATCCACCGCCATCGGTTTCGTATGTCATCCCGATCGCACCATTGAGCGCGGGGTACATGTCCCAGTAGCCGGGATAAAATGCGTCGAAAACATCCCGGACGTAGTACTCCCATTTGTTCGCGTCAAAGGCCGCGGCATTCGCACGACCGTAAATGTCCATCCATCGATTCGATACCGGTTGCGGTAGGTTCGGATTGATCGGGAGAGCAACAGGGGGGAAAAAATATTGCGAGGTCTGTCCATGATGGTCGACCGCAACGTGTGGGTTCCAATCGATGTACGCCTTCTGGAGGTTGTGCGTTTCTTTCTGAGTCATCGCCACCGTGTCGCGATTTAAATTGAAACGATAGTGGCTCAGCCGGCCGTAGATGCTCCACGGCTCGCGATGCTCGATCGACATTCGATCCGCGTTGCCCGTCGCCACGGAGTTGTACCATGTCGCGAACCGTTCATGTCCGTCGGGATTCTCGCCGGTAATAATTAGCACGACTGTGTTTTTAAGAATGTCGAGTGTGCGGGGTTCGTTCGACGCTGCTAGTTGATAGACAACCTGCATCATCGTCTCGAACGAGGCCGATTCGTTTCCGTGGATCGTGTATGCCATCCACGCTATCGAAGGAATATTCTGTGCGATCGTCGCTGCGTCGCCGGCCGATGTTCGTCGGGGATCGGTGAGCCGCGCGTTCTGGGCTTTGATCTCGTCGAGTCGTGCCAAGTTCTCGGGCGACGATATTGCGACGAGATGCATCATCCGATGTTCGTTCGTCAACCCGATGTCGAAAACTTTTACGCGATCCGGCGCGGCTTTCGCGATATCGTCGATCACCTTTTCCATCTGTGCGTAGGTGGTGTGATGATCACCGACGTCGAATCTAAGACTGGTCTGCGGGCGCGGAACATTCGGACGATAGTCGCCGCGGTTGTAGAAGTCGAACTTCTCTTCAGGTTGGGCGAATACAGCGCCGGTGACGATCAAGCAGAAGAGCAGGCGGACAAAAAGGTTCGCGAATTTCATAAACATGTTGAAGCTGATGAAAGCAGAATCGACTAAATAGTTAATGGACATTCAAATACTAAACTGAAATGCAGTTAACGCAAAAAAGGCTCGAAAGGTTCACGGCTGGCGGGTCCGGGTAAACGAGGCCGTCCCAATTCATCCGAATGACCATGGAAGGCACGGAAAACACCGAAGGCGAACAACGCAATGTACGGCAAACTCCGAAGGCCTGCCACGGAACGCGTGGACGAGGGAACTTGAATGACTCCGCAGGTGAATTGATGGCGTTAGAGCTTTTTCGCGGAATTGCGTTCACTGATCGCGAGAAGAAATGAACCTCGCTTCGTCGGTGAATGCGCTAAAGACAGTTCCAGCTGTGATCCCCGCGTTCTTGCCAGGAATTAGCAGACCGATCCCCATAAAAAAGAGAAGCGCCCCCGCGATGCGCTCTAGCGACGGATAGACGGGGGCGTTTATTAGTTGATCTGACCTCGGCATCTCGTCACGGCGTCATGTTCACACCGAAATCGAAAAACTTGGAACCGATGCCCGCGTTAACGTTCGAATTTCCGGAGTTGAGGAGATAGAAACCGTATTCACCTTTGGTGAGTTCACCTGCCGAAGTTACCTTGAAGATGCCGTTACCAAGATCCTCAGCTTTGAGCGGAACAACATATTCGTCGGACAGCCCACCTTTGCCGCCCCAGGAATTGGTCTTAGCGATCGTCACCTCACGATTGTCGCTACGCTGGTTGAACCTGACAAGAGTGAACTCGTTTGGTGTTGAGGGGACGCCACTTGAAGTATTGAGACCGCCGCTCGCCGTATCGAGGTAAAAATAAAACACAGGACTTGTCGTAGTGACTTGAAGACTTGCTGTCCGTCCAGGGAGGTTCGCCTTAGTCTTCACCTTTCCGAGTCCAAAGGGCGTGACCGCCGCAGTAAAGCCGCCACCCGTTCGATTCTGGGCAGACACATTTGGCTGCAACTGCGTCATCTTTCTCACGCCGTCCCGTTCTTCGTACAGGTAAATACCGAAGCTGTGTTTAGCCATCGGGTCATTCGGATCTCCGGACATCGACGGGCTGGCCGCGGCCGCGGATCTACCGCTCTTCGCCTCCAGCATAGCGGCCACGATGTCGTCAGAGACGCCGGACTGCTTGAGCTTGATCAGAGCATCAGTCGACAGGTCAAAGTTAGACTTGCCCGAGCGGATCTTTCCGACAATGATCGAAGGGCTCAGGCCGGCCTTCGACAGAGATATAACTTCGTCATTCGTCATCGCCTCACCCTGGGCGGGTGTGGTCGAGAAAAATGCGAGACACAGAACCATCGCGAGCAACGAGCTCAAAATTAAGCGTTGTTTCATCCTAAAAGTCTCCTTAAAAGCTGTGAAAAGCGCCGAGTGAAAAAGGTTGAATTACAGATCTGTCCGATCGGCGTCGGTTGACTGTGTCATCTATCGCGTAACTGGTTACGGGTCGTGATCTTGAGATTAGGTCGGTAGACCCGCACCTTTATATCATAGACGCCTCCCGGTTGCCTATCTTCTGACGGGTAGTAGCCGATGCTGTATATCTTTCGAAGCTCTTCGGCGATGTTAGCGAACGCGTCGTTCAAATTTGTCGTCGACGAAACGATATAAACGCGTCCTCCAGTTTCCGTGGACACGCGGTCGAGAAAACTTTTGGCCGTCTTATAGTCTTGCTCGCGCTCACCCTTTTTTGGCGGAGCCTTAACAACATACGGGCGGTCATCCTCGTCATACCGGATCTCGGCATCCTTTCGCCGGCTCTTCTGTACATCGGAGTACGTGTCGTAGTAGATCGGATACACGAGAACATCCTCTTCTCCAAAAAATGTCTCGACTGACTTCGCGTTTGATGAAACACTTGCAGTGTCCACGCCATCGCTCAGCAAGACGATCGCACGGCGACCTGGGCCTACCTCAAGTTTTGTGCGGCCCACCATGTCGAGCGTATCGTAGAGAGCGGTTCCCGAACCGATCCTGGCACCGTCGATCGCAAGGCGCAGCACTCGCCGATCGTTGGTCGCTTCGCATAGAACTCGTGCCTTCTCGTCGAACGAAACAACCATGACGCGATCGTGCTCGCGCAGCTTCGAAACAAAAATGCGAGCGGCGAGTTGTATGTCCTCGAGCTTAAAGACGCTCGAGTAGCTCATGTCGAGTATGAGCACCACAGTGAACGGCTGTTCGTCATCGGAGAAATAGGCGATCTGCTGGTCGAGCCCATTCTCAAATATTTTAAACTCGTTTCGGCGGAGGTTTGCGATCGGCTTTCCGTTCTCACTTAGGATCCGGACAGGGATCGTCACGAGGTCTGTGTTTACCCGCACAATTTCCGGGTCGGTCAGATCAGCCGACTTGTCTGGCAACGCTTTCGAATTAGTCGATCGCCCGGAGATACGCGCCGTTCCACTCTCGGAGTATCCCGACGTCCGTCCGGATTGACCCTGCACTTCAGCGAGGGCAATGACCGCAACGCAAATAAGCACGTGCAAGAGCTTCATATGGAACCGAAGAGGAGTATACCGCTGAAACTGCGGTGCGGGAAGACGTGTGCTCCGCGGCCCAAATCGTAAACTTTGAGCAAACTGCGTCAATGTCGTATACTCGTGCGTACCCTGGGGCATATGGAGCGATGATTAAGAAAATACTGGTCGTTGAAGATTTAGCCGACATTCGAAAAATGATGAAGATCATGGTCGAGCTGTATGGCTATGAGGTGATCGAGGCGCGAGACGGAACCGAGGCCGTCGAGCAGGCCCGAGCACACAATCCGTCCCTGGTGTTGATGGACCTCGCGATGCCGCTAATGAACGGAGCCGATGCAGCCCGGGCGATCAAGAGTACCGCGAGCTGTGCGAACATTCCGATAATTGCGGTCACCGCGTACCGGAACATGGATCAGGAAGCTCTCGAAGCGGGGTGCGAGCAAGTGATACACAAACCCGTCGACTTCTTGAAATTAAAAACACTTCTAGCCGAGCACGCTTTATAGACGGGTGCCGAACATTTGTGAAGAGGCAGTCTCGAAAGAGGCGGCCTCTTTTTTCGCGCCTCTTGTCTCAAGCTCTGTAGCAGGCTCCGTTAGGAGCCCAATGTTTGTAGACTCGAACCGAATAACGTCTCAAGCTCCGTAGGAGCGACATTGTGTCGCTCCTACGGAGCTTGATTCACTGGACAATACCGATGCTACAAACATGCGGCTCCTAGCGGAGCCAAGCGGTATCTCGGTCGACGGAGGCAATTCTAAGCGGCTGAAATCGCCCGCAGATATCGAGACATAAGATGGTGTAGCCGCTTGGCAGAGATCTAATTTGACTCGGCTCAGCTACACCGTCTCCAGAGGTTCGGCAGCAAGCCGGGAGGCGTTCATCTCTGAAATATACTTTTCAGACGGCCTCTTTGTCTTGTACGAACCTCATTCCTGTGGGTCGGCGACAAAGTCCGCATCGTTAACACTATCCGTCATCGTCACAGTCCGGCTCGGTACAACGAACGTGTACCGTTTCGAATTGATCGTCAGTATATAAGTCCCGATGGACAGTGCATCGAAACTGTAATAGCCGAACGTGCCCGCTACTGCTAAACGCGGCTCGGTCATACCGCCGCCCTCGAGAACTAGGACAGACCCACGGATCCCTTGACCTGACGCGTTTGTGACGCGGCCCGAAAGGGAAACGGGGGCTGACGTCGGTGAGCACAGATTGCTTTCGTCGGGCGTCGGTGTAAAAACCGAATACGTGTTTGTATTTCGGCTACCGCCAAATCCATTCGTGCATCGCTGCATCGATGCCGTCGGGCCGGTAGTCAAACCATTCTCGTTTACCTGAGGCTGACCGGGGTTTAAGAGGACAAGTAGTCCAGGATCATCGGCCTGGCCGTTGTCGTAGACGAGAGCATCGAGAATGCCGGTCGTCGTGACTGGCGTCGAGTTCGGAAAATCTGTCGCGTTACCAATGTAGAGGGCGACAGCGTCTTGGCCGTTTTGAAGTGATCCGCCTGTGAATACACGATCCACACCAGGTACGGCCGAATTTCCGAGAGTGAAGTAGCCGCTGGGGTTCGTTGCGAATCCATCAAGATCGAACGATGCGTACGATGCGTCGTTTCCGCCGTTGTAGAAAACTACGACGTGTCCATCCAGTGGCGTGTTGCCGATTCCTCCGTCGAAAAGTTCGACGAATTCCAGTGCGTCGGTACCCGGCGTGTCGGAATCGACTTCGTTGATAATTATCTCGGATCCGCCGACTAGGTTGGACGCAGTATCGATCGGTCGACCGTAGTTCGCGGCCTTAGCTCGATCGAAGAAGTGTGAAGAATGGTCAGTGCGATTCCAGAGAGTCGCGGGGCTGAGCGCGTAGAAAACCAGCGTCGACAAAACGACGCCAAGTGGGAGATTTGACATATCTTTTAGCCCGGCATGCGGGAGACTCCTATTTAATTTTTTATACGGGGGCTCGACGCGAAAAAGATTGCGCCGAAATGTCCAGACGAGGTGTCGTAAATCGCCCCGGGAGCTGGACGAAACAACTACTGTTAGTTGATCAGGTAGTGGGAATTATATGCAGATTGGAAACGATGTCAATTAAAAAATCGAAGATTGTAGCTAGCAGATGATTTGTCCGATTAGAAAGCAGAAAGCAGAAAGCGGAAGGCAGAAAGTGGAATTGCGGAAGGCAAGGCGGCTGTCTCCACTAACTCTGTTCCCTCGCCTCTTTCTCCTTTCAAGTTTTCCTTCGCGTTTCGCCCTCGTCATTCTCCGACGACCGTCTCGAAGACGGCCCTGATGTTCAGTCGATGAATGGTCAATTGTTCTATCAGGTCACTCGGCGATCTTAAACGCATCATCTTAGCGACGGTCTCCAGCGCCTTCAGATTACCCGCGGGCAGATGAGTAGTTCGGCCGATCGTGAGCCGAAGGCCATGGTCGAGAATTGAGAGAAAGCGATAGCCGGCAAGCAGTGATTCGTGATCGGTCGATGCGAGCGAGCCCCGATCGTAAAGCACTTCGATGGTTCTCTCGGTTGAACGATCCTCGGAGTCGTCAGGAACATTATCTCGGAGCTGTAGAAACCGCATCGCGAAATAAATGTCGAGCATTCCACCCGGCCCGTATTTAATGTCCACGTCCT
Organism: Acidobacteriota bacterium; assembly: GCA_031425495.1. GTDB lineage: Bacteria > Acidobacteriota > Blastocatellia > Pyrinomonadales > Pyrinomonadaceae > OLB17. The sequence goes on from JANPJL010000225.1 coordinate 12,964, forward strand.
TCGTGCGATGCCCGCGGGCTTTTTCCTTCTCGAGGAGAAGCCGCACCCGACGCGTTTCTTCGGCAAGCTTCGTCCGATCCGCCGCGGCTGCGCGTGCGTGAATGATCCGTCGCAGATCGGCCTCGAGTGCCTGTCCGACTTTTATATCGCCCGCGACGCCCCGAATCTTTACATATGCCAGCCACTCCCAGGTCGATGCCGTGTCCCGAACGTATGTGCTGAAAGCCGCGGCCGAGATCACACTCGTTCCATTCTTGCCATAAGGCCTCAGTCTTAGATCGACCCGGTAGATACTGCCATCGCGCGTAACCGACGAGAGCGTTGTAACAAAGATCTCGGCAGCACGGCTATAAAATTCGGCGGGTGTTGTTCCGTGCGGAATACGTCCAACCGACGCGTCACCATAAGCGAGTACGAGATCGAGATCCGATTCATAGTCGATCGCTCCGCCACCCAGCTTTCCCAAACCCATCACGGCGATCGGGAGTGCGTCTATCTTTGAGCTAAATTTCTTTTCAAGCTCGGAGCGGGTAATGTCGAGGGCGACGTCGATGCTCGCCTCGGCAAGTGCAGTTTGGGTTCGCTTGGACAGCCGGAGGTCGATACGGGCTTCGAGATCGTTATGTTTGATTTCAAGTAGAAGCTCTGCCCACCGGCG
>JANPJL010000226.1:0-7256 GCA_031425495.1 Acidobacteriota bacterium
GGCCGCATCTACATCGTCCAAGCACGCCCGTATATTGAGAAGCAGTAGGGTAGTGGTCAGTGGTCAGTTGTCGGTAGTCAGTAGTCAGTAGTCAGTAGCTGCGGGGTGGTCGCCTGACGAATGGTAGTTCAAACAAGGAAACTCCCCTCCTTGTTTAGGAGGGGTGGCAGCCGCTTCGGCTGACGGGGTGGTAGTTCTGTAAAAGCTCCCGCGTGTTTATGCTGATCAGTCGTTTCGCTGACGGGGTGGTAGTTCCACAAGAAAACTCCCCTCCTTGTTTAGGAGGGGTGGCAGCCGCTTCGGCTGACGGGGTGGTAGTTCTATAAAAGCTCCCGCGTGTTTATGCTGATCAGTCGTTTCGCTGACGGGGTAGTTCCACAAGAAAACTCCCCTCCTTGTTTAGGAGGGGTGGCAGCCGCTTCGGCTGACGGGGTGGTAGTTCTGTAAAAGCTCCGCTCTTAGTTTAGGATCAGTCGTAATAGTCCAGCAAAGTCGGTGGGATTTCTATGAAATACATTTTCCTCGTACTAGCATTCGTCTCTTTGGTCGGCTGCAACAGAAGTCCGCAGCCAATAGTAAATTCCAATGCGCTTCCCGACCGTCCGGTGCGTAGCGGTCAGGCACAGAACACCATAGCTCACACGACGGAGAATCAAACGCCGAATCCCGCCGGTGCTCCGAACGCTGGACGTTGGTCACAAAGCGGCGATCCGCTCGACACGTCAACCTACGACGATGCGATCGCGAAGGCGGACGACTCACTGAAATCAAAACCATCGGATGACGCTGCTAAGAAAGCTCTTGCCGAAGCATATTTTGCCCGCGGCTTTGCTCTTACTGAAGCACGCCAGTACGCGTCGGCGATCGGAGACTATCGCCGGGCGCTCAAGCTTGATCCCGGTCACGAGGATTCGAAAAAATGGATCGAGCAGATAATGAGCATCTACTCGATGCTCAAAAAAGAAGCTCCAAAGGAAGGCGAGGAGCCGCCGCCACTGCCATTTAAGAAACAGGTATAAGGCGGAAGTAAGCCGCTCTGACGAGACGCGAAAATCTGATATGCATCGAATAACCCGTTCGCTGGTAACACCGATCCTTGGCCTGATCCTACTAACGCCGTCCTTTGCTTTCGCCCAGTCCAAAACGCGGATCAAATTCCGCCGAGGGGCCGTCAGCGCGAGTGTCTCGGGAACGCTCAAGAGTTTTCAAAGTAAACGCGTTTATGTGATCCGCGTTCGTGAGGGTCAAACCCTGCAGACCGAGCAGGTGGGCGGAACATCTAGGCCGATCACTATTTCGGTGCGAGATGTTAATGGAAACGAAGTTGGCGACGCGGATGCGTCCTGCAATAGCCGGCGGGAGGTTTCGCCGACCATCGCCGGTGATTACACTATCGAGGTGGTCGAGTGCCGAAAGGCTGACCCTTGGAATGGCCGGTTTACATTTCGTGTTACCGTTCGATAGACTTACAGCTTTGCATTTTCAGATTCGGAGATTAATACAAGTTTTATGGCAATGTCGGCAAACGATATCAGAAAAGGAATGGTGATTCTGCATGAGGGTTCGCCGGTCAAGGTGATGGAATTTCATCACCATACACCCGGCAATCTGCGGGCGATGGTTCAGGCACGACTTAGGAATCTGCTAACCGGAAACTCGTTCGAGTTTCGATTCCGTTCAAACGATACGCTCGAGAAGATCACCCTTGAGCAGCACAAGATGGAGTATCTGTATTCGGACGGCTCGCATCACCACTTCATGAACTCGGAGAATTATGAGCAGGTCTCACTGACCGAGGTCGAGCTGGGAGATGCCGCTCAGTGGCTGATGCCCGGACTGAAGATCGAGGTTGAGTTCTACAACGGCACGCCCATCGGCGTCGCGCTTCCAGCGTCGATGGATCTCGTCGTGACGAGAACAGATCCGCAGTTGAAAGGTGCGACGGCTTCGAATTCGAACAAGCCCGCGACGCTCGAGAACGGTGTGACGGTTTCAGTTCCACCATTCATCGCCGAGGGAGAAAAGATCCGCGTCAATCCGGCCGAAGCGAAGTACATCGAACGAGTAAAGTAACCCGCATCGCATTCGAGCTCAAGCGGATATATTTATAGCCTGGGGGGAGTCGAGTTGAGCGAGCAGAACCCCGGGCTTTGCATTTCAATTGCCTCCGTCTTTAGACGGAGGTAGCGATACCCGCAAGGAAGGCTTTAACCGAAAAAAGAAAATGCATAATCCGCAGCGCTTTAGCTAAAGCTCTTTTGATTGAAGGAGCTTATTTATATTTCGGCTTAAGCCGTCGAGCGTTGCAACCTAACCTCCGTCTAAAGACGGAGGCAATTCATCACGATCAGAGATATTCTGGTCACTCCAAATGTACTTCGTTTACAGCCTTATTCTTTCCCTCGGCTTTCTGCTAATGCTGCCGCTGTTCCTGCTGCGGCGGGAGAAGTACGCGTCCGGGTTCAAGCAGCGTCTTGGAAATTATCCCGAATTCAAACACGACGGTCGTCCTGTCATCTGGCTCCACTGCGTTTCGGTTGGCGAAACGAATGCGGCGAGACCGCTCGTTACGAATCTACGCCAACAGTTTCCCGATCATCGCCTGGTTATTTCAACGACTACGAAGACCGGCAACGACCACGCACACAAAATATTCGCTGACACGACCGACGCGATCGTCTACTTCCCTTTCGACTTCAAGTTCTCGGTCCGGCGGGCCCTGGGTAACTACAAGCCGACGCTGGTGCTGCTGATGGAAACCGAGATCTGGCCAAGATTCATTCGGGAAGCGAAAAAGAGCGGAGTGAAGATCGCAATCGTCAACGGACGCCTCTCGCGGAAGTCATTCGAGAGATACTCGCGTGTTCATTCATTCGTCCGTCGAGTTCTTGCCGACGTCGATCATGCCGTGATGCAGGAAGGAGCTGGGGCTAAGCGTATTATCGATCTAGGTATCGGCGCGGGGAAAGTCACGGTTACAAGTAATCTGAAGTTCGAGCAGCGCGGGGACGAGAATGACAGTGAACTGACGGAAGAATTTCGATCGCGATTCGGTATCTCGCCGCAAAAGCCTTTGATAATCGCGGCAAGTACTCATGACCCGGAAGAGAGGCATGTGATCGAATCCCTCGAAGGCGAGCTTGGTTATTCCTGTCGCTTAATGATTGCCCCGCGGCATCCCCAGCGATTCAATGCAGTGTGCAGCCTGCTTGAGGAATTCAGACGTGAAAAGATGTTCTCGTACTCATTCGTTCGGCGCAGTGCTGCGCCTTCGGTTGAGGATAGGAACGCCGATATTATATTGCTCGACACAATCGGAGAACTCCGGGCGGCATATCGATTGGCCGATATCGTGTTCGTCGGTGGCAGCCTGATCCCGCACGGGGGCCAGAGCATTTTCGAACCTGCGGTCGAAGGGAAGGCGATCGTCACAGGGCCATACACTCACAATTTTGACGCCGTAGTGGCGGAGTTCCTCGAGAACAAAGCAATACGGCAGACGCCGACGGCTCCTCAGGACTTTCAGATAGGCGAGCGGCTTTGCGAAGAGTTTACGGACCTACTTGAAAATCCTGAGAAACGTACCGCGCTCGGACGAAACGCCCTGGCGGTCATGGGCCGGGCGAATCGCGATGCAACACGATCGACCATCGAACGTATCCGCGTATTGCTTTCCGGAAAAACTGAAAACTGAAAACTGACAACTGAAAACTGGTGATCTATCTCTTCTACATTCTCGCCGCCGTGCTGATCTACTTCAGCTACAGATCCTTTCGCGGCGGGATCGATTATCTTAACTACTTCAAACAGGAGCTCGCGAAACCGCTGAGGGATCACACTCCGTTCGTCACGATCTTCGCTCCGTGCAAAGACATCGATCACGGAATGCAAGAGAATTTCGACGCGCTTCTGCAGCAGGATTATCCGGAGTTTGAAGTTGTATTTATCATCGACGATGCAGACGACCCGGCAGCGGTCGTTATCGAATCGGCATGGCGCGAGGCGGAGCGACACGTCAAATTGGTTGTTGCTTCGAAGGCGACCGAATCGAGCCAGAAGGTCGAGAATCTTCGCGAAGGCGTTCTGCACGCTGACGATCGTTCGGAGGTTTTTGCTTTCGTAGATTCAGACGCACGGCCGTCACGTGACTGGCTACGAAACCTCGTCGTTCCGCTCGTCGACGAGAAGGTCGGGGCTGCCACCGGCTACCGATGGTTTATTTCCGAGCGTGAGACGTTCGCATCGGAGATGCGAAACGTGTGGAACGCTTCGATCGCATCCGCGTTGGGGCCAAACCGTTCAACGAACTTTTGCTGGGGCGGATCAACCGCCATCCGCCGCGACGTGTTCGACCGACTAAACATTCGCGATCGATGGCATGGCACGGTGTCGGATGATTTCACAGTCACACGTGTGATGAACGAGGCCGGACTGGATATAGTTTTTGTACCTCGGGCACTGATCGCCTCGATCGAAAATTCGACAGGGCATCAGCTTTTCGAATTCACGAACCGCCAAATGAAGATCACGCGGGTCTACATGCCGAAGCTGTGGGCAGTGTCGTTCTTTGGATCGGGATTATTCACGGTCGTGATGATCGCAGCACTTTTGATAATGATCTTCAGTGCGAGAAACGATGTTCCAGTCGTGGCGGCGATGTTCATACTGCTCGCCGTGACTGTCTGCAGCATTGGCAAGTCGTGGGTGCGTATGAAGGCGGTAGAACTCGTCCTGCCGCAATTCAAAGCGAAGCTCCGGCGTCAGTTTCTGCCACAGATAAGCCTTTGGTCGCTTACGCCTCCCGTGTTTCTGTTGAACTGCTTTGCTGCTCTGATCTCGCGACGTATCACCTGGCGTGGCACAACCTATGAGATGATCTCAGCCCGTAAGACCAAGGTATTGTAAGCGGCCGAGACGCACAATTCCGTCGTATAGTTCGGCAGAAGTGCTATTATTTACTGCAATTGGTTCCTTTCGTGCAGCATCTCTGAAAACCGTGCATCTAACCAGCCATATGAAAAACGTACAAAGGGTAGGATTTCTGTCGATGCTTTTGTTGGTTCTAGCCGTAGCGCCCAGCGTTTTCGGGCAGACGACCGCCGCCCAGCCGATTGCGTCGGGCAAAACTCCGATCATCATTATTCCGGGCCTGACCGGCTCCGACCTCGTGAACAGCAAAACGAAGGAGCAGGTCTGGTTCAGGGCTCGCCGCGCAAAAGACGACGATCTGCGTTTGCCGATCTCGCCAAATCTTTCACGAAACCGCGACAACCTCATCGTCCAGGACATCATTCGCAAAGTTGAATTCTTCAAGGTGCTGCCGGAGATCGAAGTTTATGAGCGCTTGATCAACGCTCTGGAAACCCGGGGCGGTTATAGAGAAGCTAAATGGGCAACTGCCACGCGAAAAGATTCGGAGGATACGTTTTACGTTTTTCCGTATGACTGGCGTCAGGATAACGTCGAAAATGCGCAGCTTCTCATTCGCAAGATCGAAACACTGAAACGACGGCTCGGTAAACCGAATCTCAAATTCAACATCGTCGCACATTCTATGGGCGGCCTCATTGCGCGATATGCGGCGATGTACGGAAAGGCCGACCTACCTGCCGGTGCTCTGCAGCCAACGTGGGCCGGCAGCCGGCATCTCGATAAGATCTTCCTTCTCGGCACGCCAAACGAAGGATCGGTCATGGCGTTGAATTCCATGCTAAACGGCTTCTCTTATATCGGAGGCGGGTTGAATCTGCCGTTCATTCAGGACATCAGCCGATTCGATGCTTTCACGATCCCGTCGATCTATCAGCTGCTGCCGCATGACGGAGCCTTGCGAGCGTATGATGAAAACCTGAAGCCGTTAGCGATCGATCTTTATGATCCGGCTGCGTGGGAGAAATACGGCTGGTCGATATGGCAGGATTCCGATTTCACAAAGAAGTTCGACGCGTCGGAACAAAGAAATGCGCGACCGTTTTTTCACGCGGCACTCGCGCGTGCTAAACGGTTTCAGACCGCGATCAACGCCGGTTCGAACGCGAAGCCCCCGATGGCGTTTTATTTGATAGGTGGAGACTGCAAGGACACTCCCGCTGGCGTTGTACTGCTTCGAGACGAAAAGAAGAACCGGTGGGAGACGCGTTTCAAGGCGGACGGGTTCACGCGGTCGAACGGAGAAAAGGTTAAGGATGAAGAGATGAAGACCGTTATTTACAGTATGGGTGACAGCGTCGTCACTAAAACGTCGCTCGCGGGCGAAAGCCGGAAAACAGCTGGTAAAACGGCGATCCCCGTCGCGGGCGAACTGTATCAATGTGTCGGCCATAACAAGCTGGTCACAAACCCGGAAGTCCAGGACAAGTTATTCGCGTTCTTAAATGCGCTTCCGGTAACCGCGCCCGCGTTACCGTAGAACCGGTCTTGGACCAGATGATCAAAAGCTTCTTGAGCGATGACGAGCCCGAACCTCAGGTTGACTCAAAGCCCGCGGCCCCTATGCGCGCGGGTTCGGTTCTAAGCTTGTACGATTCGTATGAGCCGCCCGAGCCGGACGCGACCGCGGATGATTTCGTAAAGCTTCCGTATGAACCCGCCTCGATGGGCGAAACTGTGCGGCAAAGTGGTCTTGCCTGGTCCGCCGGCATCGCGTTCTTTGCGGCGGTCGTCTTTATGCTGATTCTCGGATGGGGCGCCGATGTTCTGCTTGGCACCTCGCCGTGGGGAATGGTGGGCGGGATCGTGGTTGGCTCCATCATCGGTTTTGTCCAGTTTTTCCGCCTCAGCTCGCAGATCTTCAAGAAATAGTTGACGCCATACGGCGGTCCGCAAGCACTGGTTTCTGCCTTCCTTATTCCGTGTCTTCAGTCTTTTCCGTGTTCTCCGTGTATTCCGTGGTTCCCTCTCCGAATTGATTCATGATTGCTCCTTCCACATCACCGCTGCCGACGTTTGTCGAAGACTTGCTGCGCGAGCAGCAGGATATGACCGCGGTGGAGCGTTTTGCGATGGAGCACGCGGAACTTTCGACATCGCCGACGGAGCGACGTTACCGCTCACTCTTGCCCGCGACGGCACCGCAAGCGGGCACCGTGCTGCGAGTTCTGGAATCTACTCCTCTGGTCGCGATCGGGCTCGCTTCCTATGGGACGTACCTTTGGCACTATCCGCTGCTCGCACTTGCGCGCATTATCGGTCCCGATCACGTGACAGTGGGAATGGCGATCGCCCTGATACTTGCGGCAACCGGAATGGGAGCCTTG
>JANPJL010000227.1:0-1523 GCA_031425495.1 Acidobacteriota bacterium
GGCTGGGTGCGGATGTTGAAAGCCGGCGTTCTCGACGCGGACAATTCCGAGCGGGCCCTCGAGGTGATCGAACGGAACACGCGGCTGCAAAGTAGTCTGATCGAAGACTTGCTTGATGTTTCGCGCATTATTTCCGGGAAGATGCGCATCGAGACCGAGCTCGTCGACCTGATATCGGTAGTGAAAACTGTTTCCGAGACGATAGAACCGCTCGCCGAGGCGAAGGGCCAAAGCTACAGTTTTTCTTGCGACGACGATACCGTGTTTCTCACGGCGGACCCAGTCCGTCTGCAACAAGTCGTTTCGAACTTGCTGCAGAATTCGATCAAGTTCACGCCGTCGGGCGGAAGTATCGAAATATCACTGGCACGGACGGAGACCGAATCAATTTTGACCGTAAGAGATTCCGGCGTAGGTATCGAGGAGGAATTGGTTCCTCACATCTTCGACCGATTTCGGCAGGCTGATGCGTCGGCCCGCCGCAACTTCACGGGGCTCGGACTCGGGCTTACGATCGTCCGCAACATAGTCGAGCTTCATGGCGGAAGCATCGAGGTCGAGAGCGACGGCAAGGACCGCGGGTCGGTCTTCACCGTAAGAATTCCGCTGGCAGCGGATTTTTACGATTCGTTGAATCCTGCGGGAACGAAGGATCACCAGCCGACCGGAAAGCTTGCGGGAATTGTGATCCTGCTCGTCGACGATGATGCCGAAAATCTGGCGCCCGTGAAGATCTTTCTTGAGAACGAAAGGGCGGAGGTGACTCCCGCGGAAAGTGCGATGGTCGCGTTACGGCATCTGGCCGAACGGGATTTCACTTTGATGATCACGGATATCGGAATGCCCGAGATGGATGGATACGAACTTGTCGCCCGGATGCGTGCCGATGGTGGACGGAACGCCGCGCTAAAGGCGATCGCCCTTACAGCATATACATCGCTCGAAGACCGCGAGCGGGCACTCGGATCAGGATTCCACGCACACCTCGCGAAGCCGGTAAACTTCGAAGAGCTGCTTGCTGCAATTGAGTTGGCTTCGCGGAACGGTGGCTAAGAACTTCGTCACGGCTGGGGAACGTCATCGGACTCGCGCATTAGACGAGCGATGTGGAAGACGTAGTGAAAGCCGGAGGCGAAAGCGAGTAGGACCACGATGAAGTATGTGGTCGGAAGGTAGAAGCCGTAACCCGTCACTGCCGCAAGCAAGATCATCCCGACCGCTATTACCTGCACGAGCGTACTGAGCTTCCCGAGCCAGGACGGTTTAAATCCCCTGAAACCAGTCATGATGTTGATCGCACCGGCGACGGCGATGATCAGCACGTCGCGACCGATAACCGCAGCTGTTACCCAGAACGGGACGGGTAGATGACGCACCGGTGAAAGCACATTCGGCATCGTCAAAATAATGAACGCCGTCGTCATCAACAGCTTGTCGGCGATGGGATCGATGATCGTGCCCAGCTCGGATTCCTGATTGAAGCGGCGAGCAAGAAAGCCGTCGACCCCATCAGTAACACCCGC
>JANPJL010000228.1:0-12134 GCA_031425495.1 Acidobacteriota bacterium
CCACCAAATCTTCTAGCGATATGCGCCTCCTATTGTTAAATACCGTTCTTAGAGAGACCGAAGCAGCTTTTGCTGGGTGATGATCTCCTTGAACTCTGCCAATGACATCGCGCCGATGTCTCCCTGTTTTCTTTCGCGAACTGCTACTGTGCCGTCCTGGAGCTCCTGGTCTCCCAGCACAAGCATGTACGGAATCTTCTGAAGCTGTGCGTCGCGAATTTTCGCACCGATCTTATCAGATCTTGTGTTTGCTTCAACGCGAAAACCGGCCTCTCTTAATTCCCGTGCGACAGTCTCCGCGTAATCGTTGATACGGTCGGTGATCGGCAAGACCGTAACCTGTACCGGAGCGAGCCATAACGGGAACGCACCTGCGTAATGCTCTATCAAAACTCCGAAGAATCGTTCGATCGAACCGAACAATGCACGGTGGATCATGATCGGCCGCCGCTTTAGATTGTCCTCGGCCGTGTACTCGAGCTGAAAGCGTTCGGGCAGATTGAAGTCAAGTTGGATAGTTCCGAGCTGCCATATTCGGCCGATCGCATCTTCGATCTTGATATCGATCTTCGGACCGTAGAACGCGGCCTCGCCTTCGATCCGTTCGTACGAGATGTTTCGCTCTTTCAGAGCGCTTGCGAGCTGTTCCTCGGCCTGCGCCCAATCTTCGTCCGCACCGAGATAACCTTTGTTCTCAGCTGCGCCTCGTACCGACAGCTCGAATCTCACGGTCTCAAACCCGTAGGTCTCAAAAACCTTGATCGCGAAATCTAGACAATCCGCAACCTCGAACTGGACCTGGTCAGGCCGCACGAAAAGATGAGCGTCATCGACGGTAAAGCCGCGAACACGCATCAATCCATGAAGCGTTCCCGAAAGTTCAGCCCGGTAGACCGTGCCCATTTCGGAATATCGTTGCGGCAGATCGCGGTAAGATCTCGGACTCGATTTGTATATGCCGATGTGGAACGGGCAGTTCATCGGCTTGAGGCGATACTCCTCATCCTCGATGCTGGTCGGTGCGTACATCGAGTCGGAATAATTACCTTCGTGTCCGCTGGTCACCCAGAGGTCGCGCTTCGCAATATGGGGCGTGAATACAAAGCTGTAGCCACGCTTTTCAAGCTCGTCCTTGAGGAGCCGCTCCATCTCATTGCGAATGATGCCGCCCTTCGGATGCCAGAGGATAAGGCCCTGGCCGTAATCGTCGTCGATCGAGAACAGATCCAGCTCGCGACCCAAACGACGATGGTCGCGTCTTTCGGCCTCCTCACGCTGCTTGACCCACGCATCGAGCTCGTCTTGCTTGGCGAATGCGGTTCCGTAGATCCTCTGCATCTGCTGATTATTCGCATCGCCTTTCCAGTAAGCTCCGGATATTGCAAGGAGTTTGAATGCCAGCAACTTGCCGGTATGCGGGACATGCGGTCCGATACAGAAATCTATAAACGACGAACTGTCGATGTAATAGACGCTTGCCGAGTCTTCGACCTTCTCGTCGATCAATTCGCGCTTCAGAGGTTCGTCTCGCTGTTCGAAGAGATCGAGGATCTTTCCTTTCTCAATATCCTCGCGGCGATAGGGAAGGTTCTGCTTCGCCATCTGCTTCATCTTTTTCTCGATGACCGGCAGATCTTCCTCCGTAAGATTTCGGGGCGCAATTACATCGTAAAAATAGCCGTATCGCGGATCGTCCATTAATGCCGGACCGATCCCGAGTTTCGTGCCCGGGAACAGATCGAGGAGCGCCGCGGCCAGTAGATGGGCCGTCGAATGACGAATTACCTCAAGTCCGTCCCGCGTGTCGGCGGTAATGGGTTCGATCGCTAGCGGCTGACCGTTTCCAGTCAGTTGCTTACTCAGATCCACTTCCTCGCCGTTGACCTTGGCCGCCAGAGACTTTTTCAGAACGTCTCGATCGAAGGCCTTGATCGCATCCGCAACTGTTGCGGGCGCGGGAATGCTTCGCTGAACATCGCCAAATTTTACTTTTATCTCGCTCATAACTAGTAAATCGTCAATAGTCGATCGTGAATAGTGAAGCCACAGAGCGTAGACAGCCCGGAAATCCGAGTTGCTCTTATCTATTTCCTATTTACGATTCACGATTTACTCGTGCACTACTACTTACTAAGATCAGATTCGATAAGAGCGACTTTGCCAATGAGTTCAGCAAACTTAAGTTTGCTGAACCTATATCCCGCCGTTAGAGGCGGGTCGTAGTAGTTTTAGTAACAGCAAAGTTCTTTGAAAGCATCGTATCGAAAAAATTGTAAGCGGCCGACCTGTGAAGGCAGCCGCGTGTCGTTCAAGCATTAGAATTGTAGCTGCCAGGCCCAGTAAACTCAAGCTCCCAAGGTAACTTATTCGGCACGGACGGGTCGTGTGGGCACCAATCCATTCCCACGCAGCAGCCTGTTCAGATATCGAAAGCCTTGATTTCGCTCCCGATCATCGAATTTCTCAGTCAAGGAAATTACGCATCCACGGCTTGGGGCCGATGACTGCGTTTCTTCCCAGTTTCGAAGTTGCGGCCACATACATTAAGTTGGGGGAAGGATTCGGGGGAAGGTTAGGCCCGCCGATCCCCCTTCAAGAAATCGAAGATACGACGTTACGCGACGGTCACGGTCCGGGGGAGTTCCCTGATCTCCTTATCCGCCACTAGCCCGTCGGCACAATCGGCAATGGTTGACGATGAAGGGGCTGCAAATCGGTCGCATGGCCCAGCACAACCTTTTGCCGGCGGGCTGGCCACGTGAGGATGGGCGCAGCGGACGACCCGCGCACGTGAACCAAGTCTTCGCTCATACTTCGGCGGCTGGCTAGTGCATTTGCGAACCTGTATGGTGAACGTGTCTGACAGGGTGGAGCGGATGAGTATCCGGACGGTATACTGAGTATATCGAGGCGATGAAGTTACGCCGTGACGCGAAAACCTGGAAGACCTGGAAGTTCTGATGAGTCTCTCACGAATCGGAGTGCTTCGGTGGCCGAAATAGTTGCCAGCGGCGTACTCCGGGATGAAAGCGTTCGGAACGCCGGTTCGATTGAATATCGGAAGGCTGACGTGCGATTCATGGTTTGACCGCTTCTACGTATAATTGAACGATCAGAATCTTTTCTTTCTCGCTTGATCTAACACAGCGCCGACTATTTTCAAGCGGTCTCCGTACCAAAACAGTCGACTATCATCTCCTATGTCCCGACCTTCCAACTTGGTTAAATGGGCTTTAACTCTCAGACGTGAGCCGCAGAACTTTCTTGGCGCGCGTTGGGTCGAAACGTTCCTGCGCAGGGTGCCGCGATCAAAAAAGGGTGTTTGGGCTCTCAGGATTTTGTCTCTGAGCCCGCACTACTTTATCGACCAAGAGAATATGGGCCTAGCGGAAACGACGGACCACGAGTTTCTCGAAAATATTTCTGAAACGATCGCCCAGTCGCGGGAAGAAATCGTTGATAAGCTTCTCCGATCGAAGCTTGACCCTTCGTTTTTGGTAATCGATTATGGATGCGGTCCCGGATATTTGGCGAAGGCTGTCGCCCCGTTCGTGACGAGAGTTTATGGCGTTGATATCTCCAGCGGTGCGCTGGCGTGTGCGAGGATCATCAACGGCGCCGACAACATCCACTACATCAATGGGAAAAGTGAATTATCGGAGATCCTGGACGGGACCATCGACGCCGTTTATTCGTTCGCTGTCGTCCAGCACCTCACGGACGAAGTCCTCGAAAAAGTGCTTGCCACCTGTCAAAGAAAGCTGAAATCCGGCGGCCGTCTTATTCTTCACATTCAACTCTGCGATGAAGTGTGGAAAAGCCAAAGTGAGTGGCAGAACGACACCTCGATAAAAGGTCGAATCAAGTATCGGTATGGACTTCACTGTTTTGGTCGATCGGAGAACGAATACGCCTCATTCGTCCAACGACACGGCTTCACGGACGTTCACATCGAACCTATCGCTCACCGATTTGCCGGACAGGAGATCGGACTTGCTTCGCAGCGGATGCTCTTCGCCTCGAAGGATTAAAGTACCTGAAACACATCTGGACATTGGTTGGAATTGATACTTACTTGGAATCTGCCTAGAAATGTAATCGCCGCCTCGCTTAAACCCTTCCAAGTTGAAGCTATCCTGAAAGGAATAAATAAATTGTCTTTTCTGCTTCAGCCGGATTGAGCGACACAACAAGTACGTGCGGCGGAAATGGTAGTCAAGAACCTTGGGTTATTGCTTCGAGGAGGTTTGGTCTTTTGTACGTTGCAAGGTTACTTTCGCACTAATCTCCGAGGAATAATTGGAGGGTTATGGCAATAGAAACGGCACAAATTCAACTTCAAAAAGTGAAGACGTGCCGTTTTCCAAGGATTGATGGTAGTCTCTAGCAGACTCGAACTGCTGACCCCTACCTTGTCAAGGTAATGCTCTACCAACTGAGCTAAGAGACTACATCCCCAAAGGGAAAATCAAGAATGCCAAACACCTGTTTCACTGTCAAGCTATCTGCTAAACGTATCAGAAAAATACGCTTTGATAGTGCTAGACTTCAGATATCGCATTTCTAAAGATTAATCTTTCGGAAAACGATGTATGGCACTAAGTTTGCATTTACGAACCCCGTAATTCACATAAAGATTAACCCCCGCCAGAAAATCCGTTTCTGCGAGGTCGATCTAAATAATCGAGGAGGAAGATAAATGATTTCATTATTGGTTTGGTTGGTACTGGGATTTTTGGCAGGGTATCTTGCGAAGATGATAATGCCGGGTGCAGATGGAGGCGGACTCGCTTTAACGATCATTCTCGGAATCGTTGGAGCTGTGGTAGGCGGCTTTATCGGAACCTTCGTTGGTTATCCCATGGTCAGCAGCTTTAACGATATCGGAAGCAGCATTCCGAGTTTCATATCCTCGATAATCGGAGCTATCGTAGTTCTGGCGATTTATCGAATGGCGACGGGCCGATCGGTTACAGCCTAAGCTTTACTACTTGTTCGAGAGATACCGGCCGCAAGGCCGGTTTTTTTGTTCACGCCACATGCGAAATAAACCGGTGCATCCCGATCGCAACGAGACGCGCCGTTATGTTGCCTATATCGTACTCCGGATTCACCTCGCTAAATTCGATCATCCTTGTATTCGCCAATGACGCGGCATACTTAACGAGCGTTATGAACTCGCCGGCACGCAGACCTAGCGGTGACGGGGCTGAGGATCCCGGAGCATCCGACGCACGCACGGCATCGATATCGAATCCGAAAAACGTATTCAGTGACGAGCTTTGACCGATAAAACGCTGCCGGATATTCTCTTTCAACTCTATATCGGCCTGTTCGCGCGAACGAAGAAGCTCGAGGCTAATACGGTGGACGCCGAGGTCGCGTAGGTATTTGTAGTATACGGGCGATGCGAAATGAGTTTGATACGCGACCTCGTAAAAGAATCCTGGCAACAGAAAGCCTTCGTCCAGAAGCTGTCGGTACTGGGTTCCATTGTTTCTCTCGTCAGCCAGACGGACGTCGAGGTGAGAATCTACATTGATCCCGATCCATTTGTCGCGTCCGAACACCTCGCTCATCGCGCGTCCGTCAGGATATGACACGTCGTTCCCGCCACCGAGTACGATCACCTGTTTTCCATCAAGCAATACCTGTTTCACAACCGCGAAGTGAGCTTCGTGAGTCTCTTCGAGCGTACGACCTAGCGTTACATTACCGAGATCGAAGATGCGCTTCTTGATGTTAAATGGTGTCAGCCGATAGAACTGTTCGCGAATCGCGTCGGGAGCTCCGGCAGCACCCGGTCGGCCGTTGTTTCGTCGCACACCCTCGTCCTGCGGGCATCCGATAATGACGATATCGGCTGATGAGTAATCCTTTTCGTCCACGCGGACGACTTCGCCGAGGCGCGGATCATTGGCGTCTTTTCTCGAATACAAGAGATCGGCATTCGGTCGTGAAGTGTCTTGGAAGATGTTGGACATAAAGATATTATAGTGCAATCAAGGGTTAAAACCGATTCGCAATACTTGTGCATCAATGTCGTACGCTTATACCGGTGGCACCGTGATTGCTTTGATCTAAAGCGTAACTCTCTCTGCATAATTTGACTACAAATTTGGGAGGATCCAATACGTAATGAGAAAATCAATAATAAGTTTCGTAATCATGACTCTGATCACCGGGTTGTTTATGTTCGCAGCACCCGCGTCGTCAGACAGCCTGTCAGCTCAGGCACAGAGCTACTACACACGCCGTGTCGTCCGAAACGGACGTGTCCGTTATGTTCGGGTTGCAAAGCCAAGCTATTACAGACGTCACCGCAATCGCATCAATGTAGCGGCGGGTACGGGCGCCGGTGCTTTGATCGGCGGTCTCGCTGGCGGTGGAAAGGGAGCCCTGATCGGTGCTGGTATCGGTGCTGGCGGTTCGGCTCTCTACACGTACAAGTTGAACAAGAAGAAACGACGTTACCGCAAGGTTCGACGTTACTAGTTAGCTAGTTATTTTAACGATACGCCGTGGGAGCTTAAGCTTTCACGGCTTTTTTGCGCTCGCTCGATGCCGAAGTGGATGCTATTTTTATTTGCTAGTTACTTTTGAGTACGTCCACTCGGACCGCTTCAAAATTCAATAAATAGTTCGGAGGGGAACTGTACCGAGTCTAAACAACAACATCACATTTCTCACGATCACTCACCCAATGAAATTTTATATACGACAGAATACGGAGATTGGTGGAGTCAACTCAGTCCTCCGAGGAAGCTTACAGCGACTCCGATCCTAAACAGTCGTATGGTACTTTCGGGCTATCTCGTCGGCATGTGATCTAAGCTTCGGCGATCGGCGGGTGGACAGGTCGATATACCCGCGGGCCGTGCAAAGGCCCCTGTGACAACCTGCTTGACTTCATATCCAGATTGAATTATCTCTAGCGAACGGTGATGAATAAGCTTCCGCTCGCTATTATCCTATCGTCGTTGCTGGTGCTCTTACCTCTATCGGTTCGAGCGCAGGTCGATGACATCTGCAGGGAATTCGGAGTCATCCCATCACTTGACCTGCCGT
Source organism: Acidobacteriota bacterium (assembly GCA_031425495.1). GTDB lineage: Bacteria > Acidobacteriota > Blastocatellia > Pyrinomonadales > Pyrinomonadaceae > OLB17. The sequence continues at coordinate 7,069 of JANPJL010000228.1, forward strand.
GGGCACAAGTGCCCTATGTTTACGGAAAGGTCGTTCTAAGTGGTTTCGACTCCGGTGCTAAACCTCGGGTCACAGTTATCTTTTCCGACCGGGACAATCCTTCCAGAAGGCTCAGCCTTTCAAAAACGGGTAGTTATTGCTTTAAGAGATCCGGTAGCGGTGGAACCCTAACGATCGAAGTCGATGGGATCGAGATTACTCGGCGGTCGCTCCCGAGTTTCGGTGGGGCTCAGCAACGGGAGGATTTCGATGTCTACGCTAATACGGATCAACGATCCGTCCCTCCCGGCACCATCTCTGGAAAATTCTCACACCGGCGAAATGAAAAGACCGTACCGCTCTACGCGAAAGCTGCGACTGCCGAAAAGGCGAAAGACCTTGAGATGGCAGCAGGCTATCTGAAAGAGATCGTCGCGATCGACCCTGCTGACTTTATCGCTTGGTCTATTCTCGGATCGCTCTATCTAAAGCAAAACGCATTCGCTGAGTCTGACGCTGCATTCCGCAAGTCGCTCGCCCTAAAGATCGAGTACACTCCCGCCTGGATCAGCGTCGCGAAACTGCGCATTGCGCAGAAACAGCCCGAAGCTGCGATCGAAATACACAAGCACGCTGTCTCGCTTGAACCGGAGTCTGCAGATACATACCGGCTTCTCGGTGAAACTTATCTGCAGGCAAAGCAGGGCAACCTTGGCGTCGAAGCTCTTAACCAGGCGATCAAGCTCGACCCTGTCGGCATGGCCGATTGCCACTTGTTGATCGCACGCCTATACGAACTCGCGGGCGCAAAAAATCTCGCTGCTCGCGAATACAAAGCTTTTCTTCTGAAGGTTCCGGACTACGCCGATAAGGCGAAGTTGGAGAAGTATGTAAAGGAGAATCCGGACTGAATGTCGGAACGCATCATTCTACGGTGGGGAGCTTGACATCATTCTTCTTTGCGAACTCGATCGCCTTGTCATAGCCCGCGTCTGCGTGACGGATGATCCCCATACCCGGATCCGTCGTTAGAACCCGTTCAATTCTTTTAGCGGCTTCCGGTGTTCCGTCCGCGACGATAACCTGACCGGCGTGGAGCGAGTATCCGATCCCTACACCCCCGCCTTGATGCAGTGACACCCACGTCGCACCGCCGGCGACGTTTATCATGGCGTTCAAATAGACCCAGTCCGCGATGGCGTCCGAGCCATCTTTCATCGACTCGGTCTCGCGGTTAGGCGATGCGACCGATCCGCAATCGAGGTGATCGCGACCGATCACGATCGGGGCTTTGAGCTCGCCGCTCGCGACCATCTCGTTCAATTTCAATCCGGCCTTCGCACGTTCGCCGTAACCTAACCAGCAAATGCGCGCCGGCAGTCCCTGAAATTCAACCTGCTCCTGCGCCATCGTCAGCCATCGCGAAAGATGATCGTTGTCCGGGAACAGGTTCATGATCGCCTTGTCCGTTTTGTAAATGTCTTCTTTATCGCCCGACAGAGCGACCCATCGGAACGGCCCTTTACCTTCGCAAAACAGCGGGCGGATATACGCCGGTACGAAGCCAGGGTAATCAAAGGCGTTCTCAATGCCATTGTCGAGGGCTCTCTGACGGAGATTATTTCCGTAGTCGAAAACTACTGCACCGCGCTCTTTGAATGCCAGCATTGCTTCGACATGACGAGACATAGAGTCCATTGCTCGACGTTCATAATCGGCCGGATCGGATTCACGTAGCGTCTTTGCCTGGTCCACGTTCAGTCCGACGGGGATATAACCATAGAGAACATCGTGCGCGCTCGTCTGGTCGGTGACGACATCGGGAACAATGTTTCGATTGATCAACTCCCAATGCACGTCGGCTGCGTTTCCCACCAGAGCGATGGACTTTGCCTCTTGCTTCTCGATAGCAGCCTCGGCGATCTCGACGGCGTCGTCCAGATCACGCGCCGCCACATCAACTTGTTTAAGCTGTAATCTCCTTTCGATTCGCCGCGGGTCAACCTCGACCAAAATCCCGACACCGCCGTTGAACGTAATCGCCTGGGCCTGTGCTCCGCCCATCTCGCCCAGTCCGGCGGTCAAAACTAGACGCCCGGCGAGCGAATCCCATCCGTGTGTCCGAGCCAGAGAGCCGAACGTCTCGTACGTCCCCTGCAAGATCCCCTGCGTCCCGATATAGATCCAGGAACCCGCGGTCATCTGCCCGTACATCATCAGGCCGTCGCGCTCGTATTCGTCGAACTGCTCCTGAGTCGCCCAGTGCGGCACGATGTTGGTGTTTGCGATCAGCACGCGTGGAGCATCAGCGTGGGACCTAAAAACGCCGACCGGCTTACCCGACTGGATCATCAACGTCTCGTCCTCGTTCAATTCGCGCAAACATCGCAGGATCGCGTCGAACGATTCCCAGTTCCTCGCCGCCTTTCCACGCCCACCATAGACGATAAGATTGTCGGGATCGAAAGCGACATCCGCATCCAGATTGTTCTGGATCATCCGGTATGCGGCTTCGATCAGCCAGTTCTTGCAGGACAGCTCTGTCCCCGTTGGAGCCTTAATAATTCGGGTCATAAGTTTTCTTTGGTTCGGCAAATACTTACGCTACAATCGGCGTGTTCTTTTGGCAAACTATGCGGCGTCCGTACTCCGCTCTAAAATTCTTCCTGGGAGAAGCATCGTTATGATCTTTCGTATAGCTGGAATAATTTTTACGCTCGGTCTGTTGTCACTCGTAGGCTTTGGTCAAGCGCCTGTTAAAAAGGATGAACCCGTCTCGCCGAAGTTCGACGCTGAGCTTGCAAAAAAGGTAGGGGCGGATAAGAACGGCATGCGTCGTTATGTCCTCGCCATCTTAAAGACGGGTCCAAAGGATTCGGAGGTGGTTGGCGACGCTCGCAAGGCTCTCTTCAAAGGGCACTTCGACAACATGAGCCGACTTGCCAAAGAAGGTAAGCTCGCAGTGGCCGGTCCGTTCAACGATCCAAACAAGGTTTATCGAGGTCTGTTCATCCTCGCCGTCGCGACAGTCGAAGAGGCAAAGCTACTGGCCGAGACGGATCCGACCGTGAAAGCCGGAGTCCTCGTGGTCGAGTATGTCCCATGGTTCGGCTCAGCATCGCTGATGCTGAGCAACGAATTTCACGACAAGGTGGCCGAGAAGAATTTTTAGCGCCGCGCTTTCCGAATAGATTCTAGATTCTAGTTTCGAGATTTTAGATAGTTCATCTAGAATCTAAAATCTCGAATCTAAAATCTATTTGGAGGCATTTCCCACAATGAGTTCCAGCATATTGCTTGAGAAGTCCTACTCGTTTGCACTGAGAATAGTCCGGCTTAGCGAGTACCTAACCCAACAGAAAAAGGAATTTGTTCTATCGAGGAAGGTTCTCGACTCGGGAACAGCTATTTGTGCGTTGGTCGAAGAGGCTCGGCAAGGCGAGGACCGGTCTGAGTTTAGTCAGCGGCTTGGTGTTGCGGCGAAAGAGGCTTTCAAGGCAAACTACTGGATCAGACTACTTCGCGATATTGAGCAGATCTCCGGCGACCAGGCTTCGTCGCTGCTGTCCGATTGCGAAGAGCTTCAAAAGATGCTGATCGCGTCCCGCAAAACGACTCGCAATGCAAGCTGATCTTTTGATCGACAATATCGGCCAGCTCGTTACTTGTGCGTCACCCGCCGGGCCAAAACGTGGCGAGGCAATGCGCGATGTCGGACTGATCGAGGACGGAGCAGTTGCTGTAGCTAACGGGAAGGTGGCCGGCGTCGGGACTTCCGAGGAGATCCTCCGCGAGTTTAAATCTGACTCGATCATCGATGCCGAGGGCCGTGTGGTCTGTCCGGGCTTTGTCGATCCACACACTCACATTGTTTTTGCCGGCGATCGTCTCGATGAGTTTGAGTTGAAGATCCAGGGGACGGACTATCTTGATATTCTCGCGGCTGGAGGTGGGATTATCTCGACCGTGAGAAAGACGCGTGAGGCATCGGTCGACCATTTAGTCGAGCAGGCTCTGGAGCGACTCGACAAGATGCTCGCTTGCGGGACGACGACGTGCGAGATCAAGACCGGCTACGGTCTCGATACTGGGACGGAGCTGAAGATGCTTGCGGTGATTGGAGAGATTGATCGCAAGCATGCGATCGATATCGTTCCGACGTTCCTCGCCGCTCACGCGGTGCCACCCGAGTTCAACGGTAATACCGATGCGTACGTTGATCTGATCTGCGGCGAGATGCTTTCGAAAGCATGGAGCTGGTACCAGGGAACGCACTTTAAGATACCGGGTCCGTTCTTTGCCGATGTGTTCTGCGAGAAGAATGCTTTCGACCTGGACCAGTCGCGGCGTGTTCTCGAAACGGCGCGAGTGTTAGGATTTGCCTTGAAAGCGCATGTGGATGAGTTTACAAATCTAGGCGGCAGCCGTCTCGCGATCGAGATGGTAGCTGTGTCGATCGACCACCTTGACGCGATCTCGGACGAAGAAGTCGATCTGCTTTCAAGATCGAACACTATCGGTATTGTCACGCCGACGGTAAACTTCAATCTCGGTAGCAGTGAATTTGCGGACGCTCGTAAACTGATCGACGCTGGTTGCGCGGTCGCGCTTTCGACTGACTACAATCCCGGATCCGCGCCGTGTCCGTCGCAGCCGATGGCAATGGCGATCGCGTGCAGGTATCAAAAGCTTCTTCCGGCTGAGGCGATGAACGCGGCTACGATCAACGCAGCGCACGCTGTCGGGCTCGGTGAGAGGTGCGGATCGATCGAAGTCGGCAAGGCTGCTGATATGATAATCGTCGAGACCAGAGACTATCGAGAACTGGCGTATGAGTTTGGAAGCATGCGACCGGGTTTGGTGATCAAGGGTGGAAAAACTTTTGCCACAGAGCACACACAGAAATAGTTCCGGTGCGGTGCCTAGCTTCCCGCGACACAATAGTTGATCTTTACCTCTCTGTGTGCTCTGTGGCTAATCCTTGGCGGATGATGAAAGAACATGGCTGAAATAGTTCTCGACGGCGAGAATCTCACATTTGAACAGGTCACGGCTGTCGCCTACGGCAGACCGGGAGAACCACGTGT
>JANPJL010000229.1:0-2684 GCA_031425495.1 Acidobacteriota bacterium
CGAGCCACGATCGACGATCAATCATCAACGATCAAGAATCTACTGACTCGACGGTGCCGTATTAGTATTCGCACCCGCGACTTGATTCGCTTCCAGCTTAATTTCCTCCGGCGATTTCCATCCGGCCTTCCTGAGCAGATCTGTCGCGAACTGGATCGGGACGGCCATGTTTGCGGCCGTGTTCTCTGTGAATACGCCGAAGTTCACACCGATCACTCGGCCCGTCTGGCCGAACAGAGGAGCACCCGAGCCACCCTCGGCGGTCTTTGCATCGTGAACGATGCGACGCGCATCGAGATCGGTTATCGCTCCCTGCGTCGTGAGCGGTACGATCTTGCGCGACTGTGCGAGAAAGTTGATCAGATTTTGCCTCGAGTTACCGAACCGCGTATTGATGGACTTCGCCTCATCATCATCGACCATTGCCAGCAGCCGGTCGGGGCCGCTCGGATAGCCCATCGTCACGACCGTCTTGCCGATCGTCGCGGCGGACGAATCGATCTCCAGCGGTAACGCGGGAATTTCCACCGGCATCGCCGCAGCGTCGATCGAAGCGACCGCGACATCCTCACGTCCGCCGAGTTCGCGGACCTTTAACGGATAGGGTTGGGGATAGTTTGGAAAATAAATGACGAGACGCTTTATTCTGGCACGCCCTTTCGAATCGCGCATCATCGTCTTGACGAGATCGTCTTCGGTCCACGGCTGAAGGACGTGCTTGTTCGTGACGATGTAGCCGCCGCCGACGTGGAATCCGGTCCCAATGAAATCGTACTCGACCGGTGATCCGTTTCCTTCAGTCGTCAGACCGGATTGCGCAGCCGGGGTGGTCTGTCCGCCGCCGGATTCCTCTTCGGTCGGCGCAGGTTCATATGGATTCGGGCGGAACGCCTGCGGGTCCGGGTAACGCAGAACCTTACCGCTTGCTCGATCGACGAGATCGTAAACGCCGACAACCAGGCATACGCCCGTGCCGTAGTCGACACGCAGATTCTGTGCGAGTGAGACTGTGCGGATGATATCCGAGTTTGCTTTCTCGAGGTCGCCGAGTTGGTTGTTCGTCACGCCAAGCTGCTTTTCAAGCTGCTCGATGATGTTGTTCTGCCGCACCGACTGTTCGCGGTTCTGGCGGAGCTCATTGCTGACAGCGTAACCAAGATAGAGCACACCCGTGATAAATCCGATGGCAAGGACGAAGATTATCGCCTTTGTCGTCCAACTCACCTCACGCATCAGTTCGCGCGAAAACTCTCGAAGGAATGCTTTCGCGTCATCACGTTTCGGCGAGGTGGCTGCGTCAAGGGCGGCGGATTCGATGAACTGGGCGACGTGCGGCAGATCGCGTTTTGTGCGGATCAGAGACGGCTTAACGGACGGAGCAAAAAATGAGAATGTAATGTCGGTGTTCTCGACCTTGAGAATATCGCCATCGCTGATACCGACAAAGCGTCGTATTGGATGTCCGTTAAGTGCCAGTGTGAGGTCAGGGGAATACTTGGTCAGCCGGAACACACCGTCGGTATCCTCCAACTCGAGCCAGATGCCGGAGGTCTTAACCTGAGTCGTTTCGATCTGGAGGTCGCACGTCGCATCCGCGCCGATCGTCAGACGCTCCTGCGAAAAGACCTCGGTCGACTTCTCCGACCCAACCTCGATGTGAACAATAATTCCTGCCATTAATGCGTCGGATGCCGATATTCTTGGTCAGCTATCCGCCGTTTGCGAAGTGAGATTCTACCACAAGCATCTGGTCTTCGATGCAATTCCCCGGAGGTTCGTGGCAGAATAAAAAAAGCGATAAACCCGACTCTTGGGACCGTGAGTATATAAATGTCCAAGCCGAAATTCATCGACGACCGCGAGCAGCTCGAAAAGCTCGCCCCCATAATGAAAGCCCCGATAAACCGGCACGTTTTCGTCTGCAATGGAAAGTCGTGCTCTCAAGTGGGCAGTGCTGAAGTGAAGGCCGAGTTCGTCCGGATCCTGGAAGAGAAAGGCCTGCGTCAGGGAAAGGAATCGAAGGGACGGAACCCTTTAGGCGTGGTTGTGCTTACAGACTGCGGCTCGGTCGGTTTCTGCTCGATCGGTGTGGCCGTCCTGGTTTATCCCGAAGGTGTTTGGTACGGACAGGTACAGGCGGATGACGTTGCGGAGATCATCGAGGAGCATATCGAAAAGGGAAATATCGTGGAGCGATTGGCGTTAGTCGAGATGAGTGAAAGGAGCGAATAACCAGACGAGACATTCGTACTACCGCCCGCAAACGCGCTCTACCGACTACCATTGAGGATGGGCTTTTTCCCTGCTCCTGTCTCCTGTCTCCTGTCTCCAGTCTCCGGTCTCCGGTCTCCCATGTTACGACGCCCTCATCGCCGTCAATATCTCATCTACGACCTTCTTCGCATCACCGAACAACATCAATGTGTTCTCTTTATAAAACAGCGGGTTGTCGACGCCGGCGTAGCCGCTGGCCATCGAGCGTTTCATGACAATCGTGTCGCGGGCTTCCCAGACGTGAAGCACCGGCATGCCGGCGATCGGCGAACCGGGATCGTCCATCGCGGAAGGATTGACGATGTCGTTAGCTCCGATGACCCACGAGACGTCCGTGCCGCTGAACTCGCTGTTGACCTCTTCCATCTCGAAGACGATGTCGTACGGGATGTTGGCTTCGGCGAGAAGTA